>RFVF01000088.1 GCA_009922615.1 Pseudomonadota bacterium
CCCGGCTTCAGCCGGGTGTTCCGGCCCATTAAGGCGCAAACCCGTTTACCCTGGCAGGAAGCAAGCCGGCTTGTCAGACAGCAGCGTGCTTCTTCTCCCTCTCCCTTCATCGGATGAGAGGAGAGGGCCGGGGTGAGGGGTTTCCACGTTGGCACCAGCGGCCTCACCCCTCATCCGGCCTTCGGCCACCTTCTCCCCTCCTCCGAGGAAGGGAGAAGGAAGGTAGGGCGCGCTGTCCGCAGCGCGCCGCCGGGCCTTCCGTTCGCCCAACCGGCGCGCTGGGGACAGACGCGCCCTACCATGTGTCTGCTTTTCCTGCCTGCCTGCTTTCCTTGTTTATCTCCGTCCTTCCTTGTCACAGGCACATATGGCTCACCGCATCGCTCCAATCGCTATGCCCGGTGCTGCCGCCGATGGCGCGCACGGCAAAGGTATAGGTGGTGCCGGGCGTGAGGCCCTCGATGACGATGCGCCGGGCTTGCGTGGAGAGACCGCCAGACTGCCACTGGCCGGGCGTGGTGTAGTAGCGGGTCTCGTAGGTCCGGGCGTTCTTGATGGGGGTGACGCGCAGGACAAGCTGCGTGCTGGCCTCGTTGAGAATCTTCAGGATGCTCGGAGTCTCCAAGGGCGACTGTGTCCGGTTCGTGCTCGCGGCTTCAAAGCCCGAGGAGAGCAGGACAGTGAGGTCGTTGTCGGCCGCGCCCTGCACATAGAGGGCCTCCTGCCGGAGCAGGTCCACCAAGGTTTCGCGGGCCGCGTTCTTCGCGGCGGTCGCGGCGGTGCCGCCCTGGGCCATGGCAGCCATGGCGTTGACGAAGTTCGTCCGGGCGGTGCCCAGCGCCGCCATACTGACGGCGGGCGTGGGGAAGGACGTGTTACCGGTCATGTTGGTGATCACTCCACCGGCGAACTCATCGAGTTCGGAGTCGGGGAGTTGCGTGAACGCAAGACTGACGTGTTGTGTGCTCATGGTTTTGCAGTGTTGTTTGTTTTACCTCCATGCAAAGCACGGCATGACCACCGTGGTCATGGCTCAGGAATGCAATGGATTGGCTAATGGTTGTAATTCGCTGAAGAGATTCAAGGAAAAAGTGGCGGACGAGCGCGACAGAGCCGTCGCCGGACATCGGGCAGCCTCAAAAGGGCTGGCGGCCGGAATCCCGTTGGGATGCTTCAAGGGGACGGGGCAACTCACTGTGCCGCATCAGCATCCGTGGGCTGGGAACCAGCCAAAGTCCGGCTTGGACTAACCTTGGTCAGCCTCGGACTAGCCTTGGTCCGGCATGAACGGGCCTTGGTGGGCGACGGACTTAACCAAGTCAGCGGCCGACTTAACTTGGTCCGTGACGGACTTAACTACGTCCGCGCCAGACTTACCTAAGTCAGACGCCGACCGGCGCTGGTCCGGCAGGGAAGTTCCCCGGTCCAGGAAAGAAGTTCCCCGGTTCCTCAACGACCAAGGCCAGTCAGTGCCGGACTGGCCTTGGTCAGAGCGTAACTGGGGCTGGTCCACGCTGGAGGGGTGGCACGCGACTAAGCCTTGCCGCAAGGGCGCGGTCCAGTGGCTGCCCACTCAGGCTTTGGGATGCAGGCGCTTCCACCGCTCGACGAAGAGGAAATACACGGCAGGGCCAAAGGCGAAGAGCATGACCGAGATGCCGCAGGTGAGGCCGATGAAGCTCATGTAACCAGCACAACAATCAGTCCTCTGCCGCGCGACGATGTGGGTGGGAACCGCTACGAGCAGTTCGAGGATGCTGCCGGTCCACAACCGGCGCTGGAGGCGTGCCATTGGGTCGGCTGGCGCAGCGGTCTTGGTGGCTTGGTAGAAATAGACCGTCCACAGCGCCCAACTGGTGAGCGCAAAGCCGAGGGACACCCAAAAATAGGTTTCACAATCGCGGCTTTCCATCCCATGAGCGATCAACTCGCAAAGGGACAAGCCAAAGCCAAACACCAACAAACCCATCATGAAAGCCGCCGCAAGGACCGTGCTCCAAACGGAGCGCTGTTTCACGGGCCGCCGGTGTGCCAGCGCCACAGGGACGCGCAGGAGGGCAAACTGAGCGAGGACCAGCACGGCGATAGTCAGCCAGAAGACCCACGAGCCAAGGGCATAAGCCGGATACTTCAGATTGAGTTCACCGTTCTTAATCAGTGCGAAAGCGGCCACGGGAACAAACAATGTGACCAAGATCAGGCCATAGAGCGCGGCGACGATGAGGGACCATTTTTTCATAGGGTTGCAATGGGTTGGTTGATGGTTGGTTGCATGACGATGTCTGGGGGCGAGGGGCCGGTGGATTAGTTTCTAGGGAGTGCTTTCCTTCTCAACCAAACCGATGGCTTGGCCGACCGCCTTGGTTCCCTTCCAAAGGAACTGGCAAGTCACCACCACCGCCACGACAGGCAGCGAGCCGGTAAAATACAGGGCCGCTCCGACTGCTGGCACAGCTCCCGCAGTGCCTACCGGAGCGCCCACATTCGTCAGTGCATCCTCGGCCAAAGCGAAGGGCATGAGCACCAACAGGGCTCGGTGGCCGACCGGGACCATGGTGGGGCGGACTTCAAAGATGGTGAAGCGGTTTTGGGTGGGCTTGGGCTGTGCCCGCAGGAGGAGAAGTTCCCATTGGTTGACCGAGTCGAGGCGCTGCACGAGGCGGATTTCTTCGGTCTGGCCTTCAGTCAAAGTGAGGCGGTTCCAATCATAGACTTCCTTGGCCTTGAGCGTCATGACGGGGCCGATGGGGAGCGGGTGGGCGTTAGTAAGGGTGGCGTCCCAGCCCAAGTGCAGCGCGGAACTGGGAACTTCGACGCGTCGGGCGAGAGCATCGGTCGGGGAAGAGGGTTTTGGCGGCGGGATTTCCAGGGTGCAGGGCTGGGTTTTGGCGGCGTTCACGGGCTTGCCTTGGATTTGGAGGAGGAGGGTGCCGTCGTCCCTGAGGAACGCCGCTTGGAGTCGCTGCAACTGGTGGGGTGCGGCTTGCTCGGTGGGCTGGGACATCGCGAGGAGGCGCTTGGTGCCGGCCATGTCAGCCTCGGGATGGCGCTCAGTGCCCACACAGCCGACGCCAGTTGCGAGGGCGATGGCCAAGAGGAGCACTGGGTGGAGGTTGGGGTGGCGGTCGGCGGAGCGGAAGCGTTGCCCGGGTGCTCGGGCAACGCCCCCGCATGAACGCCGCATTAGGTGCATTGCGAACACGGGTTTCACGCAGGGAGAATGATGGGGTTCTGCGCCATTGAGGTAATCGATAAGAATGGAAATTCACATTGAGGCAATCAATGGCATCAGGGCGGAGGAGGTTTTAACCGTCCGTCGGCAGGGGCGGCGCACGAGGGGGAGAAAAATGGCTCAGTCGTTTGACTTGATCGGTTCTCTGCGTAGTTTCGTGCCTTGCATGAAATCAGTTTTTAGCTTTTTCCGGTGGCCCCGCTGGTGTTTGGGAATGGTGCTCGGCTTAAGCGGGGCAGGGGGGCTGGCATCGTCGCCGGACTGGCCGCAATGGCGTGGCCCGTCACGCGACGGACACACGAGTGGTCCCGCTTGGCCGGCGGACTTGAAGGCAGAGCATCTGGTCTCGCGCTGGCGTGTGGAACTGGGGCCGGGTTATTCCACCCCGTTGGTCGTGGGCCCACGGGTGTTTGTCACCGAGACGGTGGACCGGAAGCACGAGGTGGTTCGGGCGCTGGATCGGGCGACGGGCAAGGAGCTGTGGCGCGCGCAATGGGAAGGGGCGTTGTCCGTCCCGTTCTTTGCGAAGTCCAATGGCGATTGGATTCGCGCCACGCCTGCCTGCGATGGCGAGAATTTGTTCGTGGCCGGAATCCGGGATGTCCTGGTGTGCCTGGAAGTTTCCACCGGCAAGGTGCGTTGGCGGGTGGATTTCCCGGCGGAGGCCAAGGCGCCGGTGCCAGCGTTTGGTTATGTGTCGTCTCCGCTAGTGGACGGCGAGTTTGTTTACACGCAGGCCGGGGCGGCGGTTGTGTGTCTCGACAAGCGAACCGGCAAACTGCGTTGGCGGAGTCTCGCGGACGAGGGCGGGATGTGGGGCAGTGTGTTTTCGTCTCCGGTCATCGCCACTTTGGGGGGCAAACGGCAGCTCGTAGTGCAGACGCGGCAATTATTGGCCGGGTTGGAACTGGAGACGGGCAAGCCGATGTGGACACAGCCCGTCGAGGCGTTTCGCGGGATGAACATTCTTACGCCCATCGTGCAAGACGATCTGATCTTCACCAGCACTTACGGCGGGAAGACAATCGCGTTCCGCGTGATCGAGACGGCGGGGCGATTCCGGCTCGAACCTGCTTGGACGCATAAAGCACAGGGTTACATGTCCACACCTGTGCTGGTGAAAGGGCATATTTACGAACACCTAAAGAGCCAGCGCATCACGTGTTTCGAGTTGAAGACGGGCAAGGAATGCTGGGTGAGTGACAAGAGTTTTGGCAAATACTGGAGTCTCGTAGCAAACGCGGACCGGTTACTCGCGTTGGACGAGCGGGGAACATTGTTCCTGCTTCAGGCTACGCCGGAGAAGTTCAACGTGATCGACTCCCGAAAGGTTGCCGACTCGGAAGCGTGGGCGCATGTCGCCGTGAGCGGTGAACAAGTCTTGGTGCGTGATCTCAAGGGATTGACGCTGTGGCACTGGAGCGCTGCGCCGCCAGTGCCAGGGGCAGGGAAGTAAGCTCGCAGGAAACCGCTCCCAAAACTGACCCGTCAGCCGTTAGCCGTTGCGGCGGCGAGGTCGCTGCGACGTTCGGCCATGCTCTTGAAGAACTCGTAGCCTTCGCGGACGCGGCGAACGCAGACATCTTTGTCCTCAAGCATCGTCCGAATGATGCGCAAGACGGGCTTGGGGCGGAGGTAGTAGCGGTGGTAGAAGCGTTCGACGCTGGCGAAGATTTCTTCCTTGGAGCAATTGGGATAGGCGAGGGTGCTTTGCTGAAGGCCGTCGTCTTCCACGAGGTCGGTTTTGTCCTTCTTCACAAACCACCCGTTGAGTTTGGCCTGTTCGTAAAGTTCGGTGCCCGGATACGGCGCGGCGAGCGAGACTTGCAGGCTGAAGACGTCGAGTTCCTTCGCGAAGTTGATGGTCTGCTCGATGGTTTCCTTCGTCTCGACCGGCAGGCCGAGAATGAACGTGCCGTGGATGACGACGCCGGCCTTGTGGCAGTCCTTGGTGAAGCGGCGCATCTCGGCGGTGGTGACGCCTTTCTTGATGCGCGTGAGCGTTTCGTCGTTGCCGCTCTCGTAGCCGACAAGGAAGAGGCGAAGGCCGTTGTCCTTGAAACTCTTGATGGTGTCGTAGTCGAGGTTCGCGCGGCTGTTGCAGCTCCAGTCCACTCCTAGCGGGCCGAGCTTCTTTGCAATTTCGCGGGCGCGCGGGAGGTTCGCGGTGAAGGTGTCGTCATCGAAGAAAAACTCGCGCACCTGCGGGAAGGTTTTCTTCATGTAGGCCATCTCGTCGGCGACGTTCTGCGCGCTGCGGACGCGATACTTGTGCCCGCCAATGGTCTGCGGCCAGAGGCAGAAGGTGCACTGCGCCGGGCAGCCGCGGCCCGTATACATCGAGACGTAGGGATGCTGGAGGTAGCCGATGAAATACTTCTCGATCTCGAGGTCGCGCTTGTAGACGTCCGCGACCCACGGGAGCGAGTCCATGTCGGCAATCATCTCGCGCTCGGGGTTGTGCTTAATCTTCCCTTCGCCGTCCTTGTAGGAGAGGCCCTTGATGGTCGAAAGCTCGCGGCCTTCGGCGACTTCTTTGCAGGTGAAGTCGAATTCTTTGCGGCCGACCCAATCGATCGCCCACGAGGCCTTCAGCGTCTCGGTGGGCAGCACCATCGCGTGCGCACCGACGAAGCCGATCTTGGTGGCGGGCCGCTGCTGCTTGATGGCCTCGGCGACTTTGCAATCATTTTTCAGCGAGGGCGTGGAGGTGTTGATGATGACGTGGTCGAAGTCCTTCGCGATGCCGAGACACCCGGCGACGTCAATGTCGTGCGGCGGGCAGTCGAGAAGTTTGCTGCCGGGCACGAGCGCGGCGGGCTGCGCGAGCCAGGTGGGATACCAGTAGCTGGTGACCTCGCGCCGTGCCTGATACCGCGCGCCCGCTCCGCCATCGAAGCCGTCGAAGCTCGGAGGGGAGAGGAAAAGAGTGCTCATGGAATCTTCATCCAGCGAGCGTAGTTTGCTGAAGCGCTATTCAGCTTTCGAGGTGATCGAGCCGTTGGCTTTGATCTTCGCGAGCAGGTCATCGCGCTGCGAGGTGTCGCCAGTGCCACAGGAACCTCCGCCATTGGTGACGGGTGCGTGCGCGTGATCCTCGTCCTTACGGGTGAAGGCTCCGCGTGCGCTGGCCGCAGGGTTGATGGCGGCCTTGGCTTCGGCGAGATGGCCTTTGCCGATGGTCACGCCGTTGAAGGCGCGTTTCTCCAATTCCGGGCTGGCAGCGAATGCTTTTGGCCGAGCGCCGAAGTTGTATTTCATGTTGATCCAACTGTCGCGCGGCTTGTCACTCAGCGCGCCGCTCGGGTCATAGCCGCAGTGGACCATGCAGTGCTCGCAGCGCGGGTCGCGCGCCACGCCATCCACGACGCCGTATTTTTCCCAGTTCACCTTGCCGAGCATCTCGGCGTAAGTCGGATAATGGCCGTCGGTCATCAGGTAGCACGGCGCTTTCCAGCCCTTCACGTTGTAGGTCGGGATGGCCCATGCGGTGCAGGTCAGCTCGCGTTTGCCGGCGAGGAACTCCTGATAGACCGGCGTGCCGAAGATGGTGAAGAGCTGACCCCATTCCTCAATCTTCGCGAACTTCCTCCGTGTCATGTCGCGGGTGAGGAAGAACTCCTTCGGATCGCGGCCAAGGCGCTTGACCATGTCCTTCTTGGCGGCGTCGTAATCGTAGCCGGGGGAAATGGTGTGGCCGTCCACGTCGAGCGAGGAGAGGAACTTGAACATGTCCTCGAGTTCCTGCACGTCGGTCTCCTTGTAAACAGTCGTGTTCGTCGCGGTCTGATAACCGAGGATTTTCGCCATCTTGATGGCGGCGACGCATTCCTTGAAGACGCCTTCGCGCTCGACGATGAGGTCGTGTGTGAACTCCAGGCCGTCCACGTGGACGTTCCAATACATCCATTTGCTCGGCTTGATGACCACCTTGGCCTTGGCGGCGGCATCGGCGGTGCGGATGGCTTCGGCTTCCTTTTCGGTGACGAGCTTTTCGGCCAGCAGCTTTTGGAGGCGCGTTTCATGGGCGGGATTCGCAGCATCGTAAACGGTGGCGAAATACTCGCGCATCTTTTTTCGCATGAAGACGCCGTTGGTGCAGATGTAAATGATGCGGCCCTGCTCGCGCAGGCCGGCCACCAGTTCCTCGATCTTCGGGTAGATCAGCGGCTCGCCGCCGCAGATGCTGACCATCGGCGCGTCGCAATCCTGCGCGGCGGCAAGGCACTGTTCCAGCGGCACCATGTCCTTGAGCGACGTGGAGTATTCGCGGATGCGCCCGCAACCGGTGCAGGTGAGGTTGCAGGTGTGCAACGGCTCGAGTTGGAGGACCATGGCGAACTTGGGAGTCCGCTTGATCATCTTGTGTTTGACGATGTGGCTGGCGATCTTGACCGTCAGCGCGAGAGGGAAGCGCATGGGATTATTGAACTGAGGCTACCTGGGCAACCGCGGGCGGAACCGAAGGCGCGCTCTCCGCCGGGGCGGGAGGCGTGGACCGAATCAGCCGTGGGATGCCCGGCAGCAGGAACGTCGCAGGCGAGACCGACTGCGAAGTGCGGAAACCGCCGCAGCCCGCCGTCCCGAGCAACAGCATCGGGAGGATTGCCAACAGCGACCGTTTCCAACTAAAACGCATTGCAGCAGAGTATGTCGCGTGCTTTCCGATTCGCAACGCTTAATTCCGCCCTCCTTGGTGGATTGGCCGCGTTGCTGGCTGGCCTCGGGCAACTGCCCGTCGAGGCAGCCGTCCCGCCAGCCAAGCCCCCGGGCGACATTCCGCTGGCCTCGTTCTCTCCGAAGTTTGCCGAAGCGGCCGAGCGACAACTCATCGCCGCCCGGAAGAAATCCCAGGCCGACACCAACGCCGTGGCGGCCGCGTGGGAGCTGGGTCGCGCGTGCTTCTGGCGTGGTGAGTTTGCCGCGTCGGATGAGGAGCGCGCCAAGCTCGCCAATGAAGGTATCGCGGTCTGCCGCCCGTTGACGATTCGTTCACCGACGTTGCCCGAAGGCCACTACTATCTTGCCATGAACCTCGGCCAACTTGCGCGGACCAAGTGGCTGGACGCGCTGGGCATCGTCAAGGAACTGGAGCGCCATCTCGAACTGGCCGACGGCATGGCACCCCGGCTCGATTACGCCGGCCCCGCTCGCTGTCTCGGCCAGCTCTACCGCGATGCGCCTGGCTGGCCCATCAGCGTCGGCAACCGCAACAAGGCCCGCCAGCAGTTGCTCCGCGCGCTTGAGCTGGCCCCGGAATTTCCCGAGAACCGCCTCAACCTCATCGAGACCTGGATCGAGTGGAAGGAGAAGAAGCTCTTGCAACCCGAGCTGGACGCCTTCGCCGAGCTGTTGCCCAAGGCGCGAAAACAATTCACCGGCGAAGCGTTCGCAGCCTACTGGGACGACTGGGAGCGGCGTTGGAAAGAGGCGCAGGCACAGGCCGCCGAGCTCCTGCGAAAAAAGTAGCGGCGCTCGTTGCTCGCCGCTCAGCGTTCTCACCGAAGCTCCCGCAAAAGGCAGTAGAGGCCAAGCGGCTCGCGGCAGCTTGGCCTCCACCGTTGTTGCGCCCAATCGACCTCAGAGCGAGTGCAAGAACTCCAGCATTTGTTGTTTCTGCGCCGGTGTCAGTTGCAGGTAGCGGCCCTTCGCTGTCGCAGCCTCGCCGTCGTGAGCGCGGATCGCTTGGTCCACCGTTTCTGCCCGCCCGTCGTGCAGGTAGAACGGGTTGCCGCGCAGGCCCCACAAAGGCGGGGTTTTCATTTCTCGCGGGCCGGCCACCGATTGCGCGATTCCGTCGCCCAGCGTGCCCATGTCGTGCAACAGCAAATCCGAGTAGAGCGGCACAGATTTATTGTTGAGGGCAGCCACCGGACTGGTGCCAGTTGTGAATGTCGGCGTGTGGCAGACGGCACAGCCGGCCTGCGAGAACAACGTCTGGCCAGCCTGCGCCGCTGCTGTCAAAGCCAGCGTCGGGGGTGCTCCCAGCAGCCGCATGAAGTCCGCTGCGCGATCCACGTCCGCCTTGCCCGTGGCGGGATCGGGCTGGTCTTCCGGGTCGGCCACGGTGTCGAAAATTTGCAGCAAGTTCGTCTTGCCGTTGGGCGCGATGTCATGCGGAAAGAACCGGCTGGTAATGCCCATTTCGTTCAGATACGCATCCGCTGCGAACGACAGCAGCGTGGCGTGCTGCGCCTTCCAGCCGAACCGCCCCACGCGCGGCTGGCCGCTGGCCACATCCGTGATCGTGGAAAGTTTGCCCTTCACGCCATCCGGTTTCGCGAGCTGTGCATTCTGCCGGATGGTTTCGTCCGGGATGGCTTCGATCAGGCCCAGGCCGAACAACGGCGTGGTGCGGCGATGCGCGATGACATTAGCCTCGGGCGGGATGAATTCGCGGACGGCGGGGTTGATGGCGAACTGATGCAACAACGTTCCGCCCTTAGCGGTCAACGGGTCGAACACGCCATTCACGCTCCGGCCGTAACGTGTGACGCTGATCCGGCTGCTGCCGCCCACGGCGGGATGCCCGTGACACGCCACGCACGAAACGTTGTTGAACACCGGCCCCAGCCCGCTGGCGACCGTTTCGACCTGCACGAAATCATTCCGTCCATCCACGAACTGCTTCAGTTCGCCGCGCGACAGGCCCGGCAGCGGGTCGCCGAACATGGGCACTAGTGGCGGCGGTCCGCCCCGGCGCGGCGCGGGGGATTGGGCGGCGGTGGTGAGGGTGGTGGCCAGCAATAATCCGGCGACGAGAGAACAGGTGATGACTCTGAGTTTGTGGTTCATAGCTTCGGGAGGGTTTGAGTTGTTTACCAATTCGTCTTTCATTGCCCAGAAGCTGGCAGCCTTTTGTTAAGGAATGATGTCGGAAGCAGAAAAACTGCTCGCCTACAGTAAAAACCTGAATGCATGGAAATCGCCATGCATCACCGGCGAAAACCTCCTCCGATTTCACCTCGCTCAACGCGCGGCGCGATCAGTCAAATTTGATCGCCACGTTGGGCAGCACTTCCTTGATGCGGGTCTGGAGCTCGGCGGGATACGGCGGGACGAGCCGCATGGATTTGAGGAAGGCGAATTGCTTGAGCGCCGACAATCGCTCGGGCGGCAGCGGCAGGCTGCCCAGCTCCAAATGCTCCAGATGCTTCATGCTCGCGAGGGTTTGCAGCTCGGCATCGGTGAGCGTCTTGCAGTTCGTCAACGTCAGGCGCTTGAGAGTCTTCAGTTCTCGGATGATGGCGATGCTCTCGGGCGCATCGACGCCTTCGCCGAGTTGGAAGTATTCGAGCGGCAAGCCCAGAAGATTTCGGAGTGCCGCCGAGGTGGCCTTGGTCGAGCCGAGTTCGAGCCCCTTGAGATTTTTCAGCTTCGCGAGATGAACCGCGCCAGCATCGGTGAACTTCGCGTGCGCGAGGCTCAACGTCTCGTAATTCGGAAAGCGCTCGCAAAGATACGCCAGCCCTTCGTCGTCGATCTGGCTCCCGCGAAAACTGGAACTCTTCAACTTCGTCCAGCCTTGAAAATCCTTGAACGGCTTGCCGGTCATGGCGGTGCCGATGTAGGCGAAGCGCTGGAGTTGCTTCAATCCGGCCAGGTGCGCGAGCCCGATGTCATTGAGCTTGGACTGGTTGATGATCGTGAGATTGGTGAGCGCGTGCAAATTCGCCAGCGGCACCAGCCAGGCGTTCTCGGCGGTGGTGTTGATGATGGTCAAAAACTCCAGGTCTGCCACGTGACCGAGATGCTCGTAGAAGGCCTGGTTGAACGGATCAATCTCTCGCTTGGCCTTGATGCCCAGCGTGGCGCTGCCGAGGTTGACCACCTTGAGCGTGTCGAAAATCGCGGACTCCCCGCCCAGCGCCTGCTTGAGCGCAGCCGGCGTCAGGTTGGTCTTCACGTAAGTTCCCGGGGCTTGGTCGAGCGCGGCGGTGACGGCGTTCACGTGGGGCTGCCTGGCCGCTGCTGACAAGATCGCTGTTGAGTGAGCGCGCACCGCGTTCTTATTCGCCGGGTCGGCGATGGTGGCGATGACGGCCTCCAGATCCGCCGGGGATTTGAGGCCCGCCAAGGAAATCGTGGCGGAAGTCTGGGCGCCAATGGCGGGGGCACACGGGAGCAAGGCGGCGAGCAACAGGGGCGAGCAGACGGAACGAATCAGTTTCATGTGAGTTGAGTTAACAAAATGGTTTGGCAGTTTCAGGCCGATCCTGCGGGGCAACAACGCATTTCCTCCGCTGTAGCGCGTTGCTGATGTGGTTTGCCGCTGAGGCTGCGGAGTCACGCCGGCTCCAGCCCGCGCAACGTGCCCTTGCCCGTGCTGAACTGGTCGGTCTCGAGGCCGAGGCGCTGGAGCATGGACACGTAGAGGTTTGTGAGCGGGTAGTTGTTGTCCTTGTTGAAGGCGAGATGCTGGCCGTGCTTGAAGCCGCCACCCGCGAGGAGCACCGGCAGGTTCACGTTCGAGTGCGAGTTCGCGCTGCCCATCGGCGTGCCGTAGAGCACCATCGTGCGGTCGAGTAGGTTTTGATTTTCCTCCTTCGTCGTGGCCAGCGCGGTGAGGAAGCCGTTCAACGCGTCGAACTGCTTCTCCTCGTGGCCGCGCAACTCCGCGAGCACCTCGGGCCGGTTGCCGTGGTGCGTGATGTTGTGGATGACCACGGTGTCGATGAAGAGCGAGATGATGCGCGTGGAATCGGTCTCCAGGGCGAGCTTCATTACGTCGAACATCAGCCGCGTCTTGGCGACGAACTCCTTCGCGTCATCAATGTCCTCGGGGGCCTTCGCGGTGACGACGGGCTTGGGTTTGTATTCCCACTCCTCGGCGCTGTGCAGGCGCTGCTCCAGCTCGCGGACGGAGGTGAAGTATTGATCCATCCGCACTTGGTCGGCCTTGGAGAGCGACCGGCTCAAACGCTTCGACTGATCGCCAACGAAATCGAGCAGGCTGCGGCCCTGTTTGATGGCCTCCACGTTGGCGGCGACTTCCTTGGGGTTGCCTTGGATGAACAGTTTTTGAAACAACTTCTTCGGGCTCTTCTCTGCCGGAATGGGCGCGCCGCTGCGAGTGTAACTCAAGGTCTGTCCCTCGCTACTCATCGCGAGCACGAGCGAGGGATAGCGCGTGTGGTTGCCGATCTGCTCGGCGGCGAATTGATCGAGCGACACGCCGTTGCGAAAGCCGCCGCGCTCCGGATGCGGCGTGCCCGTGAGGAAGCACCGCTCGGCCACGTGCCCGCCGGTGACGCCGGGCAGGCTCGTGCCCGAGAGCACGGTCATCTGCGGGCGATGCGTGGCGAGGCGTTCGAGATAGGGGCTGGTAGCGTAGTCCTTGCCGGGTTGCTGCGGGAAGAAAAACTGCGGCAGGATGCCCATGTTCGTCTCGATGCACACCATGCGGCGCGGCGGCGCTGCGCTGGCAGCCGCCCCGAACGCAGGCCGCATCGCTTCCAGAAACGGCAGCGTGAGCGCGACGCCCGTGCCGCGCAGGAAGGTGCGGCGCGACAGCGCAGAGCGGGTCAAGACAAAGGGCGTGTTCATCGCAATCTAACTTTTAGAAATCGTCGCACGTTGGACGAGCGAAGTCAGCCGCACTTCACCCGTTCACGGCTTCTTTGCAAACTGCTCCTCCGCCGTCTTGCGGAAGACACCTTGCGCCTTGTTGCCTTCGCCGGGGAAGCCCGCGTGCTGCACGAGCCAGACGGTGATGAGACCGCGCGTGGGATCAATGTTCATGTTCGTGGCCAGCGCGCCGCCGTGGCCGAAGCCGCCGCCGCCCACGCTGAAACCCAGGCCGTAGCTTTCCTTCAGGTTCGCCGGCGTCTGACGCGTGGTGAGTGCCTTGAACGCGGCGGCAGAGAGGTAGCGTTTGCCATTGAGCGTGCCGCCATTGAGCAGCATCTGGCAAAACTTCGCGACGTCGGCAGCCGTGGAGAAGAGGCCGCCGGCGGGCATGGGATAACGCTTCGCGCGTTCGTCGAGCGGGTAGTGGAGCTGGCTGATGGTGGTGGTTTCGAGGCCGGTCTTGGCGGCGTTGGGTTTGTGCGGCGTGGCCAGGCGCGTGAGCTGTTCCTTCGTCGGCCAGAAGGTCGTGTCTTTCATGCCGAGCGGATGGAAGAGGCGCGCGTCCATGAAGGCTTCGTAGCTCTGGCCGGTGATGACCTCGATGAGCCGCGCGGCGGTGTTGATGCCCGCGTTCGAGTAGGCGTATTTGGAACTCGGCTCGAAGATGAGCGGCGTCTTCGCGTAGCTGGCCACGGCGTCGCGCAACGGCAGGCCGTCGAGTGTGGGCTTTTCCACGGCGGAGCTGAAGGGCAGGCCGCTGGTGTGGCTGAGGACTTCGCGCACGGTGATCGGATGCGCCGGGGCTTTGAGAATGGGTTTGCCGTCGGGGCCTTTGCCGGCGTCGAGTTGCTGGCCCTTGAACTCGGGCAGGTATTTTTCCACCGCGTCGTCGAGATTCAGCTTGCCCTCGTCCACGAGCATCAGCACGGCGACGGCGGTGATGGGCTTGGACTGCGAGGCGATCCAGAAGAGCGCGTCCGGGGTCATCGGCCGCTTGGTGGCGCGGTCGGCGAAGCCCACGGCCTCGACGGCGAGCACCTTGTCCTTCGACGCGACGAGCGCAACGGCCCCGGCGAGTTCTTCCTTTTCCACAAAGGGCTTTAGCGCATCGGCAATGGGCGATGCGGCGCGGGCGGTGAATGATACGGCTGCGAGAGTGAAGGTAAGCAGCAACGAGTTAATCGTGTCGCGTGATGTTAATTTCATAGTTTGAAAAATGGAGGGAGGTGTAACGGGCGGTCAGAACTGAGTTTGGGGAACTCCCAAGGTAATCATCGCCAATTTGGAAAACTGGAACGTGACGAAGCAAAGCGGCACCAATCCGAATTTGATGAAGAGCAAATCCCAACGAGTGGGATTGCGAAGACGGCGGAAAGCTACAGTCACGCGCGCGCCGAAATGAGCCGCGATCGCAAAATTAACACTCAAAAACAGAACGCGCTCGTGCAATGAAGCGTCGAGATGAGGGCAAAACAGCAGGAAAACTACAACATATTGAATCACCGCGATGCCCAGCGAAGCCCAGAGACTACGAGCATTCCCTCGTGCCCCATTCACGCCTGACGGAATTGCCTGATTGGATTCGGAGGACATCCTACTTCAGCGAATCCTTTCCATCCGTGAGCCATTCGAGGTTGAAGCGCGCGACGGTGAGCAAGCCGGTCTTGTAAATGTTCGCGCCGTCCGTGCTGCCGCGTTCATAGAAGAGCAGGATGGTGCCATCGTTCGCGACGGCGAGATCGCTGTAGCCGCTGAAGCCCGGCTCGATGGTTTTGTTTACGGGCCACGTGCCGGCTTCATCGTAGCTGAGTTTCACGGAGACGTTCTTGCGGTCGCGGCCTTTGCCGGGTGCGGCCTTGCCGTCGGCGCGGTCGAGGTTATGCGGGTTGGAGAAGAGGAGGCGGTTCTTGTCGCTGGCGGGCATTTCGCTGAGGCGGACCATGCTGGCCATGCAGATGGGTTCGAGGAGCTGTTCGTGGAACTGCGGTTTGCTCCAGCCGGTCGCGCCGTTGAGGCTGGTGGTGAGGAGGCGGCGGTTGGCCTGTGATTCACTGCGCATGTTGAGCAGCACGCGGCCATCGGCGAGTTGCACGGCACAGGTTTCATTCGGGATGTTCCATTCGCCGGTGTTCGGTCCGGCAATTTCGCCAGCCGACCAGACGCGGCCGAGATCGTCGCTGTAAATCACCGACGTGACGGAAGGCCGGTGCGCATGGCCGCCGGTGCCGAGCGAGAGCCAGACAGGCACGACGAGCCGGCCGGTCCGAAGCTGGATGCCGTGGCCGGGGCCGGTGGCGAGGACTTTCCAATCGTAGCCGGGGCGGAACTGGTCGAAGGACGCGGTGATCTCGACGGGCGCGGAGAACGTCACGCCCTCGTCATCCGTGCGCAGGTAGAAGCAGCGGGCGTATTCGAGGCAGAAGAGGAAGTGGACGGCGCCATGCGCATCGGCAATGGCCACGGGGTTGTTGTAGGTGACTTCGCCGGGCGTCGCGAGTTTTTGGGCGAGTGCGACGGGATTCTTGGACTTGGGTCCGGGCACATCGGCGAGCTTCGTGCGCGGGAGCCAGGACGCGCCGTTGTTGGTGGAGCGGCGGAGCAGGATGTCGATCTGCCCCCAATCGCCTTTGTCGCTTTTGCGCGCTTCGCAGTAGGCGAGCACGGTGCCGCGCTTGGTGACGACGATGCCGGGGATGCGATAGAGCGCGTAGCCGTCCTTGGCTGCTTCGAACAAGTCCACCTTCTCGATCGACGGCGCGGCGGCACGGGCCGGGCTGGCGAGCAGCAACGCGCAAAGCATGAGGATTGGCAGGGGAAAGATGCGGGTGGTCATGGTTTTTGAACTGCGATTCAGACGCAACTGGTCACGAGGAGTTTCAGCGGAAGGTTCGCCAGCCGGAGCCGGAAGCGCAGCCGCGCAGACGGCTGGGCGAGACGTGAAGCGATCTGCGGCAGGCGAATTGATAATTGGCTTGTCATAGGTGAGTGGCGACGCGGAGATTTCCAAGGTGCGGTTGCTGTTCGTCAAACCCAAACACATCGGAGATTCGCTGCTGTCAACGCCGGCCTTGACGGCCACGCGGGCGGCCTTTCCAGCCGCAGAAATCTGGGTGGTCGTGCGTCACGGCTGCGAGGGCATCCTTGCGGGATGCCCGGCGATCGACCAGTTGTTGACGACGGCCCCGGCGGAATCTGCCCACCGCGCCCCCGTGGCCTGGCTGGCGGATCTGCGCCTGATTCTGCGGCTGCGCCGCCAGCATTTCGATTACGCCTTCGAGCTGGGCGATAACCCGCGCGGTCGTTGGTTGGTCTGGTTGAGTGGCGCGCGGCAACGGGTTGCCACCAGCGTCGCGTCGCGGCCAGACTGGCTGGCGCGGCAGGCCATCACGCGTTTCTCGGACACCAACTGGCTCGATCGACATCGGGCGGAAAAGGATTTCCTGCTGGTGAACGAAGTGTTGCACCTCGGCCAGCCGGTCCCACCGCTGGCGTTTGATCTGCAACGAACCGCCGCTTGGGCGCCGGCCGCCGCGCTGCGCGAGTTCGTGGTGTTGCATCCCGGCACCCGCTGGCTGCGCAAACAGTGGCCCATCGAGCAGTGGATCGCGCTGGGTCGCTGGCTGCAGGGGCGTGGGCTCGCGCTGGTCATCAGCAGCGGGCCGGACGCGGACGAACGCGAACTGGCGGGGCGCTTGCAGACGGCGCTGGGGGCCAGCGTGTTGAACACCGATGGTCGCACGAGCTGGGCGGAGCTGGCCGGGCTGCTGGTCCGCGCGCGGTTGCTTGTGGGCGTGGACACGGCGGCGATGCATCTGGCGGCAGCGTGCCAGTGTCCGACCGTCGCGCTCTTCGGGCCATCGGTCGTGCATTTCTGGCGGCCTTGGCGAGTGGCGCACCGAGTGGTGATGCCTGCGGCGGCACTGGCAGCACAGGCGGCTCCGGACTATCTCAGCCGCGTCGCCAATCTCTCGGCCGAAACGATCCCGCTGGCCGACGTGCAGGCAGCGTGCGAGGAATTGCTCGCCGTTCCGGTCGCCGTGCCTGCGTGATGCGCTATCTGAGTCTCAACTTCGGAGATGCTCATTGCGCCAGCTCGCAGTTCCGTATCCACGCCTTCGTCCCCTCGCTGCGTGAGCGCGGGATGACGTTGGAATGCGTGCCCGCCGATGCGTTCACCGCGTGGGAAACGCTGGGGGATTACGATGGCGTCATCGTGCAGAAGAAATTGTTCGGCGCGTTGCGGGTGCGGGCTTTGCGCGCCCGCGCTCGGCGACTGGTCTATGATATTGATGACGCCATCTGGCTGCCCCACCGGCGGCGACATCACTGGCTCACTCGCTGGCGCACGAATGGCCGGCTGCAGCGGATCGCGGCGGCGGCGGACCTGTGTCTTCCCGCCAACGGCGTGCTCGCGGAACACCTGCGGCCGTGGGTGCGCCGGCTCGAAGTGTTCCCCATGGCCTTGGACGCCTCGCAGTGGCGGCCGCAACCGCGCCCCGATGATGGCACGGTGCGGCTCGGCTGGTCCGGCGCGCCGGGAAACCTGCGTTATCTCGAAGCCCTCGAGCCCGCGCTGGCGACGCTGCTGGAGCGACATCCCCAGGCCCGGCTCGTGGTGCTGTGCGGCGAACGTCCGCGTTTCACTCGGCTGGCCTTCGAGCACGTGCGCTGGCAACCGGGCGCGGAGCCGGCGGTGGTCATGAGCTTTGACATCGGGCTGTTGCCCTTGGAGGAATCGCTTTTTGCCGCCGGCAAATCCCCCATCAAGGGCCTGCAATATCTCGCCTGCGGACTGCCAGTGGTGGCCACGCCCCTGGCGGCTACGCGGGAATTGTTTGCCGGCAGCGATGCTGCGAGTTTTGCCGCGCAGCCCGCTGTGTGGGTGGCG
>RFVF01000089.1 GCA_009922615.1 Pseudomonadota bacterium
GTGATCGTGCTCGGCGGCGGCCTGTCGCGGATCGCCAGCACCTACGCGGTGGTGCCCACACTGTGGGACCGCTGGGTCTGCTCTGGCGGTGTGCGCGAGCCTGTGCGCACCCGGCTGCTGCCGGCGCTGCACGGCGACGCGTCGGGCGTGCGCGGCGCGGCCTGGCTGGGTCGCGGTCTCGTCGCCTGACTGACGCCTGATCAGCTGCCCTGGCGTTGCAGCGGCGCAGCCAGCGCACTGCGCAGGCTCTCGGCGCTGTCCTGCAGGTGGGCTTGCGCCTCGTGGCTGAGCCCATTGCGTCGGCTGGCTTGCTCGATGCGCGCGGTCAGCGCAGCAGCGCGGCGACGCAGCAGCGCTCGGGCATCGCTGCGTGACAGCATGCCAGGCCGCAGCACCAGTGCGGTGAGCCGATTGACATGCTCGCGCTGCAACTCGCGGCGCGCCTGCACGATATCGCCGCGGCTCGCCAACTCGCTCCAGATGTCGGCTTCGAGCTGGCTGACAACCTGTTTGATGACATCGAGGTTTTCCACCGATGGGTTGAGTGCGAGGAACGCCTTGTATTTTTCGAGCGCGAAGGGCCGGTGATCCACGGGCTTGCGCGGAAGGTAATAGTGGGAAACCAGCGCGGCGTTGAAGAGTGCCGGTGCGTAGGTAGGCTGCTCCTGCACGCTGTGATTGAAGGCTTGGAAGGCATCCGCGTAACGCTCGGAGGCGCGCCGCGTGTCTGTCCGCGAGCGGAAGAGCTGCACGATGCCCAACGTGTTCCAGACCTCGGGCTGCTTGGCGTTCAGGGTGAGCGCGGTGCGGAGGCTTTTTTCCGCCGCGTCAAATTGTTGCGCCAGCAGTTCGGCGCGGCCCCGTTTGAGCCAGCCATCCACGGCCTTGGGTTGCGTCATGGTGTAAGCGGCGAATTCGTTGGCAGCGGCGGCGGGCTGGCCGATTTCGAGCAGGAGGCAGCCGTAGTTAAAGCGGGCGGGCGCGAGGTTCACGTCCACTTCGAGGGCCTTGAGATATGCGCTGCGGGCGGCGTTGGCCTTGCCGGCGTTGTGGTTGGCCAGACCGAGGTGGTTCCACGCCTGTGCGTTGCGCGGCAGCAGCACGGTGGCTTCGGTCAACGGCTCGATGGCCTCGGTGAATTTGCCCTCCTTGATGAGCCGTTCGCCGGTGAGCAACGCGCGCGGTCCCGGCGGCGTGCAGCCCGCCAGTCCTACGAACAGCGCGAGGAGCAGACACCTTCCGGCGGCGGCGCACTTTTGGTTGGTCAGCATGGTGTCCGTCGGTAACATCCGCCGCTCGCAGTGTCAAGAAACGCACAGGCAGAAAACCGAACGACGCGTGTCGCGGCGCGCTTTGCACACCAGTTGCGTCAGCTCGGTGTGGCGGCGCTGCTGCTGGCTGCGTTGCCCGCCGCTTGGGCCGCCGTTCCCCTCACCGCCCCGCCGCCGCTCCCGCAGGCCCGCGTCGTCGTCATCCAAAACGCGGCGGCCATGAATGCATTCACGCCACAGGCTGGCGTGGTGCGGGAGATGATGGATCGCGGCATCCTCGCGCACACGGGCAAGACCAACTTGGTGGATGCCTGGCGTAGCGTGGTGAAAACCAACGACGTGGTGGGCCTGAAAGTCCTCTCCGCGCCCGGTTACACGAGCGGCACGCGCCCCGCCGTGGTCGCTGCCATCGTGGAGGGATTGCTGGCCGCTGGTGTGCCGCCCACCAACATCGTCATCTGGGACCGCCAGCTCTCCGATCTGCGCCTGGCCGGCTACGTCGAACTCGCGGCCCGTTACGGCGTGCGGGTGGCGGCCGCCGCGAGCGCTGGCTGGGATGAGAAGACGTATTACGAGAACTCGCTCCTCGGCAACCTCGTCTGGGGCGACGCCGAGTTCGGCCGTAAGGGCGACGGCATCGGCCGCAAGTCTTACGTCACGAAGCTCGTCGCGCGCGCGCTCACGCGACACATCAGTATCGCCCCGCTGATGAACCACAACCTCGCCGGCGTGGGGGGACACTTCTACAGCCTCGCGCTGGGCAGCGTGGACAACACCCTGCGGTTCGAGTCCACGTCGCGCGCGCTGGCCGAGGCGGTGCCGGAGATTTTCGCGTTGCCCGTGATTTACGACCGGCTCGCGCTGTGCATCACCGATGCGTTGATCTGCCAGTATCAGGGCGAACACGTGACGCGGCTGCACTACGCGAAGTCGCTGAACCAACTGCGTTTCTCCAAGGACCCCGTCGCGTTGGACACGCTCTCGCTCGCCGAGCTGGAAGCGCAGCGGCAGCAGGCCGGGCTCCCCTCCGCGAAGTTCTCCGCCGACCTTTACAAGAACGCCGCGCTGCTCGAGCTGGGCATCAACGATGCCCGGCAGATTCGCCTGGAGATGAAGTGAGCCGTTCCCGCGCAAGGCCGCATTGCGCTTGACCCCGTTGGAGGTGGCGGACCAGCCTCGCCATGCAACAACACCTTTTCCCGACATGAGAAAACTATTCTCCCTGCTCGCGGTTTTGCTCACGGGCCTGGCTGCTCCGGCCCAGGAAAAACCCGCCAGCCTCCTGCCCGCGTTCGGCGCGGAGGGTCGTGACTTCACCGCGAAAGCCCAAGGTGGCAAGGCGATCAAGGGCTGGCTGCCGACCGGTTGGGACGACAACTCCGACTGGGCGCAGCTCGCCGTGACTTACACCAAGCTCAAGGACGGCCCGAAGGAAGGCGTCACCGCCGTGCGCCTCGAAGTGAAGGACTTCAGCGAAGGGCAGCTCCAGCTCACGAGCTTCTCCGGCAAGCGCGTGTTCAAGAAAGGCGTGAAGTATGCCATCGAGGGCGCGCTGCGCGGCAGCGCGGACTTCAAGGTCGGCGTGCGCCAGCCGGGCGAGCCGTATGAGTTCTACGTCGAGCAGGACCTGACCGGTGGCAAGGAGTGGAAGCCATTCAAGTTCGAGTTCACTTTCGATGCGGACAAGGAAGCCTTCGTCATGTTCGTGATGCCGGGCAACGGGACCATCGATCTCGCGGGCGTGACCGTGCACGAGGTGAAGTAAAGAATCAGGCATGAACACGCTGCGGTTCCCGCCGGTCGGCACGACCTCGTGCCGCGCGCTGGGCGTGCTACTACTGGCGTGGCTGCTGGGGTCCGCTGCTTATTGCCAGACGGCGGCAACGAATCGGCCCAACGCGACCGCGCTGGCGAGGTTCACCGTCGAGCCGTTCATGCGCGTGACCAATGGCCCGACCGGTGCCGTGGAGTTGCAGGTGGCGGTGCGCAAGCTCGTGCCGACCAATGGCACCGGCCCGGTTCTCTGGCTCGCGGGTGCGTCGCACATCGGCGAGACGAATTACTACGCCCAACTGCAGAGGCATCTGGATGCGCAGGCGCTCGTGCTCTTCGAGGGCATTCACGCGGGCCGCAAGCGGGATGGGACGAACTCCGTGGTCAGCGAAAAGCCCGCGACGAATTCCGTGCCTGCCGCTCCGCCTGAGGCCGCGGCAAAACCCGGCGAGCGCACCTCGCTGCAACAGGACCTGGCCGAGTCGCTCGGCTTGTTGTTCCAGCTCGAAGCGATCAATTACGCGCGCACCAACTTTATCAACAGCGATCTTTCCGTGAAGGAGTTGCGGGAGTTGATGGACAAGGATGACGAGCCCGCCACGCCGGATTCACCGAAGGAGAAACGGAAGAACGAGGCGTTCGAGTCGCTGCTCAAGGCGATGGATGGGAATTCGCTGTTTGGCTCGCTGCTCAAGGCCGGGTTCAAGCTCGTCGGCAGCAATCCCAAGTTTCAGGCGATGACCAAGCTCGCGCTGATCGAGGCGCTGGGCGGCATTCGCGGAGATTTGTCGCGGATGAAGAGCCTGCCCGAGGACATGCAGCGGCTCATGGAGGTGCTGATCCAGTCGCGCAACGACGCGGTGCTCAAGGACGTGCGCGCCGAACTGAAGCGCCCCACGCCACCCGCCAGCATCAGCATCTTCTACGGCGCGGGCCACATGGAGGACTTGGAGCGGCGGCTGCGGCGGGAGTTCGGCTATCGGGTCGAGAGTGATCTGTGGCTGCCGGCTTTTTCCGTGGACTACACGAAAGCGGGCTTGAGCGTCATCGAGGCGACGCTGCTGCGGACGGTGGTGCAGCGGCAGATGCAGGAACTGTTGCCAACCGAATCAGCCGCGCCGCCGCCGAAATAGCTGGTGAGTGGCGGCTTAAATTATTTCTCCCGCCCCGACCGGCTTGCGCTAGACTCCCGCCGTCGAGTGGCTGATAAACCTCTTTGAGTCATGGAACACGAAACGGCGGACACGCATCACAAGGCGCTCCAGATCAACCTCGACCCGTCCAAATACGGGACTTTCGTCGAGATCGGAGCAGGACAGGAAGTTGCCCGCTGGTTTTTCCGCGTGGGCGGCGCCTCGGGCACGATTGCCAAGACCATGTCGGCCTACGACATGACGGTGAGCGACGCGATCTACGGCCCGTGTGAGCGCTACGTCAGCCGGCAGCGACTCACGGCAATGCTTGAGCGTGAGTATGGCCTGCTCATCGAGCGGCTCGCGCAGAAACGCGGCGCGAACACGAAATTCTTCGCCTTTGCCGACACCGTGGCGGCGCGCAGCTACTCGTCCCGCAAAGACATGGAGGCGCACGGCTGGCTGGGTGTGCGGTTTCAGACGGAGCCGCAGGGCGAACCCTCGCAAATCATCATTCACGCCCGCCTGTTGGACCCGGAAAATCTGCAGGAGCAGGAAGCCTTGGGCATCATTGGCGTCAACCTCCTGCACGGCGCGCTCTACCACCACGCCGACCCGACAGCACTGCTGGATGCGTTGCTCGACAACCTCACCGCCGAGCGCGTGGAAGTGGACATGATCAAGTTCACCGGGCCCGCGTTCACCGGGGTGGACAACCGCGTGATGGCGCTGCAACTCGTGCAGCGTGGGTTGACCAAGGCGGCGATGTTCCTCGCCAGCGGCGAAGTCGTGCAGCCCGCCGAAGCCCTCTATAAAAAATCCATCCTCGTCGAGCGCGGCAGTTTCCGGCCGATCACCAAGACCACGCTCGACATGCTGGAGTGTGCCACCAGCTTGTTCGTGCAGGAGCGCAAGGTGCAGGGCGAGGAAGTCACCGTCTTGATGGAAATGACGTTGAAGAACCTCATCGATGGTGACCGGATCGACCACAAGGATTTCCTGGACCGCGTGGACACGCTGGCGGCGCTGGGCAAGCACGTGCTCATCTCCAACTACGGAGAGTATCACCGGCTCGCCGCGTATCTGTTCCGCCACACCAAGAAAATGATCGGCATCGTCATGGGCGTGCCGACCTTGCGCGAGATTTTCGACGAGAAGTATTACGCCGACCTGGAAGGCGGCATCCTGGAAAGCTTCGGTCGGCTCTTCAAAAACGATCTTAAGCTCTACGCCTATCCGCTGCGCGAGCCCAAGACCGGCGCGCTCATCACCGCCGGCAACCTCTGCGTCGCGCCGCACTTGCAGCACCTCTACGCGTTTCTCATTGAGAACCGGCACATCGAGAGCCTGCGGGATTTCGACGAACGCTGCCTGCCCATTTTCTCGCGCGACGTGCTGGGTCAGATCCGCGCGGGCGACCCGGCGTGGGAGAACGCTGTGCCGCCTGCCGTCGCGCAGATCATCAAGGAGCGGAAGCTGTTCAATTACGGCGCAGCCACGAAGACCGACGCGCCGCCGCCCGCCCGACAGGAAAAACCTTCAGCGGCTGAATAGTTCCCCCGCGCGGAACCCAAGCCACGCTGCGACGAGACAGAGCGCGACCGAGAGCAGCACGTTCCACCCTGCCGCCGGCCAGTGCCCGTCCCGCACGAGTTGGAGCGTTTGCAAACTGAATGCTGAGAACGTGGTGTAGCCGCCGCAAATCCCCGCCATCAGAAACGCGCGTCCCGGCTCACTGCCCCACCAGCCGGTGGAAGGCTGCGCGACCTCGGCAAACACGCCGATGAGGAACGAGCCGCTGATGTTCACCAGCAACGTGCCCAGCGGAAACGGTTTGCCCGCCAGCGCGTTCACCCACTCCGCCAGCCCGTAGCGGAGCATCCCGCCCAGCGCGCTGCCAAGGCCGATCCAGAGGTAGATTCGCATGGCGGAAAACTAGGAAGCCCGACGCCGACTGTCAGCGGAAATACGCGAAGCCAAAGGCCAGCGCGAGTCCCACCGCCACGAGCCACCACACCCAGCTCACGCTCTTGGACTTCGCGCGGCGCTCGTGTTGCTCGCCGAACTCCTCCTTCACGAACTCATCGTAGTTGAACTCGTCGTCGGGAATGCCCAGCCGGTCCGCCGTGCGTTGCGAATCTGCGCGGTTGTTCCAGCCGGTGCGCTCATCTGCGCCGCACTCGGGACAGGCCAGCGCGCCACGCGGCACGTCGGCGCCGCAGTTGGGGCAGGTTGCCGGCGGCCTCATTTTCGTGCGGCGAGAAACCACTCCACAAACTTCGGGATGCCCACCTCGATCTTCACTGTCGGGTTGTAGCTGAGCTTCGCGCGGGCTTTCGAGATGTCCGCGTAGGTGATGGGCACGTCGCCGGGCTGGGGCGGCTGGCGGTCAATGTTCGCGGTCTTGCCAAGCGACTTCTCCAGCAGCGCGATCAAGTAGTCCAGCCGCACGGTCTGCGATTCTCCGAGATTGAAGATGTCGAAGCCGAACTCCTGCCGCGTGCAGGCCATGATGCCGTCCACCGTGTCGGTCACGTAGGTGTAATCGCGCGCCGTCGAGCCGTCGCCGAAGACGGGGATGGATTTTCCCGCGCTGATGAGCGAGGCGAACTTGTGGATCGCCAGGTCCGGCCGTTGGCGCGGGCCATACACCGTGAAGAAGCGCAGCATCGCGATGTCCATGCCGTAAACGTGATGGTAAGTGTGGCCGAGTGCCTCGCACGCGAGCTTGCTGGCGGCGTAGGGCGAGATGGCGCTGAAGATCGGATCGGCCTCGCTGAACGGAACCTTCGCGTTCACGCCATAGACTGACGAACTGCTGGCGATGGTGACTTTGCGGACCTTCCGCGCGCGCGCAGCTTCGAGCAAGTTCACCGTGCCCTCGACGTTCACGCGCTGGTAAAGCGCGGGCTGTTGCAAGCTGGGCCGCACGCCGGCGCGCGCGGCGAGGTGGATGACTTGATCGAACGGCGCGGAAGCGAAGGCTTCGTCCAACGCCGCCACCTCCGTCAGGTCGCCGTGCACGAAGGTGAAGGGCAGCGCGAGCGATTGCAGGCTGCGGAGGTTCGCCTGTTTCAACGCGGGCGAGTAGAAGTCGTTCAGGTCGTCAAACGCGCACACCGCATGGCCATCGCGCAGCAGGCGTTCGCAAACATGGGAGCCGATGAAGCCGGCCCCGCCGGTGACGAGAATGTTCATGCCGGAGAAATACCGGGCACGGCGCGTCCCGTCGAGTCTAGCGGCGGCAACGCCCGCGACTCTGGGCTGGACTGGAGAGTCGGCCCGCAATAGAACCGCGACGAAAAGCAAAGGCCAGCATGATTCCTGGCCGCACACTCGCAATTCTTGCGCTAGCGTGTGTGCTTGCAGGTTGCGTGTCTGAGCAGCGGTCGAAACACCTCAACATGAGCATTCCTATCTCATTTGTTTCACGATCAGAAATGGAGCAGGAGAGCAAAGCAGTCGCTGCTCGTAGGTCATCGGGATCGGGCCGATACGATACTTGGAAGCGCTATCACAATTCACTGTGCAAAGTGGCGAGGCAATACGGAAACGTTTCGGATTCTCCCGACCCAGCGCCTGATTTCTATTTTTCAGGTGATTGGTTTCATGAGCTCTCTGATGGATTTGCCCTGCTCACAACGAGAGGATTTTCCTCTCAGGCGTTGCGTGACTTTCAGAGTATTGTTGCAGCGCACCACTCCGACGCGCTCCTGAACATGGGCGGAGAGGTCACAACGCGGCTCTACGGATTGGAGATTTTGATCACTTCATCAGGCATTTTTGTGGCGTGGGACGGCCAGACTCCCGCCGGATGCAAGGCCAAGCTGTCAGCAATTGGGGTGAGTCTCGAATAAGTCATACGCATAACCAGAGGCTACGCTAACTTGCGCGCCAACGTCGGCGGGCAGCTCCGCAACCTGAAGGTTGCGACTACTTGATCCCCGCCAGCCGGTCCTTCCAAATCTTGTGGAGCAGCACGGTGGCGCGCACGTCGCGGAGGCAGTAGTCGGCGATTTCCTTGTGGCGGCCTTCTTCCAGCATGTTCGTCACGTCCATGCCGGTGACACCGTGGCTTTTCGGTGACTCGATGCCGAAGGCCTTGCAGTAGAAATCCAAGTTGAACTTCCGCGCCGCGCCGTCGCGTCCGCTCACGCCGTAGAAGGTGAGCTGCTCGGCGAGGTCGCAATGCGGGTCGGTGGCGTAGCGGTAGCCAAGCCAGTCCTTGCGCGCGATGGGGACGTTCAGTTGCGCCGAGCGCAGGTAGAGGAACGGCACGTCGAAGCCGCGCCCGTTGAAGGTGACGACCTGCTGGTAGTGCTTGGCTGCGTCCCAGAAAGCGGTGAGCAGCTCATGCTCGTCCGCGCACGGCACGAACTCCACCGGCCCGGCCTCGGCGTCGTCCTCAAAGTCCTCGGCCTGGAAAAGCACCTGTCCGCGCTGCGTGTCGGCGTTGAGCATGGCGATGCACACGACTTGCGCGGTGAAGGGCCAGAGGCTGAAGAGCCGTGCGATTTCCTCGCGCTTGGCGGCACGCTGCTCCTCGGGGAGCTTCTCGGCCTCGCGAAAGAGGTATTCCTGCTGCACCTCGTCGAACATCTCGACGGGCAGGCGCGAGGTCTCGATGTCGAAGACGAGGGTGGCCATAGCGTTGGCGGATGGTTTGCGCGGCGGAGAAAGAATTCAATGCGAATTCCAACCGCTGGAAACCCCGCATTAGCATCAGGCTGAAGCCGGGTGCTAATGCGAGGCGCGAAAATTTGCTGGGGGACAAAACAAAAGGGGAAGTCCTCGCGGACTTCCCCTCAGCAAGACCAGTTAGGCCAGCTCAGCCCACCGTGCTCCAGCCGTGCTGCTCGCGGACTTTGATCATCGCGCCGAGGATGTTGTTCCACGTGTCCTGCTTCATCAGCACCTCGTTCGGGAACATGCAGCCGTCCCAGCAGATGTGCATGCAGGCCTTGGTGAGCGCGCCCTTTTCGTCGCGCAGCCAGTAGCCGGCGTGGTGCGGGATGTTGAGCTTGCCGTTGGGATCGTTGACCTGGCAGTGCTTGCCGGTCTTGTCATGGCCTCCGGAGCCTTTGACCGTGGCGTCGTTCTGCGCGACGTGGAAATCAATCGTCCACGGACGCAGTGCGGCGGTGAGCGTCTTGAGCGCGGCATCGAGCTTCTTCTTGTCCTTCCAGTCGTAGCCCTTGGGCAGGATGGCGTGCTTCTCGGCGTTATAACCCATCGTGTAGAGGAGCGTGTGCGCCATGTCCGCTTGGAAGCCGACGATGCCGGGCCGGTCGGTCTCTTCGAGGAGGTTGACCATGTTCTTCCAGGAGTGCATGCCGCCCCAGCAAATCTCGCCTTCGGCTGCGAGGCGCTCGCCGAACGAGGCCGCGACATCAGCGCCTTCGCGGAAAGTTTGCGCGATCAATTTGGTGTTGGCCTTGGGGTCCTTGTCCCAATCAGCCACGCCGGCGGCGGAGTCGATGCGCACGACGCCATACGGACGCACGCCGAGCTGGCGCAGCTTTTGCGCGATGCGGCAGGCCTTCTTCACCGCCGTGACCCACCCGGCGCGCTTGGTCTCGTCACCCATCGCGTTGCCATCGAACCACACCGGCGCGACGACGGAGCCGACCACGAAGCCCTTGCCGGCGATCTTGTCAGCGAGCGCCTTGATGCCGTCGTCGCTGATGTCGATGTTCGTGTGCGGGTCGTAAAGGAAGAGGTCCACGCCATCGAACTTCTGGCCGTTGACCTCGGCCTTGGCGGTGAGGTCGAGCATGGTGTCGAGGTCGATGAACGGCTCGGCACCGGGGCTGCCCTTGCCGACTAGGCCGGGCCACATGGCGTTGTGAAGTTTGGGGAAGAGATTGGCTGACATGCTCATAGTTTTACGTGTTCGGAAATGCACGGCGAGGCTAGCAAGGTCGGCGGGACGATCAATTCCAAAGTGAGCCGGCTAGAGCAAAGGCTGTGCGCGGGGCAGCAATCGAAGCGCAACCTCGGCCAATTCAAGGTGTGAGCCGGGCGGTGGTCCATCTTTTAATCCGACTGTCCGAATGAACTGCGGACGCCGGCAAGGGTTGCCGCGCGGGGTTACCGGGAGCGTTGGCACGCTCCGCCTTGGCCGGACCGGCGGTCACATTGACAACTGAACCATGCAAACGCATTCCCGATACATCCTTACTTCCCTCACACTCCTCGCCGGACTGACCTCGTGGTCGGTCACTGCGGCAGAAGACTGGTCCTCCAAGGCCCCGGCACCGGTCGTCAACCCAGTGTTCTTCGAGGAGCCCTTCATCCGCAGCGAGGTCCGCCCCATCTTCATGTATCAACAACTCGGCAAGACGCTGTCCGTGGGCGGCGCATATGTGCCGGTCAAGGGCAACGTGAGTTTGTTCGCCGCCGAGATCCGCTGGGCGGTGACCGACCGGCTGGCAATCATCGCCACGAAGGATGGCTACGTGGATTTCAACCCATCCCAGACGCTGACCAAGGCGTCGGGCTGGGCGAACATCTCGCTGGGCCTCAAATACGCCGTGATCGATGACCGAGAAAACCAGTTCATTCTCACGCCGGGTGTGGAATTGGAGCTGCCGACGGGTGACCGCAAAGTGTTTCAAGGCAATGGTGATGGCAGTTGGGACATCTTCCTCGCCGCTGCGAAAGGCTGGGACAAGCTCTCGTTGATGGGCAATCTCGGTGCGCGCGTGCCCAACAACATGGCGCGCGAGACGGCGCAGCTCCACACCAGCGTGCAACTGGCCTATCAGACCTGCCGTTACTTCACGCCGTTCATCGCGGCGAATTCCTTCACCGTGCTGAACGCGGCGAACCAGATCGGGCTGGGCGCGGAGGGCTTTGACCTCATCAACTTCGGCGCCGCGTCGGCCGCCGGCACGACGCAGGTCACGGCGGGCGCGGGCTTCCGCTCCAGGCTGCACGACCGGGTCGAGCTGGGCCTCGCTTACGAGCGCAGCGTGACGAATCCGCGCGGCGTGTTTGACGACCGCACCACGCTGGACGTCGTGCTGCGGTTTTAACGGCGCAGTTTGGGACGGCGCGGGCATTGAAATCCCCCGCTGCTCTGGCAATCTCCGCGCATGAAATTCTCTTGGTTCCATGCGCCGGTGTTTTCGCTGGCACTCCTCGGGGTGGCGGCGGCAAATGCTCAGGTCGTTGAGGCGGACGTGTGCGTCTTCGGTGGCACGTCCGGCGGTATCGCCGCGGCGGTGCAGACGGCGCGCATGGGCAAACGCGCCGTGCTTGTGAACCCCACGAAGTTCCTCGGTGGCCTCACCACCGGCGGCTTGGGCGCGACGGACATCGGCAACAAGGCGGCCATCGGTGGCCTCTCGCGTGATTACTACCATCGCCTCGCGCAGCATTACGCGAAGGACACCGCGTGGACGCTGGAGACCGCGCAGGATTATTTCGCCAAGCGCCGGGGCGGCCAGGCCGGCGCGAGTTCGCTCGGCGGTGCGGACGCGACGATGTGGACGTTCGAGCCGCACGTGGCGGAGCAGGTGTATCTTCAGTTGCTCGATGAAGCGAAGACGCCGGTCTTCCTCGACCAGCGCCTCAAGTCCGTCACCAAGGCCGGGCCGCACATCACCGAGATCACGATGGAAAGCGGTCGCGTCTTCCGCGCGAAGATGTTCGTGGATGCGACGTATGAAGGCGACTTGCTGGCGAAGGCCGGCTGCTCGTTCCATGTCGGGCGCGAGGCCAACGCGGTTTATGGCGAGACGCTCAACGGCGTCCGTGCGCAGACGCCGCATCATCAATTCACCGTGCCGGTGGGCCCGTATGTGAAGCCCGGCGACGCGTCGAGTGGCCTGCTGCCATTCATCCAGCCGGGCGACGGCGGCAAGCCCGGCGATGGCGACAAGGCCACCCAGGCATACAACTACCGCCTGTGCTTCACCACGGACCCGAAGAACCGGCTCCCGGCGCAAAAGCCCGCTGCGATGCCGCAATCGCAATGGGACGCTTTGCTGAAAGCGGCGAACAACAGCCTGCCCGTCACGCCGCCGCCGAACTACGACGCGAAGGAATTCGAGCTGCTGGGCCGTTACCTCGAAGCGCTCGTCGCGGCGAAGAAAAGTCCGAAGCTCGCGCACTTTTGGAATCCGATCTGGATGCCGAACCACAAGACCGACATCAATAACAACGGCGGTTTCAGCACTGATTTCATTGGCCGGAACTACGATTATCCGAATGCCGATTACGCCACGCGCGAGCGCATCGCCAAGGAGCACGAGCATTACATCCGTGGCTTCCTCACCTTCTTGGCCACGGACCCGCGTGTGCCCGAGGACATGCGCAAGGAGATGCAATCCTGGGGCCCGAGCAAGGACGAGTTCCGCAGCACCGACGGCTGGCCGCGCGAGATGTATGTGCGCGAGGCACGCCGGCTCGTGGGCGAATACGTGATGAGCGAAAAGAACTGCCGCGCCGTGGAAACGATCACCGATTCCGTGGGGCTTGGGGCCTACAACATGGACTCGCACAACTGCCAGCGCATCGTGAAGAACGGCAAAGTGGAGAACGAGGGCGATGTGCAGGTGCCGCCGATGAAGCCCTACCCGGTCTCCTACCGCGCCATCATTCCGAAGGCCGCCGAGTGCGACAACCTCCTCGTGCCCGTGTGCCTCAGTTCGTCGCACATCGCCTACGGTAGCATCCGCATGGAGCCGGTGTTCATGGTGCTGGGGCAGAGCGCGGCCACAGCGGCGGCCATCGCGATTGATGACAAAGTCCCCGTCCAAAAAGTGAACTACGAGAAGCTCCGCGCCCGCCTCGTCGCGGACAAACAGGTCCTCGATTGGACCGGCGGCGGCGGTGCGTCCGGCAGTGGCAAGTTCGTTGACCCAAAGAGCCTGCCGGGCATCGTGCTCGACGACGCCGATGCGAAGCAAACCGGCCATTGGACGGAATCCTTTTCCAGCGTCTGGCGCGTGGGCCGCGGCTACGCGCACGATGGTAACGCGAGCAAAGGCGAGTCCACCGCCGTCTTTACGCCGGACATTGCGAGCGCGGGCGAATACGAAATCATTCTCTTCAACGCCCCGAACCCGAACCGCGCCAGCAACGTCCCCGTGACTGTGAGTGTCCCCGGCCAACCCGCGAAAACCGTAAAGGTGGACCAGAAGTCGAAGGGAGAAATCTCACTGGGCAAATTCCAGCTCCCCGCAGGGAGGGCCGCGACCGTGACCGTCTCCAATAAAGACACCGACGGCTACGTGATCCTGGATGGCGTTCAATTCAAGCCAGTGAAGTGAACCTTTATCCGACGATGAGTGGACAAAGCATTTGAACAGTCCGGGCCCGCCTCGTAGAGTCCGCCCACTATATGGGCACTGAAAATACTGCGGGACCGGGCATGGCATGGCTGGGCTGGGCGTTTCTTACCGTTGTTTCCTGGGGCGTCTATGGCGTCTTCCTTCACACCGGCTCGCTGGGCATGGCGGACCCGGCCAACGGGCGCATCAAAGCATTCCTCTACGTGGGTTTGGCTTATTTCCTGACGGCCGTGCTCGCGCCGATGGCTATCCTTGCAGCCAAGGGCGCCTCGCTCGCCTTCTGGGAATATCCCGCCAAAGGGCTTTGGTGGTCACTCATCGCCGGCATCGTCGGCGCGGTGGGCGCGCTGGGCGTGCTGCTGGCCTTCGGGGCAAAGGGCACGCCCGCTGTGGTCATGTCCATCATCTTCGCTGGCGCGCCGGTGGTGAACGCTCTCTATTCCATCATCGCGCATCCGCCGGAGGGCGGCTGGGGTGGCATCAAGCCAATGTTCTGGGTGGGCATCCTGCTCGCCGCGTTGGGCGGGACGCTGGTGACGTTCTATAAACCCGCGCCTCCCGCGCCGAAAAAGGCCGCCGCTGTCACCGCCGCCCCGGCGACAATCGAGCCGCAACCGCCGGTGAAATGAACCGCTCATGATCTGCCACGAAAAGGCACCGAAGGCGCAAAGGAAATCACCTTTCGCGCCTTTTGCGTTTTCATGAACGTTCAACCACCAGCCCGCACTGGCTTGCACTCATTGAAAGCCCTGCCATTCGTTCCGATGGGTGCCGGTCAGCGCCGGCTAATGGTTTCATTTCCGTGAGTCAACAGCTTGTTCAGCTAAATGCTTTGCTCGCCGCGTTGCGGACGAACCCGTTTTACGCGGGCAAGCTGTCCGGCACGGGCTTGCTCGATGGCGTAGCGAGTCTTGCTGAATTCCACGCACGGTGCCCGTTCACCACGAAGGCGGAACTCGTCGCTGACCAGCTAGCGAATCCGCCCTACGGGACGAACCTCACCTTTCCGCTGGAGCGTTACACGCGCTGCCACCAGACCAGCGGCAGCACCGGCCAGCCGTTGCGCTGGCTGGATACGCCAGAGAGTTGGTCGTGGATGCTCGACAACTGGGAGATCGTCCATCGGCAGGCCGGCACCACGGCGGCGGATCGCGTATTCTTCGCCTTCAGCTTCGGGCCATTCCTCGGTTTCTGGACGGCGTTCGAGTCCGCGCAACGGCTGGGCTGCCTGGTCTTCGCCGGCGGTGGCATGACGAGCACGGCGCGGTTGCGGGCGTTGCTGGAGCTACGCGCGACGACGTTGTGCTGCACGCCGACGTATGCGATCCATCTCGCGGAAGTCGCCGCGAAGGAAGGCCTCGATCTGCGGCGCGCGGCGGTGAAGACCTTGAGCGTGGCCGGTGAACCGGGCGGGAGCATCCCGGCGGTGCGGGCGCGCTTGCAGGAACTGTGGCCCGGCGCGCGTGTTTACGATCATCACGGCATGACGGAGGTCGGCCCGGTGAGTTACGAATGTCCCGCGCAGCCCGGTGTGCTGCATGTGATCGAGCGCGCGTTCATCGCGGAAGTCGTGGACCCGGCGAGTGGGCAGCCGGTTCGAGCATGCGAACGCGGCGAGTTGATTTTGACCAACCTCGGTCGCACGGGTTCGCCATTGTTGCGCTATCGCACGGGAGACTTGGTTCAACATTCAACGGGCAATGTTCAACGTTCAGCCTGCGCCTGCGGTTCTCGCGATCTCGCGCTCGAAGGCGGCATCCTCGGGCGCGTGGATGACATGGTGGTCGTGCGCGGGGTGAATGTGTATCCGAGCGCAGTCGAGGAAATCATCCGGCGTATCGGTGGCGTGGCGGAGTATCAAGTGCGCGTGAGTCGGGCGAACGCGTTGGCGGAGCTGACGGTGACCGTCGAGCCGCAGCCGGAGGCTCCGGGTGATTTGGCGGAGCGGTTGGCGGCGGCCTTTGAGTCTCGACTGGCGTTGCGCGTTCCGGTGACACTGGCCGCACTCGGCAGCTTGCCGCGCTTTGAGTCGAAGGCCCGGCGCTGGACCCGGGACTGACTTGCGCGGCATGAATGTTTTTCCCGGCCCGGCGTCGGATCCCTCGTGCCGCTAATGCGGCGCATGAAACAAACAACACAACCCTGTAGCACGCATCATGAAGAAACTGTTTGCACTGTTCGCTGCCACGTTCATCGCGGCCTCCGCCTACGCCGGTGAGTTCCCCGACATCAGCATCGATGATCTCAAGAAGGCCATCGAAGCCAAGAAGGTCACCATCATCGACGTCAACGGCAGCGCTTCCTACAAGAAGGGCCACGTTCCCACTGCGGTTGACTTCGCCGCCGTGAAGAGCGATCTGGCCAAGTCCCTCCCTGCCGACAAGAACGCACTCGTCGTCGCCTATTGCGGTGGTCCGAGCTGCAAGGCCTACCAAGCTGCCGCGACGGCTGCGGAGAAGCTCGGCTACAAGAACATCAAGCACATGAGCGCCGGCATTTCTGGCTGGCTCCAGGCTGGTGAGAAGACCGAGAAGGCCAACTAAGCTTCGGCTCTAACTATTCTCAGCGCCCCGTGCTCACGCGCGGGGCGCTTTTTTGTTGGGAGTCCCGGCTTCAGCGGTCAAGCGCGCCGACTTCCAGTCCACTTCGTGCGCAGCAATGTTTCCCGAACGCCTCGCCACCTGAAGCGGGACACCGAACGGGTTGCTTCACCAGCCCTTCGGCAATTCCGGCAGGGTGGCCTTCAAGATGCCTCGAATGCTTTGCTTCTCGGCTGCGGGCAGATAGGCGTATTCCTTGTCTGGCTTCGCGGTGTCCAGCGCTTGGGCGAGCCGGCTGAAGACGCGTTGCTTCATCTCCGGCGGCAAGCCTTGGAAGGCGAGGCTGTAAATCATGTAGCTGCACCGGTGCTGGAACAGCCGCGTGCGGAGTTCGAAGTCTTTCAACGAAGCCCCGCCTGGCCCGATCCGTCGCACGCTGGCGAATTCGCGCTTGAACTCCGTGTCCCCCGCCACGCCACCGGCTGGCAACGGCACTTCATCCGCGAAGAGGAGGTAACGCGTCAGCGCCCGGGCCTGTTGGTCCAGCTCGGTGGCGTGTGCGGGCGTGAGCTTGCCGTTGCCCTCGGCGAGGTGAGTGCGCGTGCGGTAGGTGGCCTCGACCGCGCGGTTCACAAAACCAACTTGATGCTCGTGCAGCAGCTGCGGCAGCACGTCGCTATGCGGCACGAGGTAACGGTCGTAATTGAACTGGGTGCCGGGAGGAATGGGCACGCGCTGCACGCCCTGCGGCGTGGAATTGCCGATGTGATTGCCCCAGTGGTTCGTGAAGTTCGCTAGCCCGGTGACATACCAGCCACCAAACCGTTGGTCCAACGGGATACCGTGCCCGGATTGCTCCTGCCGGAACGCCTTGAGACTACCGCCGCGCGGGCCGGGCACGACGGACTTGATGACCGGCCCGGGCACGTAGCCGGTGTCCTCGCGAGCGTGGCAGTTCATGCAGCGGGTCGCGCGCTCTGGATGCGGTGGATAGCCATTGCGGGGAATGTCGAAAATGTAGAACACGCCACCGAGGTCCGGATCTACGGAGACGACTTCGATTTTTCCGCCCACGACGTAGCCAAGGTAAACGTCTTCGTTGAAGTAAATCGCGCGCGGACTGCGGGGGGAGATGAGGCTCAGTTGCAGGCTAGTAGTGGAGAAGACCAGCATTTGCGAAGACATCGGGATGTCGAGCGACTTGAGCACGCTGGCAACGAACGCTTTCTCGCTTGTGTAGTCCAGCGGGATGCGACCGGTGTTGAGATTGGTCATCCAGCGGCTGAACCGGTCATGGGGCGTGCGCTTCCAGTAATCATGCGGCGGCTGATCGAAGTCGCGATAATCCGCCGCGCCAGCCAGACGGCTGGCGAGCAAGAACAACGAGAGCCACGCGACGAATTTCATGTGCGCTTCAGAATACCGACGCACCCTCAGACGTAACAAGCGCTCGACTGAATGCGGGTTTTTATCAGGAAAACAGAGAGGCAGGAAAGAGGGCCATGAGGGGGGTGGTTCGTTTTGCCTGCCTTTCTTGCTGTCCTGATTCCCGCCGCAAACGCCCGGCGGCGCGGGAACCCTTCACCCCTGCGCCGCCGGGCGTTTGCGGCGGG
>RFVF01000090.1 GCA_009922615.1 Pseudomonadota bacterium
AGTTCAGGCCCCAGTTCGTCACGCCACTGCGTCTGAACGCACTGGTTCCCACGCGTTTGGTTATCGCAGGAGGCAACTCTGTATATGAATCATTTGACCAGGGCGACACCCTCACCGAGATCGGCCCGGGCATCGTCGGGGGCAGTGGTTCGGGCACGACGGGAAACGCGTTTGCCTACGGCGGCTCAGCTTTCGGTGTGGCCAATCCCGAGGTGTTGTATGTGGCCAGTCGGTCTGGAATATACGCGCGCACGGCCAGCGGCGCTCCCCTGGCACTCACGGGCGGCAGTATCCCGGGTCTCGCGGCTGTGGATGTCGCGCTGGTGCCGACGAACTGGCCCAGCGTGTTTGCGATCAACTCCAGCCAGATATTCTACAGCACTAACAGCGGCGGGGTCTGGTCAGACATTACGGGCACTCTGACGGGCGTTGGGAATCTTCGATGCGTCCGGCACGGGCCACCCAACATCACATCGCACATCCTTGTGGGCACTGACTTGGGCGTCTATGTCGCCAGTGCGCCCAGTTACACTAACTGGAGCAAGGTGGGCACCAACCTCCCCAACGCCCCGGTTTTCGACATGGAATACAACCAGACGGACGACGTGCTGGTAGTGGGAACCCTCGGGCGCGGAGCTTGGCTGGTGCCCGCCGCGACCAGCCAAGTCTTCGGTCAGGGAGGCCTGCTTTCTCTGCCCACGATCACGACGCAGCCCCGCAGTCGCACGGTGACCCAAGGTTCGACGGTCACGCTCAGTGTCGGTGTGTCAGCAAAAGCCGCGCAGCCGATTGCTTACCAGTGGCGTTACAATGGCAACGACATTGATGCCGCGGTCAATGCCACTCTGTCACTGCCCAGTGTGCAACTGACCAATGCGGGTCTCTATTCGGTGCGGGTCAGCAACCCGTTTGGAACTAATCTCAGCACCGACGCCGCGCTCTTTGTCAACTCCCCACCTGCGGTGACGACTCACCCGCAGAGCCAGATCGTGACCATTGGATCCAATGTGACCTTCACCGTCGCCGCCGACGGTGCGCCGCCATTCACCTACCAATGGCGTTTCAATGGGACACCCATTCCGGGCGCGAATAATGCCAGCTACAGCATTAGTCGCGTGAGTGGGACCAATGGCGGCATGTATGACGTGCTGGTGGCGAACGCTCTGGCCTCGGTTTTCAGTTCGAATGCAACGCTCACGGTGGTTCCGCCCTTCGGCATCTTTCCGCAGCCGCAGAGTCAGGTGGTAACTCTCGGCTCCAACGTGGTCTTCAGCGTCGGGGCAACGGGCGTCGGACCGTTTAGTTTTCAGTGGCAGGTGAACGGCGCTGCGTTGGTGAACCAGACCAATCCATTGCTTTCCCTGACCAGTTTGCAGTTGGGTAATTCCGGCAATTACAACTGCCTGGTCTCAACGCCACTGGGGTCCATTCTCAGCAGCAATGCGCAACTGATCGTGTTTTCTCCTTTCACGTTCGGCTCGTCGGCATTCAAGCCAGGCGGGTTGTTTCAGTTGACGGCGATGGGGGATAACGGGCGTTCCTATCGCATGGAAATGTCCACCGATCTGATCACCTGGAATCCGGTGGTTACCAACACAGTGTCAGGCGGCGCCGCCACCTTTACGGACAGCACCGCGGCGGGACGTCCGCAGCGTTTCTATCGTTTGCTGCTGCTTCCGTAATCAGTCGATCATTGGCACGTTTTGCCTTTGTCCTGGCCGGAGTGTCGGCCCAACACGATGAGTCCAACTGCCAACGCCATCGGTCAGGCGATCTTCATCCGGACGGGGGTGCCTGACTACGCGGAAGTGTCCCTCCCGTTTCAGACCTTGGAGGAAATGATGCACGTCTGCTCTAATCCGCATCCCGGTCTCACCTTGGAGCGCGTTGTGATCTTCACCTTGTCGGATGGCCAGCCCTGCGCGTTGACGCTCGGGTTCATCTCAGCCAGTAAGGGCGTTCGCACGGATTGCTTCCCGGCGGCGGAAACGCACTGATGGTTTTCAGACTGCCAGTTCCGTGAAAATTCTCGTTCTGGCTCGCTCCCGCAGCGCACGCGCCAGCGGGGTTTTTCCCTGTGGAGCCAACGATTCCCGCAGTGCCGCTTCCTTGCCGATTCCGGAGGCAAGCACCCAGACTTCCCGGGCCGCTGCGATCGTCGCGTAGCCCAGCGTGATCCGGCGTGGCGGGGGCTTGCTCGCCATCACAGCACGATAGACGGCGGGGGAATTCATCACCGCCTCCGTCTCGCCGGGAAACAGCGACGCCACGTGGCCGTCCTCGCCCATGCCGAGCAGCACGAGGTCGAGGACCGGTTGATTCCCCAAATAAAGTCGGGCGAACTGGCACAGCTCGGCTTCTGCGTCGTGGGCAGCTTGATCTGGTTCGAGGTCACCGTGAATTCGGTGGATATTACTTGCCGGCACGGCCATCGGATTGAAAAGCAGCTCGGCGGCGCTCCGGTAGTTGCTCTCGGCGTCCCCGGGTGACACGCACCGTTCGTCGGCCCAGAAGAAGTGAGCTTGCGACAGAGATTGGCCCTTCGCCTGCGCTTGCTGCGCCACGGCGATAAAAAAATCCTTGGCAATCCGCCCACCGGAAACGGCCACTGTGACCTGGTCGGACGAAGCCGCTACGAATGCAAGAAATTCGCCTGCACACGCTGCGGCCAGAGCCGCTGCGGTGGGGTAGCGATTCAATTCCCGGCGCGGCATTTTGGGCGCAGGTTATTTCGCTGGCTGTGGGTCGCGCCACACATGTCCGGTGGGGGCGAGCAAATCCTCTGCCGCCACCGGTCCCCAGGTTCCGGCGGAATAAAACTCCCGGTTCGTCAGCGGCTTGTCGCCCCAGCCCGCGCGGATGGGGTCTACGATGCCCCACGCTGCCTCCACTTCGTCGCGCCGGATGAAAAGCGTGGCATCGCCCGCGACAGCTTCGAGCAGCAGGCGCTCGTAAGCTTCCGGCGTGTAGGCACCGAACTCCGAGTCGTAGCTGAAGTGCATGCGCACCGGGCGCACCTGCAGGCTTGCGCCGGGCACCTTGCCGTTGAAGCGCAGCGTGATGCCCTCGTTGGGCTGGAGGCGCAGCGTGATGGCGTTCGGGTCCAGTTTCAGGCCGCACTTCGCGGCGAAGAGCACGTTGGGCGTGGGTTTGAACTGGATTCGCACTTCGCTCGCCGAGAGCGGCATGGACTTGCCGGTGCGCAGGAAGAACGGCACTCCGCTCCAACGCCAGTTGTCGATGAAGAGCTTCAGCGCAAGGTAGGTCTCCACGTTGGAATCCGTCTTCACCTTCTCCTCCTGCCGGTAGCCGTTGCGCAATTTGCCGTCCACCATGCCGGCGAAGTATTGGCCGCGGACAACCTGCTTGCTCACGTCGCGCACGGGGCGGATGGACTTGAGCAGTTTCACCTTCTCGTCGCGCACAGCCTCGGCCTCCAGCGAAACCGGCGGCTCCATCGCGATGAGCGAGAGCACCTGGAGCAAGTGGTTCTGCACCATGTCGCGCATCGCGCCGGACTCCTCATAATAGCCGCCGCGTCCGCCCACACCGACCTTCTCCGAGACGGTGATCTGCACGTGGTCCACGGACGTGCGGTTCCAGAGTTGCTCGAAGATGGCGTTCGAAAAGCGGAACATCAAAATGTTCTGCACGGTCTCCTTGCCGAGGTAGTGATCGATGCGGAAAATCTGCTTTTCGTGCGCGAACTTAGTCAGCTCGTTGTTCAACCGCAGCGCGCTCGGCAGGTCCGTGCCAAACGGCTTCTCCACCACCACGCGCTGCCATTCGCCCGGCACCTCCTCGCGTTTGAGCAGGTTGGCCTGCGAAAGTTGTTCCACCACGGCCCCGAACTGGCTCGGGGAGATGGCCAGGTAGAACAGCAAATTCTTCCGCAATTCTGGCACTCCGAACGAGGCCAATTTCTCGGCCAGCCGGGCATACGCTGCTGCGTCCGTCAGGTCGCCCTGGCAGTAGGAGACGTTGGTGGCGAACTCGGCCCACACGGCCTCGTCCACTTGCTTGCTGCGGCTGAATTGCGCCACGCCCGCTTTGAGTTCCTCGCGCCACGCCGCGTCGTCTTTCTCGCGCCGCGCGAAGCCCACGATGCGCATCGGGTTGGGCAGCGCCTTTTCCGCGAAGAGATGGTAGAGTGCCGGGATGAGTTTGCGGATCGTCAGATCGCCACTCGCGCCGAAGATGACAATGGTGCAGGGGGTGACGGCCTTGCGACCGTCGTCGAGGCGGCAAGCCATCAGTTCGTCCAGTTGGTTGAGGTCGTCCATAACTGGTGGCGAGGGTGAACCCCTGCGGGTGAAAAGATCAATCCTTCTCCGGCCACGGGCATGAACCTCGCGACGGTTGGTTCGGACTTCCAAACCGTTCGCCACTCGGCAACCCTTCTGGCATGGACCTCTCTGGCAAAGCCGCCGTAATCACTGGCTCCTCGCGTGGCGTGGGCCGTGCCACCGCCCTCGCTCTCGCCCGGCGTGGCTGTCGGGTGCTCATCAATTACAGCTCCTCACGCGCCGAAGCCGAGGCCACGGCGGCGGATGTCCGCGCACTGGGCGGCAAGGCCGTCTGCTTCGCCGGCAGCGTGGCTGATGACGCCGTATGCCGTGCCATGATGGCCACGGCCGTGCGCGAATTCGGTCGCCTCGACGTGCTGGTGAACAACGCCGGCACCACGCGCTTCATCAATTTCCCCGACCTCGAAGCGGTCACGGACGGCGACTGGGAGCGCATTCTGGGCGTGAACTTGAAGGGCCCGTTCCAATGTGCCCGCGCGGCGCGTCCGCATCTGGCCGCACACGGCGATGGGGTCATCATCAACGTCGCGAGCGTTGCCGGCCTCACCGGAGCGGGCAGCAGCATTCCTTACTGCGCTTCGAAGGCTGCGGTCATCAACCTCACCCTCGCCCTTGCGCGCACGCTTGGTCCGGAAATTCGTGTCAACGCCGTTGCCCCCGGCTTCATCGACGGCGAATGGCTGCGCAAAGGCTTGGGCGAAGACTTTCAAGCGGCCAAGGATGCCAAGGCCCGGCACGCGGTGCTCGGCAAGGTTTGCCAGCCAGAAGACATTGCCGACGGTATCCTCGCCCTTATTTCTGCTGACCTCGTGACCGGCCAAACTCTGGTCGTGGACGGCGGTCACACCATCGGCCCCCGCGTCACCCACGGCATCAAGTAACAGCCGGCTTAGATGAGCTCTTTGATCGGCTCCCAGCCGTCCACGAGGTATTGCGGTCGGCCGGTGAGATCGGGAAGGGTGACTTGGTTGGCTTCCAAGCCCACGCGGTTGTAGAGCGTGGCGAAGATTTCACCGAAGTGGACGGGGCGGTCGCTGGCTTCGCCACCGTGACGGTCGGTGCTGCCGATGACTTGGCCAGTGCGCAGGCCGCCGCCGGCCATCAAGGCGCAGGAGACGGCGGGCCAGTGGTCGCGTCCGGCGTCTTTGTTGATCTTTGGCGTGCGGCCGAACTCACCCCAAAGAATTACAGTCACATCCTTGTCGAGGCCGCGTTGATGCAGGTCTTCGATGAGGGCGCTGAAACCCTGATCGAGCAACGGGCAATCCTGCCGGAGCGCATCGTAAATGCGGCCGTGATGATCCCAGCGGCTGAAGGCGAGGGTGACGCAACGCGCGCCGGCTTCCACGAGACGGCGGGCCATGAGCATGTGCTCCATGAGCTTGGGCCCGCCATCATCGCGGTTCTTCGGGTCGCCTTTCCCGTAGCGGGCGCGGACTTTCGGGTCTTCCCGATCGAGGTCGAGGGCGTCTCGGACTTTGCTGGAGGTGAGCATCCCGAAGGCTTGCTGCGTAAAGCTGTCGAGGCCGTCCATGAGGCCACTGCTGTCCACATCACGGCGGTAATGATCGAAGTTCGTGAGGAGCTTCTTGCGATCATCGAGGCGGTCGAGCGTGAGACCGTCGAGCACCATGTCGTCTTTACCCGCGCCCGAGGGGCGGAACGGCGCGTGGCCCACGCCGAGGAAACCAGGCTTGCCGGCATCTGCCCAGCGCATCTCACCCATGCGCGGCGCAAGGCCGAAGAACGGCGGCACGGAAGGGTGCGTGGGACCTTGGAGTTTGGAGAGGACGGAGCCGAGCGAGGGCCAGCCGCCGGGCGGTTGGTTGCGCGCGAGGCGGCCAGTCTGGCATTGAAAGGCGTTGTGGTCATCCACCGCGCCGACGACGGAGCGGATGAGGACGAGCTTGTCCATGATCGCGGCGGTGCGGGGGAGCAATTCGCTGATCTGGATGCCGGGGACGTTCGTGTTGATGGGGCGCAGCTCGCCGCGTATTTCCTGCGGCGCGTTGGGTTTCAGGTCGAACATGTCCTGATGCGGCGGGCCGCCGGGTAGGAAGATGTTGATGATGGCCTTGTGGGATTTACGAATGCCCGCGTGCGCCTCGACGCGCAGGAGGTCCGCCAGCGAAAGTCCGCCAAAGCCCAGTGCGCCGACGCGGAGAAAATCGCGCCGCGATTGGCCGTCGCAGAACTGGCGAGGGTTGTTTCCGAGCAGGGTCAACATGGTGCTGATCTTAGCTCAGTCTGCGACGTTGAAGGGCGAGTATTCTTTCAAAGTATGTAGGGGAACTTCCGTCGTGTCCGGCGGGCGAGCGTTGGACTCGCGCCCGCTTCTCCGCTACAACGGGCGCATTCATGCCGATCATGGCCGAGCCGTTGCAACAGGTGGACCGGGTTTTTGTCCGGTGGCACAGGCGTCGGCTGGTGTATTTCGCGGGTTGCGATTACTACCGGCTGGCCAGCCATCTACGCGTGCTGGCGGCGGTGCGGCGGGGGTTGAAGGCATACGGGCTGAACGTGGCGGCGTCCCGCAAGACAACGGGCAACCATCTGCTCTACGACGAGTTGGAGCAAGCGCTCGCAAGCTTCTTCGCGGTCGAACAGGCGGTGCTGGTGGACAGCGGTTACGTGACGAATCTCGCCGTAGCGCAGGCACTGCGCGGCGAGTTCACGCATGTGATGATGGACGCCCGCTCCCACGCGAGCCTCACGGACGCGGCGATGATGCTTGGGGCGAAAGTGATTTCCTTCGCGCATCGGGATTTGGTGGATTTCCGTCGGCAACTGAGCGGGTTGAAGGACGGCGCACGCCCGATCGTGTTCACCGACGGAATGTTTTCATACGATGGATCGGTCGCGCCGTTGGCTGAGTATCTGGCGGTCCTGCCGGTGAACGGCGTGCTGCTGGTGGACGACGCGCACGGTGCGGGCGTGCTGGGCAGGGCGGGGCAGGGGACGCCGTCGCACTGCGGCGTGCGGGACGCGCGGGTGATTCAGACGATGACGTTGAGCAAGGCGTTTGGCGCGTTCGGCGGGGCCATCCTCGGCACGCGTGCGGTGGCGAAGGCAGTGCTGGCCAAGGCGCGCTGCTTCACGGGCGCGACGCCGGTGCCTCTGCCGTTGGCTGCGGGCGCGCTGGAGTCGCTACGGCTGTTCCGTGCGAATCCAAAATTGCAAATGCGGCTGCACGCGAACGCCACGTGGTTGAAAGAGCGCCTGCGCAAGTCGGGGATGAATCTTCCGGACGCGCCCGGTCCAATCATTCCGGTGATTCCGGACTCGCGGGAGGCGGCGGAGCGGTTGCGGCATCGGTTGCTGGCGGCGGGGGTTCACCCGCCATTGATTCGTTATCCGGGTGGGCCGGACGGCGGCTACTTCCGCTTCGTCATCAGCAGCGAACACACGCGTGGGCAGTTGACCAAGCTGGCCGGTGCGTTGACGAATGAGTGAGTTGGCAACTGCGCGATTGACGCGCCGCGCGGCGTCCGTGATTTTCACCGCCTGCTTATGGCAAAAATTCAACGCGCGCTCCTCTCCGTCTCCGACAAAGCCGGTCTTGTCTCTTTCGCTCAAACGCTCGCCGCCGCCGGCGTGGAACTCATCTCCACCGGCGGCACGGCTAAGGCTCTCCGCGACGCCGGCCTTGCAGTGAAGGACATTTCTGAGCATACCGGTTTCCCTGAGATGCTCGACGGCCGCGTGAAGACGCTACACCCGAAGGTTCACGGTGGCCTGCTCTTCATCCGCGGGAACGCCGACCACGAATGGGCTGTGAAGCAGCATGGCATCGCGCCGATAGACCTAGTGGTGGTGAATCTCTACCCGTTCGAGGCCACCGTCGCGAAGCCCAACGTCTCGCTCCACGACGCCATCGAGAATATCGACATCGGCGGGCCCTCAATGCTCCGCAGTGCCGCGAAGAATCACGATCACGTCACCGTCATCGTGGACCCGAAGGACTACGAGGAAGTTGCCGCGTTGGTTAAATCCACTGGCGAAACCACGCTCGAACTGCGTCGCAAGCTCGCCGCCAAGGTCTATGCGCGGACGGCCGCCTACGACGCCGCGATTGCTGCTCATCTCACGAGGGAATTCTCCGGCGGCACCGCGCTGCCCGCCACACTCGCGGTCTGTGCGCCGCTTGCACAGCCACTGCGCTACGGCGAGAATCCGCACCAGCAGGCCGCGCTCTACGGCAAGTTCGCCGATTACTTCAAACAACTCCACGGCAAGGAACTTTCCTACAACAACATTCTCGACCTCACTGCCGCCGCTGCGCTCATCACCGAGTTCACGGGCGACGCGCCGACGCTCGCCATCCTCAAGCACACGAATCCCTGCGGCGTAGGGCAGGGCGCGACGCTCCGCGAGGCGTGGGACAAGGCGTTCGCCACGGACCGACAGGCACCCTTCGGCGGCATCATCGCCGTGAATGAGCCGCTCGACGGCCCGTGCGCCGAGGCCATCGCGGAGATTTTCAGCGAAGTCATCGTTGCGCCGTCCTTCACGGATGAGGCCCTCGCCGTCCTCACCAAGAAGAAGAACCTGCGCCTCCTGCAAATCCTCAAGAACCCCGCCACCGCTGTCCCGTGGGACGTCCGCAGCGTCGGTGCCGAGTCCTTCCTGCTCCAGCAACGCGACCTGAAGCTCACCACCGCCGCCGACCTGAAAGTCGTGACCAAGCGAGCGCCGAGCGACGCTGAGTTGAGAGCCATGCTCTTTGGTTGGCGCGTGGTGAAGCATCTCAAGAGCAACGCCATTCTCTACTGCGGCAGCGACCGCACGCTCGGCGTCGGTGCGGGCCAGATGAGCCGTGTGGACAGCAGCCGGATCGCCGTATGGAAGGCGGGCGAGGCGAAACTCCCGCTCGCCGGAAGCGTGGTGTGCAGTGACGCATTCTTCCCTTTCCCCGACGGCCTCATCGCCGCCGCCGAGGCGGGCGCGACCGCCGCGATTCAACCCGGTGGCTCCGTGAAAGACCCCGAGGTCATCGCCGCCGCTGATGCGCGTGGGGTCGCAATGGTCTTCACGGGTGCCCGGCATTTCCGCCACTGAGCGGAACGGCACGTAGCTCTCGGAGCCCTCGGTGCTGCGAGCGATACCCGGCTACTTTGCGGGGCGCGGGATGTGCACCGTCACGCGTGTGCCTTTGCCCAAGGTGGAGGAAATCCACATTGTGCCGCCCAACTTCGTGGTGAGGTAATACGCCTTGGTCAGTCCGAAGCCACCGCCTTTGGTGGCCTTCTCACGGACGTTGGACGCGCGGTAGCCAAATTCCACCACGCGTTCCACTTCTTCGGGCGGGATGCCGCACCCGGTGTCTTCCATGGCCATGCGCAACTCTTTTCCGTTGTCGTGCAATCCCGCCGTGATGCACCCGCCGGGCTGCGTGTATTTGCGGGCATTGGCGATCAAATCCCGGAACATGTCCTGCAGCACCGGCGGCATGGTAATCGTGTCTCCATCTACGCTCTCAATGCGAAAGTTCACCAAATAATCGGCGGGATCCTGCGAGGCGATGTTGAAGATGATGTGGTAGCGGCCCTTGCTGTTTTTTTCGAGCGCGGCAAAGAAGTTCACAAAGTTGTTCGTGAGCTGTTCGATGCTGTGCGGCTTCCAGAGAATGCCGGTGCGCACGCGCTCCTGATACTCACTGAGGCGGACCGTGAATACTTTGAGTATGGAATCCAGATTGGCGGCGGCTTCGCGGGCGTGCGGTTGGTTCGCGGCCTCCGGGGTTCGGCGCAGTGCGTCGGACCACTCTCTGAGAAAGGCGGCGTGCAGGCTGGCCGCCTTCGCGGAAGCTTCCGTGTCAAGTTTTCCCGCGCGCACAAGATCAAGCAATTCTCCTCCCAAGTGCGTCGTCTCCGCCAGCCATTGGGAACTGGCCAGGTCAATCTCCAGCAACTGTAGATCGCCCATCAGAATGTTGAGGATGTTCAGGAAGGAATGCAGGTCCAACTGGGCGATCTGCTGCTCGGTCACGTTGATCGGCTTGGTGATCCGGCGGGAGACCGTGCGCGCCACCGGGACCGCCGCCGCAGCGTGGGCGGCGGGTGCGGGCGCAGGCGCGGGCGCCGCATCCCACTTGTGCAGCACCTTGCGGAGCGCCTCCACCTCGATCGGCTTGGCCAGATGCTCGTCAAAACCTGCGGCCAGATAGTCTTGGTGCGTCATGCCAATTTCCCCGGCGGAAATGGCGACAATTTTTATCGGTCGGGTGCGGCCCGGGTGTGCGCCTTGGTCCGCCTTGCGAAACAGCTCAATTGCCTCGATCCCGTTGATCTCCGGCATCTCGACATCCGTGCAGACCAGATCAAATTCACTCGCCCGCAATTTTACCACCGCCGAGGCTACATCCTCTGCGGCGGTGACCGTGCATCCGAGATGCTTCAGGATTAGTTCCGCCACCCGGCGGTTCATGGCCACGTCGTCCACCAGCAACACCCGCAGGTGAGTTGCATTGCCCGCGCCAGCAGTCTTGGATTCAAGTGAGGAGTTCAATGCGGAAATTAGATATGGATGCGCCGAGGAAGAGCCTCCCGCGAAGCCGTTAACGCGTCAAAGGTTTTAAGCCGCGCCACGGCTGAAACGCCATTCACCCGCCCCGCCGCGAGGTTCATTAAACGAAGGGTGGAAGATGCGCCTCTCCACGGTCGAGCCGGTGGACGTTGATAACGCGCAGGATAAGTTCCAGTATCGCTGTGGCATCGACCGAGCTATGTTTTTCCAGACGATGCGCCGTTTAATACCTCGTGCCTGGCTGGCCTTGAGCTTCGCGCTCGCCGTTGGTTGCCTGCCGGAGAAAGACCGCGAGTTCACGCGCGCCCGTCAGCTTATGATGCACGAACAACTCACGGGCCCCGGTCGTGGCATTCAGGACGAACGCGTCCTGGCCGCCATGCGCACCGTCCCGCGCCACGAGTTCGTGCCCGAGAATGTTCGCTTCAGCTCCTACGACGACCGCGCACTCCCCATCGGCCACGGCCAGACGATTTCCCAGCCCTACATCGTTGCCTTCATGACCGAGCAACTGAAGCCGCAGCCGACCGACAAAATCCTCGAGGTCGGCACCGGCTCTGGCTACCAAGCCGCGATCCTCTCCAGCCTCGTGCAACAAGTCTTCACCATCGAAATCATCGCGCCCCTCGCCCAGCGCGCCGCCGCCGACCTGCGCCGGCTGAACTACACCAACGTCTTCGTGCGGGCTGGCGACGGCTACGCAGGCTGGCCTGAGCACGCCCCTTACGACGCCATCATCGTCACCTGCGCGCCGGATCAGGTGCCTGCCCCGCTCGTGGCGCAACTCCGTGAAGGCGGCCGTATGATCATCCCCGTCGGCCCCGAAGGCAGCGAGCAACAGCTCTACCTGTTGGAGAAACACGGTGGCCAAGTGAAGCAACGGACCGTGCTTCCCGTGCGTTTCGTGCCCATGACGCGCATCACCCCGAAGCCGTGAAGTCCAACGGCCGAGTCGGGCCAGAAAACGTCCCCCCCCCCGTTCTGTTCCTCGCTGTTCTACTCTTTCGCACGGAAGGAGCGCTAAGCGGACGGCTTCGAACTGGCCCTTGAGCGGATGGGACAGAAGACTCGCGAGACACTCCACTTGGCATCACGAAGTTGCACATCGTCGCAGGCATCCGTATCGCATGGGCGCATCCCCGAGTTGGCCAAGCCCTGTCCCATCCGGCCCGGATACCTGCCAAACAGGTGAACCTTTGGCAGCGGTGGCAAGGCGGCGCAGCCGATGGCGGTGGGGTCAGGCTCACGTGAATCCTTCCACTCCCGCGTCGTCCATTTTTCGTGCTCCTAGTTCAAAACGGTCGCTCGTCATTCACCTGTCAGGGGGTGTCGCGACGGTCGGCATTGAAGGCGGGATTTCTCGGCGCGCTGGGCCTGAGTTCGGCGGACTTGCTGCGGTTGCAGGCGCAGGGCACGGCGAAGCGGAAGAACAAGTCGGTCATTCTCCTCTGGCTCGATGGCGGGCCGAGTCATCTGGAGACTTACGACCCCAAGCCTGAGGCGACGAGCGCGTATCGCGGGCCGTGGGGCGCGATTGAGACGAATGTCTCCGGCATCCGTATCTCGGAGCAACTCCCGCTGCACGCGAAGCACGCTGACAAGATGGTGTTCCTCCGTTCGGTGCATCACAAGACGGGGGACCACTTCGCGGGTGGCCACTGGATGCTCACGGGACGGTTTGGTTCTACCACGACTGACAAGGAACCGAAGTATCCGAGCATCGGCTCGATCGTGTCGCGGGTGCGCGGGGCCAATGCGGTGGGAATGCCGGCCTACGTGGGCTTGCCGGCGGCGCAGAGCATTTACATTTTCCCCGGCTATCAAGGTGCGGCGTATCTCGGCCCGGCGTTCAATCCGTTCGATGTCAACACGGCGCAGAAGTATCACGCGGCGAACCACGCCGGGCCAGTGCAGCGCCCGCAGTGCCTCGACAACTTCTCCGGCGATGCCTCGCGGACGCAGTCGCGCGTGGATTTGCTCACGCAACTCGACGGTTTCCGACGCGATCTGGACCGGGGCAAGTTGATGGACGCGATGGATCGTTATCAGCAGCAGGCGGTGGACATGGTCACAGGCAATCGGGCGCGCGACGCGTTCGACATCGAGCACGAGGACGCCAAGACGCGCGACCGCTACGGGCGCGGGCCGTGGGGGCATTACACCTTGCTGGCGCGGCGGCTCGTGGAGTCCGGCGTGAGCTTCGTAACCGTGGACATGCCGCACTGGGACGATCACTCCGGCATCGCGAAAGGGCATGGCTACAAACTCCCGGTGCTGGATCGCGCGGTGGCGTCGCTGGTCGAGGACTTGAGCGAGCGCGGAATGCTTGATGACGTGATGGTGATGGTGATGGGCGAGTTTGGCCGCACGCCCAAGATCAACGAGGGCCAGCCGGGCATTCCCATTCCGGGCCGCGATCACTGGGGTGACGTGTTCTCCGTGATGCTGGCCGGCGGCGGGTTGAAGACGGGTCAGGTCATCGGCGCATCGAGCGTGAACGGCGAGTTCCCCGTCGAGCGCCCACTCACTCCAGCGGACGTGCTGGCAACGGTGTATCACTTCCTTGGCATCGACCCGGAGCAGACGTTCAACGACTTCACCGGGCGACCTGTGCCGATCATCGATGGCGGGCAGGCGATTCGCGAGATCATCTGAACGAGCGTGGGAGGCAAGGTCACGAGTCTCAGACGCATTCCCCTTGGGTGTTCGAAGCGAGACTCCTTACGTCGTTTCCCGCCGTCTCGGCAAGTGCTCCGGCTTCATCTTCCCAATGAAGCCTTTTTGTTTGCCGGGAATCTCCCATCTCTCTAGCGTCGCCGTCGCTGCAGGCCGGTAAATCCCATCCCGGCCCCCCGTGGCGATCCGTAGCTATGAACCAAAAACCACTGACGACCTCTGAATTGACTGAACTGACAGCCGGGCTCCACCGCCTTTCGCGCAATCTCTGGTGGACCTGGAATCAGGAGCCGCAGGAAATTTTCCACGACCTCTCGCCACGGGGCTGGACGAACCTTTACCACAACGCCGTCGCCATCCTGCACGAAGTCTCGGACTACGAGTTGCGGATGCGGTTGCAGGAGCCGGAATTTGCGGACCGCGTGCGCCGCGTGCTCAAGGCCTTCGATGCCTATCTGAAGAGCACTGATACCTGGGGCGCGCAGAACGCGCCGGAGCTGCTCAAGCATCCCGTCGCCTACTTCAGCGCGGAGTTTGGCTTCCACGAGACGCTGCCCATCGCGGCCGGCGGCCTCGGGATGCTCGCGGGCGACCACGCGAAAGCGGCGAGCGATCTGGGCTTGGGCTTCGTTGGTATCACGCTCTTCTACCGGGAAGGCTACTTCCAACAGACGGTCAACGCGGACAACTGGCAGACGGAGTATTACTCCCACCTCAAGCCGGCGAACCTCCCCATCGAGCCCGTGCTCAACGCCAATGGCGAGCCGTTGGTCTGCTCGGTGAAAATCGCCACAAGCACCGTGAGCTTCCGGGCGTGGCGCGCGAACGTGGGCCGCTGCCCGGTCTATTTGCTCGACGCCAATCTCCCCGAGAACGAGCCACACCAGCGCGACCTGACCCTGCGTGTTTACGGCGGCGACGCGACCACGCGCGTGATGCAGGAAATCCTCCTCGGCGTGGGCGGCGTGCGGTTGCTGCGCGAGTTGGGGCTGCAGCCCTCGACGTTCCACATGAACGAGGGCCATGCGGCGTTCCTCACGCTGGAGCTGGCCCGCGAAAAAATGGCCGAGGGCAAACCGTTCGCTCAGGCCTGGGACGAGACCTCGAAGCAATGTCTCTTCACCACCCACACGCCGGTCGAGGCGGGGCACGATCGCTTCAGCAGCGATCTGATGGCCTTTGCGGCGAACAAGTTCAGCGCCAACTTGAAGCTCTCGCATCAGGAGCTGATGGCCTTGGGCCGCGTGAATCCCAACGACGCACACGAGCCGTTCTGCATGACGGTGCTCGCGCTCAAGGGCTCCCGGGCCGCCAATGGCGTGAGCGAGCTGCACGGCGCTGTCAGCCGCGAGATGTGGCAGTGCCTCTATCCGGGCAAGACGGTGGAGCAAGTTCCCATCGGCCACGTCACCAACGGCATTCACGTCGCCGGCTGGATGAAGGGCACCGTCCGCCGCTTCTGGCGCAAGAAGCTCGACACCGCCCACGAGAATCCCGACACCTCGACCACCGAGACCACGCGCTTTTGGAAGAGCAAGCCGACCATCGACTGGGAACGCGAAATCAACTCGCCCGAGTTTTGGTCGCGCATGGCTGACACCAGCTTCATTTCGGACGAAGAACTGTGGTCGTTGCGCTATCGGCTGCGGCGGGAAATGATCGAGTTCACCCGTCGTCGGTTGCTTTTGCAGGGTCAACGTCTCACGCAGGGTGACTTCATCACCTTCGACCACATGCTGAATCCCGACGCACTGACCATCGGCTTCGCGCGCCGGTTCGCCACCTACAAGCGCGCCCCGCTCATCTTCCAGCAGTTCGAGAATATCGTGAAGCTCGCGCACGATAAGCAGCGCCCCGTGCAATTCATCTTCGCCGGCAAGGCCCACCCGCGCGACGACGAAGGCAAGAAGTTCATCCAGCACATCATCCATCTCAGCAAGTTCAGCGACCTCAAGGGCCACCTGTTCTTCATTGAGAACTACGACGTGCATGTTGCGCGCCAGATGGTTTCCGGCTGCGACGTGTGGCTGAACAACCCGCGCCGCCCGCTCGAAGCCTCCGGCACCAGCGGCATGAAGTGCGGCTGCCACGGCTGCCTCAACATGAGCATCATGGACGGCTGGTGGCGCGAGGGCTACGACGGCACCAACGGCTTCTCCATCGGTGACGACACGCATCCCACCAGCATCGAGGAGCAGGACCGCCGCGACAGCGCGAACACCTTCCGGGTGCTCACCGAGGAAGTCATCCCGTGCTTCTACAACCGCGACGCCACCGGCATTCCCCGCCAGTGGTTGGCCAAAATCCGCCGCGCCATGACCACGCTCGTGCCGCAATACAGCACCTGGCGCATGGTGCAGGAATACACCCGGAAGTATTACCTGACGAAGTAGGTTCGGCGCTTACTTCTGTTCGTAATTTCGATTTGAACCTGCGCCTTCGTCGCGAGAGCGTCTGGAGCGATCAAGATCGGCGGCGTCAGCTTCGCACGGCAACGGATGTTGCTTTGCTTCGTCCATCGCCATCGCCATAACCTTCGCCTGTGTTGCCGGACATCAAATCCATCACCCGCGCCGAACTGGAAGCCCGTTTGAAAGAATGGGGCGAGCCAGCCTATCGCGCCGGGCAGGTGCTCGACTGGCTTTACAAACGCCGCGTCGCGAGCTGGGATGCGATGACGAACTTGCCCAAGCCGCTGCGCGCGAAACTTGCGGAGAACTTCTCGCTCCGTGTCCTTGAACTCGTCCTCAAGCAAGGCGCACGCGACACGACGCAGAAATTCCTCTGGCGGTTGCCCGATGGCGCGCTCATCGAGAGCGTGCTCATCCCCGCGAATCCCGCGCTCTACGGCGAATCCAGTGACCGTCACACGCTCTGCGTCTCCACGCAGGTCGGCTGTGCCTACGGCTGCAAGTTTTGTGCGAGTGGTCTCGATGGCTGGAAACGGAACTTGGGGCCGGAGGAAATCGTGGAGCAAGTGATGGCGGTAGAGCGATGGAATGCTGTTGAGCGGTCGAAGGTCGAGAGTCGAGAGTCGAGTGCCGGAGGGGAAAGCCCTCGACCTTCGGCCCTCGACTCTCGGCTCATCAACAACCTCGTCATCATGGGCATGGGCGAGCCGTTGGCGAATTACGACAACTTGCTCAAGGCGCTCCGTCTCCTAAACGCTCCGTGGGGCGGCGGCATCGGCGCGCGGAAGATCACCATCTCCACCAGCGGTCTCGCGCCGCAGATTCGTAAGCTGGCCGCCGAGCCGGAGCAGTTCCGCCTGGCCCTCTCACTACACGGCGCGATCGACGAAGTGCGCGCCCGCATCATGCCAGTGAACCGCAAGCATCCGCTCGCCGAGTTGACCGCGGCGCTGGAGGTTTATCAGCGCCGCAAGGATCAGCTCATCACCTTCGAATACATCCTCATCGCCGGGGTGAACGACGGGCTTGATCAGACCAAGCCCTTGGCCGCGCTCGCCACACGGTTGAATGCGAAGGTGAACTTGATTCCCTACAACACCGTCGAGGGCCTTTCGTGGGCACGTCCGGCGGAGTCCGTGTGCGAGGCTTTTTTGTCAGCTCTGGAGAATCTGGGCGTCACGGTCACGCTCCGGCGGGAGAAGGGCGGGGACATCGATGCAGCTTGCGGCCAGCTCCGCCTCAAGACCGAGCGGGAACTTGCCGGGCCAGCGGCCTAGGCCGCACTTAAACCCGCGTCAGGCGCGATTCCACGAAAAGAAAAAAGCCAGCGGGTTTGGCCCGCTGGCTTGCTGTTAGTTGATTGAAAGCAACGCTTACTTGAGGACAGCGGCGTGGAACTCGAACCAGTCGTCGAGGTTGTTCAGGTCCACCGCGCCGGGGAGGACGCTGCCGTCGTCGGGCAGGCCGCTGGCGCTGAGGATGCCCTTGCGGGTGCCGTCGTCGTGGCAGTAGCCGAGGATGGCGAGGTTGTGGCGATGGATGTCGGCCTTGGTGAGCTTCTTGCCGTTCTTGCGGACCCACGCTTCGAAAGCGGGATAGGTGGGCTTGTTGGCCTTGATG
>RFVF01000010.1 GCA_009922615.1 Pseudomonadota bacterium
ACGAGGAGGAAGGTGGGGATGACGTCAAGTCAGTATGGCCCTTACGGCCAGGGCTGCACACGTACTACAATGCCCGGTACAAAGGGAAGCAAAAGCGTAAGCTGGAGCAAATCCCCCAAAACCGGGCCCAGTTCAGATTGTCGTCTGCAACTCGACGGCATGAAGCTGGAATCGCTAGTAATGGCGCATCAGCTACGGCGCCGTGAATACGTTCCCAGGCCTTGTACACACCGCCCGTCACATCATGAAAGCCGGTCGTACCCGAAGTCGCTGCGTCAACCGCAAGGAGACAGGTGCCGAAGGTATGGCTGGTGATTGGGATGAAGTCGTAACAAGGTAGCCGTAGGGGAACCTGCGGCTGGATCACCTCCTTTCTAAGGAGAAAATTAGGTCGCTAATCCGCAAGGGTTGGAATGGCTCAATATCTTATCGCACAATTCAATATTCAAAAAGTCAGCTCTTTAAGAACTCAGTTCTACCTTCAGTTCGGTTAGACTCCGGCGTGGGGCTGTAGCTCAGTTGGTAGAGCGGTAGCTTTGCAAGCTATAGGTCAGGAGTTCGACCCTCCTCAGCTCCACCATTACATGGGCCTGTAGCTCAGTTGGTTAGAGCATGCGCTTGATAAGCGCAGGGTCACTGGTTCGAATCCAGTCAGGCCCACCACTTTTGCCGGCGTCTTCGGATGCCAGCGAACGTTCTTTGAAAACTACACACAATAAGGGCATATACATTTCGCCGGAATTACTCACATTTTGAGTAATAATTTGTAATCAAGCTACTAAGAGCTTATGGTGGATGCCTTGGTGCCAAGAGGCTATGAAGGACGCAGCAAGCTGCGATAAGCCACGGTCAGCCGCAAGCAGGCTTCAACCCGTGGGTCTCCGAATGGGAAAACCCGTTGACGTAAACGTCATCATTGTCTGGATGAATTCATAGTCCAGCAAAGCAACACGTGGTGAAGTGAAACATCTCAGTAACCACAGGAAAAGAAAACGATGTGATTCCGTCAGTAGTGGCGAGCGAACGCGGAACAGCCTAAACCGGGGTGACTTGTCTCTCCGGGGTTGAGGGACTTCAATATGGCAGGATTAGCGCCAGTTTAACCATCTGGAAAGGTGGGCCAAAGACCGTGATAGCCGGGTAAACAGAACGCAAAGTCGCCTAGAGGTATCCCAAGTAACACGGTGCACGTGAAACTCTGTGTGAATCTGTCCGGACCACCGGATAAGGCTAAATACTCCTTGGCAACCGATAGTGAACTAGTACCGCGAGGGAAAGGCGAAAAGAACCCCTGTTAGGGGAGTGAAAAAGATCCTGAAACCATAAGCTTACAATGTGTAGGAGCGCCGCAAGGCGTGACTGCTTGCCTTTTGCATAATGAGTCTGCGAGTTATTGTCCGTGGCCAGCCTAAATCTTTTGTGATGCAGGCGAAGGGAAACCGAGTGCGAATAGCGCGTTCAGTCACTGGCAATAGACCCGAAGCGGAGGTGATCTACTCTTGAGCAGGTTGAAGCTGCAGTAACATGCAGTGAAGGACCGAACTCGTGAATGTTGAAAAATTCTGAGATCATGGAGGTAGAGCACTGGATGGCTTAGGGACCCCACTAGGTTGCCAAAACCAATCAAACTCCGAATTCCTTGGATCTCATTAACCCGGCATTCAGGCTGCGAGGGATAAGCTTCGTGGCCGAGAGGGCAACAGCCCAGACCGACGGCTAAGGTGCCAAAATACTGTTCAGTGGAAAGGATGTGACGTTGCTTAGACAGTGAGGATGTTGGCTTAGAGGCAGCCATCATTTAAACAGTGCGTAATAGCTGACTCATCGAGCGATGTCGCGCCGAAAATGATTGGCGATCAAACAGTATACCGAAGCCCCGGATTCCGACCCGGTTCGCCGGATCGGAGTGGTAGGAGAGCGTAATCAGTCCGCTGAAGCCGAACTAAAAGGGACGGTGGAGGACTGATTAGTGAGAATGCAGACACGAGTAGCGATAAACCAGATGAGAATTCTGGTCGCCGTAAACCCAAGGTTTCCTGGGCCAGGTTCGTCCTCCCAGGGTTAGTCGGGAGCTAAGATGAGGCCGTAAGGCGTAATCGATGCACAGCAGGCCAATATTCCTGCACCGACCCGGTTTAAGGCTGGAAGTGACGCAGAGAGAAAACTGACAGTGTCATTGAAAGACAGCGCCGAGGCTTTGGCCAAAGCACGTCAGCGGACAATCTGCCTAGAAAAGCTTCCAGTTGTTCCCCGGGCTGCCCGTACCGTAAACCGACACAGGTGGGTGAGTGTAAGTGCACTAAGGCGCGCGAGAGAGACCTCTCTAAGGAACTCGGCACATTAGCCCCGTAACTTCGGGAAAAGGGGTGCTCTGAGCAATCAGAGTCACAGTAAATTGCGTTTACCGACTGTTTAACAAAAACACAGCTCTCTGCTAAGTCGTCAAGACGACGTATAGGGAGTGACACGTGACCAATGCGGAAAGATCAAGGTAAGCCGTTAGCCGCAAGGCGACGCGGTGAGCCCAAGTCCCCGTGAATGTCGGCCGTAACTATAACGGTCCTAAGGTAGCGAAATTCCTTGTCGGGTAAGTTCCGACCTGCACGAATCGTGTAACGAGTGAACGACTGTCTCGGAGAGGATCTCGGCGAAACTGTAATTGCGGTGAAGATGCCGCATGCCCGCAGTAGGACGGAAAGACCCTATGCACCTTTACTGTAAGCTGGTATTGTGTTCTGGTTAATGATGCGTAGCGTAGGTGGGAGACTTTGAAGCGGGGGCCTCGGTTCCCGTTGAGTCGCAATGTGAAACACCACTCTTCGTTAACTAGAATTCTAACCTCGATTCCTGTCATCCAGGCGAGGGACAGTGCTTGCGGGTCAGTTTGGCTGGGGCGGCTTCCTCCCAAATGGTAACGGAGGAGCGCGAAGCTGGATTCAGCATGGTTGGCAACCATGCGACGAGGGTATGGCTAGAAATCCGGTTAACTGTAAGACCAACAAGTCGAGCAGATGCGAAAGCAGGCCCAAATGATCCGATGGTTTAATGTGGAATTGCCATCGCTCAACGGACAAAAGGTACGCTAGGGATAACAGGCTGATCGGTTCCAAGAGTTCACATCGACGAACCGGTTTGGCACCTCGATGTCGGCTCATCGCATCCTGGGGCTGGAGAAGGTCCCAAGGGTCCGGCTGTTCGCCGGTTAAAGCGGTACGCGAGCTGGGTTTGTCTCCCGGTCGCAAGACCCTAAAGACCACGGGCAGACTACCCGTTTAATAGGTCAGGCGTGCAAACACCGCGAGGTGTTCAGCGGACTGATACTAATCGGTCGTGAGGCTTGATTGCTTTCTTTGAAAGCAGTTGAATGGTGAAGTTAATGTATGCTACTTGTGTGTAGTTTTCAGGGAACTCCTTGAGTTCTTTTAAATTTTTTTTGGTGGCCACAAAGCTGCGGCCCGACCCGATCCCATCCCGAACTCGGCCGTCAAACGCAGCATTGCCGATGGTAGTGGTTGTATAGCCTCCGCGAGAGTAGGTTGCCGCCAAATCTTTCAAATCAAGAGCCGGACAAATGTCCGGCTCTTTTTTTGTCCGTATACGTATCCAATTGCGGAAAACTGAAAATACGGCTTGCGGTGCAAGCCCGCTTTCCGTTAGAAGGTAGTGACTTATGGCAGCTATTGGCCGTTTCCAAAAAGGTGACGAGACGTTTTTTGCAAAGGTTGTGGACGGCGAACTCTTTCGTCTGCACGGGGATGTTTTTGGCTCTCCCTCCTTCGACAAGAAACCCCTCTCGGTCAAGGGCATCAAAACCCTTACGCCGGTTCAGCCAACCAAGATCATCGCTGTGGGTCTGAACTACGCTGACCACGCCCGCGAATCCGGAAAACCGCTGCCCAAGGAGCCGCTCTTCTGGCTCAAGGCACCCACTTCCCTCATACCCGACGGTGCGAAGATCGAGGTTCCGTTCCCGACCCACCGGACGGATTACGAGGCCGAACTGGCCATCATCATCGGCCGCAAGGTGCGGAATGTCACGCCTGCGGCCGCGGCCCGCTATATATTCGGTTATACGGCCGCACAGGACGTCAGCGACCGCACCATTCAGAACGCCGAGAGCCAATGGGCACGCGCCAAATCCTTTGACACCTTCACACCGCTCGGACCTTACGTGGAGACGAAAATCGACCCGCATGACTTAACCATTCAGCTCTTCCAGAACGGCCAGCTTCGGCAAAACTCGAACACCAGTCAGATGATCTTCAACTGCTTCTCGCTGGTCAGCTTCATCTCCACGAACATGACCCTCCTGCCGGGCGATGTTATCGTCACTGGCACTCCCAGCGGGGTCGGCCCCATCGAGTCTGGCGACCGCTTGGAAGTCCGCATCCAGGGACTCGCGCCGTTGGTCAACACCGTCAAGTAAGCCTTCCGGTTTTCTTCTGGCCGTCGGGAAATGTTTTCTCGACGGCCTTCTTGCTAAGAGATTTCAACTTAACCGCACTGCTGTCATGCGTTGGTCCCAATATTTCATTCCCACTCTCAAGGAAACCCCCGCCGAAGCGGAGATTCTTTCGCACAAACTCCTTCTGCGCGCAGGCTTGGTGCGCAAATTGACCGGCGGTCTCTACACCTTCCTGCCCATCGGACTGCGTGTGCTGCGCAAAATCGAGAACATCATCCGTGAGGAAATGAACCGTGCCGGCGCGGTGGAAGTCCTCATGCCTGCGCTGCAGCCGCCCGAAATTTGGCAGCAATCCGGTCGCTATGAGACTGCACGGGACGTGCTCTACAAAGTCAAGGACCGCGCCAACAAGGAATGGGTGCTCGGCCCTACCCACGAGGAAGTTATCACCACGCTCGTCGCTGGTGAAATCTCCAGTTATCGCCAGATGCCCAAGAACTACTATCAGATCCAAGTCAAATTTCGCGACGAGATCCGCCCGCGCTTCGGTCTGATGCGCGCCAAGGAATTCATCATGAAAGATGCCTATTCCTTCGATGCCAGCGACGAGGGCGCGATGGTGGCCTATCGCAAGATGTATGACGCCTACACCCGCATCTTCAACCGTTGCGGCCTGCGCAATTTTCCTGTCGAAGCCGACACCGGCGTCATCGGTGGCAATCACTCCCACGAATTCATGGTCCCGGCCGAGACCGGCGAAAACGATGTGGTTTATTGCGAAGCCTGCGGATACGCCGCGAACATCGAGAAAGCCACCAGCGGCCTGCCGAAGACTGCCGCTCGCGAGCTGGGTGCCGCCGTGGAGAAATTCGCAACGCCCGGGGTTGTTACCATCGAGGCCCTTGGCAAGGCTCCCTACAGCGTCCCGGCAAACCGCCAGATCAAGACCCTCGTTTATATCGCTGACAGCCACCCGCTCATCATTCTCGTTCGTGGCGACGACCAGTTGAATGAGACCAAGCTACTCGCCAAAACCGGAGCGGTCGCCGTGCGTCCGGCTAATGCGGAAGAAATCGTTCCGTTGCTGGGCGCGAAGCCCGGTTCGCTCGGAGCCGTTGTCAACGTCCCTGCCACCGTGAAAGTCATCGCTGACGAACGCCTCCGTGGCGCAAACGACATGACCACCGGGGCCAACGAAGACGGCTTCCACCTCCGCAATGTCTCGATGGAGCGCGACGTCAAGGTTTCGGACTGGTTTGATCTCCGCACTGTGACCAAGGGCGAACCCTGCGCCAAATGCGGCCAGAGCCTGAAAATCCAGCGCGCCATCGAGGTTGGCCACGTCTTCAAACTCGGCACCAAATACAGTGAGAAGCTCAACGCCAACTTCCTCGACGCCGAGGGCAAGTCCAAGCCCTGCGTCATGGGCTGCTACGGCATCGGCGTCACGCGCACGCTCCAGGCCGTCATCGAGCAGTGCAACGACAAGGACGGCATCGTCTGGCCGGTAGCGGTCGCGCCCTTTGCCGTCTGCATCACCCCGTTGGTGGTGGCGAAAGATTCGCCAGTCATGCAGCTCGCCGAAAAAATTTATACGGACCTCACCGCCGCCGGCATCGAAGTCATCTTGGACGACCGCGACGACCGTCCGGGTGTGAAGTTCAAGGATGCCGACCTCGTGGGCTTTCCGCTACGCTTGGGCATCGGGGAAAAATCCATGGCCAAGGGCGAAGTGGAGTTCAAACCACGCGGCGGCGAACTCACGGCCATCAAGGCCGACGAAGTGCTCGTCAAGGTCCGAGAGTTTCTTGCCTCGCGTGTTTGAGGTGGGTTTGCAGTTCAATGGGGCGCACTGACGTCGGTTGCGCAGCATCAAGCCGCGCTCGCAGGCATGCGCGCCTCCACCAGTCGCCCCGCATCATCCTGCTGCACGATGCAGAAATCAGCGGGCTCACCAGGGGCGATCGTATTTCGCAATCCCATCAGTTCCGCCGGACGCAGGGAGAAGTGCGGCCAAACTTCCTGCCACTTCTTCCCGAGCATTTCCGCCGCACCTTTGATGCCGTCAACGGGGCGCAGCGCCGAGCCAGCAAAGTTTGGTTTGCCCGGCTGCCGCACGATTTGATCTGTGCCGACTTCCAGCTCAATGCTCCCAATTGTGTAGCGTCCCGGTGGCGCACCAGCCGCAGACATGGCGTCCGTGGTGTAATAAATCCGCTCCGCTGGCAGCGCGCGGTGCATGTGCCGAAAGAGTAGGGGAGAGACATGGTGCGTGTCGGGTATCAAGCTCGGCATGATTCCCGGTGTATCGAAGACCCGCCACAGAATGTTGTCGTGCCGGTCGAGCTGTTGTGGAATGCCATTGCCCAGATGCGTGAAACCACGCGCGCCCGCCGCGACCGCCGCGCGGATGGTGTCAGCGGACGCATTCGTGTGCCCCAAGCTCACGACAATCCCGAGCGAGGTGGCAAGCCGGATGATTTCCAGCGAGCCTACCCGTTCTGGCGCGAGCGTGAGCAGGACCGGATCACGCCCCGTCACCGCCCTCAGTTCGTGCAGGTCCGCCGCCGTCGCGTCGCGCATCACGGCGGGATTGTGCGCCCCTTTGAAGCCGACTTCCGGCGAGAGAAACGGCCCTTCAATATGCCAGCCGGCCATCGCGGCGCGTAGCTCGGGATGCGCGTCGCGCAACGCCCGCGTGACACGCACCCGGGCCATCAGCTTCTGCCAATCGTCCGTGATGAGCGTGAAAAAGAAACGTCCGCAGCCATCCCGCCTCAACTGGCGCGCCGCCGAAAGCAAGTGTGCCTCCGTGAGCTGATCGTTGCGTTGGAAATCCACACCGCCGTAGCCGTTCAGCAACGTCGGAGCCAGCCAGTTGCAGCTCTCCGTGTCGTCGTCATATACGTCCGTGATAACGCCGCCCGCCCAAGTCACGCGCAGCGGCCGGCCCGTGGCAAAGTCGCGGCCACAAATTTCACCCGAATGCATGGCGGATTCCTAAGGCCGGAGCTGATTCAGGACGAGCAAAATCCACGATGAGTATTGTCCGGCTTTGCTTTACCAAACCGGGAAAATCAGCGCTATGCTCGATCCTAAAAGTGCAGGAAGAAAGTCAGACTGCCCAACGGAGTTGTGAACAAAGCTTGCGTGGCTGCACACAGCTTTCCTACATTCGGCGCGCCTTGAGTGGCGGAGTAGCCAAGTGGTAAGGCAGGGCTCTGCAAAAGCCCCATTCGTCGGTTCGATTCCGACCTCCGCCTCCAGTCAGTAAACGGGTTTCGGTCCTTGCGACTGGCCGCTACTGGTTCAGAACTCACTCACCACTGGGCCACTACGGGTTAACGCGAGGGGAGCTCGTTGCGCCACGATTCATGACCAGCAACGATCATGAATCATCAGTTCATCCTCTTCCGGCGTGCCGGGGTCTTCTATTGCGAAGACACGCGCTCCGGCAAACAGACCAGCCTGCGCACCAAGGACCGCGCGGAGGCGCAGACGCTCTTGCACGCCAAGAACGAAGCCACCCGCCAGCCCCAGCTTAACCGCCAGATTGCCCGGGCCTACTGGATGGGAACCGACCCCTTGGCCACCGCGCGCACGTGGCAACACGTGCTGGACGAAATGATCCGGCTCAAGACCGGGGCCAACCGCGCCCGCTGGCAGGTGGCCGCCAACTCGAAGGCCTTCGACCCGCTGCGCCGGTTGCTCCTGATCGAAACGCAGGCCGAGCACCTCCTGCACGTGCTGGCGGGGTGCAAAGTCTCGACCAACGTTTACCTGCGCCGCCTGCACAACTTCGCCTTGGACATGAACTGGCTGCCGTGCTCGATCATCCCGCGCCGCCAGTGGCCCCCCCGTGCAGTTCAAGGAGAAGCGCGCCATCACCAGCGAAGAGCATCAGCGCATCCTCGCGGCGGAGCGCAACCCCGAGCGGCGCGCGTTCTATGAGTTGTGCTGGCACCTTGGCGGGAGCCAGGGTGACTTGGCGCAGCTCCGCGCCGAGGACATTGACTGGAACAACCAGACCGTGAGCTTCTTCCGGCACAAGACCGGCACCGTGACCTTGCAGCATCTGGGGCCGGAAGCCATGCGCCTGCTGGCCGATATGCCCGGTGAGGGAATGCTCTTCCCCTATCTGGCCAGTCTGCGCGCCAATGACCGCGCCACGGAGTTTCACCAACGGTGCCAGCAGTTGGGCATCACGGGAGTTTCCCTGCACAGCTACCGCTACGCGTGGGCGGAACGGGCGAAATCAGCCGGCTACCCCGAACGCTTCGCGCAGGAGGCGCTGGGCCACAACAGCAAGGCGGTGCACCGTGCCTATGCGCGCCGGGCCTTGGTGAAGCTACCCTCGCTGGAGGAATACGAGGCCCGCGCGGCCGCTGCCCAAACTTAGGCCGCCAGCCGGGCCGGCTCGTGCCGTTGCTCCGTCCGCTTGCGCTGGTTCTGTTCCTGCCAGTAGCGGGTGATGGCCGCCGTGGCCCGGTGCAGCCACTTCTCGTCCCGTGACAGTTCCAAGACTTCCCGAGTCGCGAAGAACTTGATGCCGTTCTGCGGCGGATTACCCAGCGGCTTGAGCAAGTTCGCGGATACCAGAATCGGCACGTCGTGCAACTGGCAGTTGACGACCCAGCCGACCTGTTCCGCCGTCAACCGGGCGGGCAGTTGGCGCAGCGTCAGAAAGCGGTATTGCTCGTCGCGCATGTTACTCCAGCCTGAAGTTCGCGTTCTGCGGATGCCGTTGATCCAGCAGCTTCACATTCCACCAGGCCCCCTCCTTGGTCACATACTTGGCGCAGTAGTCCGCCACATCATCGCGGTTGTTGACCGGCTCGATGCGATTGCGCCCGTAGCGATGGAACCACTCCCGCCAGATGTCCCGGCGGCACCGGTTCTGGCAGTCGCACCACAGCGCATGCACGTGGAAGCCGTCCCGCCCCGGGTTCTGTTCCAACGCGTAGAAGTAGGACACGCCCCGCAACTCGGTCCGCATGAACTTCTCGTAGCAGCGTTGCGCCGACCAAACCGACGCCTCCCACGCAAAGGTCAGATGCGAGATCACCTGCCACGGGGCCAAGCCATGCACCCAGTCGCCCATCTCGACATTCAGCTGGGCAGCCTTCAATCGCTGCTCCGGCTCCATATTCCTTGCGCCATTCATCGTTGCCTCATCGTTTCAAGACACACCTCTCGGACAAGGATGGTTGGACCGGCAGCGCGCGCTGCGCGCGCCGCCGCCGGTCCAACCGTCCACGGGGCCGTCCTGGGTGGCCACGTTCATGCCAAGGCCTGCACGCTGGCCGCCCGGATGATGACGCCGTTCTTGGCGTCAAAATGGTTCGGCTCCATCAGGTCGAACTCGACCACCAGGCGCTGCCCCTCCGTGAAGGGGCAGGCAAAGTCCTTGGCGGCGTGATCGAGGCTCTGGACACTGCGTGGGCACCACGTCTGCACCGTGGGGGCCTTGCCGTCGGCGCACTGGACCTCGTAGAGGTTCACCACGCCGACGGTGCGTTTGGCTTTGTTTTGGATTTCCTTGTGGCGATGCGCCACGAACTTGACCAAGACCACCCGACGGCCGGCCAAGAACTGTTCCACTGCGGTTTGCTGGTTCATACTTGCGCCTTGGGCTTCATGACGCGGCCGGGGACGCCACTCCCGCCGCCGTTGAGCTTCACAACGATCAGTCCCTGGTCTGCCACCGGCACGCTGGACGGGCGCGCGGAAAGGGTTTCGGGCCCGGCAACGAGGCGGAAGACTTCCTCGATGGGGCACCTAAAGTAGCCCGCGATGCGGAACATCATCTCCCCGCTGGGTTGTAGCTGCCCGCCTTCCAGCCGCGTGACATACGACCGCGAGACGCCAATTTGGCGGGCCAAATGCGCCTTGGACACCTTCCGGTGTTCGCGATGTTGTTTGACGTGGTTGGCGAGCATGGCCGATTTCCTGCGCTCACCGTGCGCCACTGTCGCCTCTAAGGCAACGCCATTCTGCTCGATTCTGTATTTTGTGTTGCCTGCGAGTAAACGACGGTTTATTATCATCCCGATGATAGAACAACAACCAACCTCGGCCCCGGACCGCTTTTTACGCTTGCTGCGCCGGGCGGTGCACAGTCGGGGCGTGTCCTTGCGCGAAGTGGCCCGCCAAGCCGGGGTTTCCGCCGCCTATCTCTCCCGTCTGCTCAATGGTGAGCGGGGAGTCCCCGCCGACGAGACCATTGCCAAGTTGGAAGAGGTGCTCGACATCCAGCCCCGGGGCATCCTGTTCGATGCCGCTGGCCGGCATGACTCGGTGGTGGCGCAGGTCACCAACAAGGACCCTGATCGCGTGTTGATGCGCTCACTGGCCCCCCTCTCCGCTTCGGAATACGAGCGGGTGGTTCAGTATGCCCGACGCCTCGCCAAGAAATACGAATGAGTTCCGCCCCCTGTCATTCCATCCGCGATCTGGCCGCCTACTTCGGGCTGGAGATCGAATACCTCGACGACCCAGAGGTCGAGGTTCTAGGCTTTCTCGACCCGTCTGAGGAGCCTCGATACATCGCGGTCCGCCGTGGTTTGGAGCCTATCGAGGAGGAGTTCACCATCGCCCACGAAATCGGGCATTATTTGCTTCATCCCGGCAAGCGAGCCAGGAAGCTGTCATGGCCCTTATGGAGCCTGCCCTTGGACCTCAAGCTTTACCAGTTCTTCGTCCGCGCTCACCGAATGGAAGTTCATAGGACCCTCGGCTGCGAAGCGCAGGCCGACATCTGGGCTGTCGCAATCCTTTATCGGCTCGGCAAATACGATCAACTGGCACGCTTTGTAACGGGAAACTATTGGCTTTCCCGTTGGTTCCTCCTGGTTCGGGCCATCAGCATCGCGAAGGCATTCCCTCGTATGCTCGTGGTCAGTTTCCTGTCGTTCGCGCGGGCGCTGATTACGTAGGAACTCAAGCCATGCGCAGTTGTAAGCTGCGCGGTTTTAGCTCTGCGGTTCAGATGCCATCGCCCGGGCTGGGGCCGAGATGGTGGGTGACGGAAACTTCGGGCGGAAGCAATTCGCCTTCACGGGCGAGCACGCGGTATTGGCGGATTTGGAGGGAGATTTTGCGGCCTTCAGTGAGATTGAGTCGCGCGTATTCCTCCTTCGACATGCGGGCGCGGATGATGAGGCCGCTGGGGAATTCCAGTTCAAGCCGCAGTAGAACACCCAAGAAGTAGGTGTGGCGCAGCACTGCAAAGTGGCGATAGGCCATGAGGTCGTTGGACACCTGCACAGCGTAGGGGCGGAAGCCGATGCGAAGGCGCTGGCCGTCGGCGACACCGTGGGTGGGGAACTCCAGCTCGCCGCAGCGCGCAACGCCCTCGCGAACCTCGCAGTCGAGGACGTTCATCACGCCGATGAAGCGTGCGACGAACTCGCTCGCCGGCTCCTCATACACCTCGCGTGGCGTGCCGATTTGCGCGAGCCGGCCTTTATCGAAGACGACAATGCGGTTGCTAACCTCCATCGCCTCCTCCTGATCGTGGGTGACAAAGATGGTCGTGACGTTCAGCTCGTGGTGGAGGTTCACCAGCATCTCGCGAAGCTCCTGCCGGATTTTAGCATCCACAGCGGCGAATGGTTCGTCGAGCAGGAGAACGTCCGGCTTTGGCGCGAGCGCACGAGCCAACGCGACGCGCTGGCGCTGGCCGCCGGAAAGCTGGTGCGGGAAGCGTTTTGCCAAGTCTTTCAAACCGAGCAGCTCAATCAGCTCGGCCACGCGCGCATCGCGGTCGGCTTTCGCCCATTTCTTGATTAGCAGGCCGAAGGCGATGTTGTCCGCCACGCTCATGCTCTTGAAGAGCGCGTAGCCTTGGAACACGAAGCCGATGTTGCGTTTCTGCACGGGCACGTCGTTGACACGTTTGCCGCGCACGAGAATCTCACCCGCAGTGGGCATTTCGAGGCCGGAAATCATGCGCAGCACGGTGGTCTTGCCGCAGCCGGACGGCCCGAGCAGCGCGACGAGCTGGCCGTCGGCGACGGTGAAGCTCACGTCGTTGACGGCGGAAACGCCGCCGAACTGTTTGGTGATGTTCTTTAGCTCGATGCTCATTGCGTGATTGCCTGTTCCGCCTGCTGCGCCAGTGTCTCCAGCTTCGCCTCGCGCCATTCCAGCCAGGTCTTTAAGCCCAGTGTCAGCAACGCGCCGAGCGCGAGGATGCTCGCCACGGCGAAGGCGGCGGCACCTTGATACTCGTTGTAGAGCTTCTCGACGTGCAGCGGGACGGTGTCGGTCTTGCCAGTAATGTGGCCGCTGACGACGCTGACCGCGCCAAACTCCCCGACGCAGCGCGCGATGCAGAGGATGGTGCCGTAGAGCAGGCCCATCTTCACGCTGGGCAGCGTGACATACCAAAAGGTCTGCCAGCCGTTTGCGCCGAGCGTCAGCGCGGATTGCTCTTGGTCCGAGCCGGCAGCCTGCATGATGGGAATCAACTCACGCGCGACGAACGGGAAGGTGACGAAGAGCGTCGCCAGCACGATGCCGGGCACGGCAAAGATGATGCGGATTTCGCGGTCGGCCAGCCACTCGCCAAAGTAGCCTTGCAGGCCGAACAGCACGACGAACATCAGGCCCGCCACGACGGGCGACACGGAGAAAGGCAGGTCAATCAGCGTGACGAGCAGCGACTTGCCCCGAAACTCGAACTTGGTGATGGCCCACGCGGCAGCGAGACCGAAGAGGACGTTGAGCGGCATGCAGATGACCGTGACGAGCAGCGTGAGCTTCATCGCGGCGATGGTGTCGGGATGCTTGAGCGCGTCCCAATAAACCGTGAAGCCCTTGGCGAACGCCTGCGCGAAGACGTTCACCAGAGGCAGCAGCAGGAAGACGAGCGAGAACAGTAGCGCGACGGTGATGAGCAGCCACTTCACGAAGGGCGCTTCCTCTGTGCCGCGCTGCGATTTGCGCTGGCCCGCGTTGAGTTTGGGTTTGGGAATGCCGGCCATGTTAGCGAGAGAAGCGGTTGGCCCACTGTTCGAGCACGTTGATGACTCCGAGCAGTGCGAAGGAGATGACGAGCAGCACCACGGCCAGCGCCATCGCGCCGGTGTAGTCGTATTCCTCCAGTCGGATGACGATGAGGTAGGGCGCAATTTCGGTCTTCATCGGGAGGTTGCCGGAGATGAAGACGACGGAGCCGTATTCGCCAATGGCCCGTGCAAACGCGAGCGCGAAGCCGGTCATCACCGGCGGCAGCAGCGTCGGCGCGATGACGCTGACGAAGGTTCGCAGGCGTCCCGCGCCGAGCGTGGCCGCCGCCTCCTCCACGTCGCGGTCGAGATGTTCGAGCACCGGTTGGAGCGTGCGCACGACGAACGGCATCCCGACAAACGTGAGCGCGATGACCACGCCCAGCGGCGTGAACGCGCCCTTGATGCCCAGCGGCACGAGGAACTGCCCCAGCCAGCCGTTGGCCGAAAACAGGTTTGCCAGCGTCAGGCCCGCGACCGCCGTGGGCAGCGCGAACGGGAAGTCCACCAGCGCGTCTATGAAGCGCCGGCCCGGGAAGTCGTAGCGCACCAGCACCCACGCCAGCAGCGTGCCGAACACCGCGTTGATGACGGCGGCGGCAAGCGACGCACCGAACGTGAGCTGGTAGGCCGCGAGCGCGCGGTCCGTGGTGGCGAGCCTCCAGAAGTCCGCCCACGAGAGGCTGAACGTGCGCAGGAACAGCCCGCCGATGGGAACGAGCACCAGTACGCTCAGGTAAAAGAGCGTGAAGCCCATCGTCAGCCCGAAGCCGGGCAGGACTCGGTAGCGTTTCTCAGCCATGCGGAGTGGACAAGGTTAGCGCGCGCATCGGGTGGTCAACAATCTCAGAATCCACCGTTACCGCTGCGGAGGCGGGTGAACAGTTTCACGTTGGCACCGGGCTGCCAGAGCTGGTTGGCGCTGTCGTCGGTGGTGTCGCCGAGTTCGCCAAACTCCACCGGCGCGGGCGCACCGGGCTGGTAGGGCGGCATCTTCACGCTGACGCTGTGCCCGTCTGCCGCCGTGGCGGTCATGCTCCAATTGTGCCGCACCATGCCCCCGGAGTTTCCGATGGTCGGGTTAGCACCGGGGGCATTCCAGCCCGTGCGATGGTTGTTCAGGCCGCTGGCCGCCGCGCTGAACTGGCCGTTGCCGGGCATTTTCTCGGTGATGATTTGGAGCTTGTGCGGGTAGGGCATCTGCGCGCCGCGCAGCGCGGTTGGAGTGTTGAAATCCGGGTCGCGGAAGATGTGCCGGTTCGCGCGGTAGTCCTCCTTGTAGCCGAAGGCACCGGAGCTGTCGCTTTTCTCCGTGGGGCAGTCGAAGATGCGCGGCTGCTGGTTGTTCTTCGCGCCAAGGGAGCGGAGCAACTGGCTCGGCCACGAAGTTGGATCCAGGAGCGCGCCCGGTGCGGCGGCGGTGACGTTCACGCCAAACGGGAAGTGGTCGTCTTCGTCGTCCTTGTAGAGTTGCGTAGCGAGACCCATTTGCTTGTTGTTATTGAGGCATTTCGACTGATGCACTTTGGCCCGGGCTTTTGCCAGTGATGGCAGAAGCAGTCCTGCGAGGGTGGCGATGATGCCGATGACCACCAGCAGTTCCAGCAGGGTGAAGGCACCAACTGGCTTGGTGGCGCGGAAGGAGGCGATGTTTCCAATGCGAGTTTTCACGGTTCGTGTGAGTTGTCATTTCAATCACAGGAACCTCCGCTCGTGGGGTCGTTTCCCGGCTCAGTTGATAAAGGGCCTCCATCGTCTGGTGGGCAAGGGGTGCTGATCGGTGGCTTGATGCTCGTGGATTTTTGTTTACCGTCACGGATGACCGATGAGCTTGGCAACCCGTGTGGGCAGCGATTGGGCAACCAATCCGTCGAGCGTGTCGCTTTCCACGCCGACGTCATCAAAGAGCCATGAGGACAGGTAGCGCTCCGCGCCGGAGGGTGCGATGGCGACGATGGTCTTGCTTTGGTTCTCCGGGCGTTTCGCCACTTCCAGCGCGGCCCACACTATCGCCCCGCTGGAAATGCCGACGGGAATGCCGTCAAGCTGGTTGATTTCCTTGGCGAGCGGCCCTGAATTCTCTTCTTTGACGCCAATGACTTCGTCCACGATGGCACGGTTTAGGTTGTCCGGGATAAACCCCGCGCCGATGCCTTGAAGCCTGTGTGCCCCCGGCTTGCCGCCGGAGATGACCGGAGACTTCGCCGGCTCCACGGCGATGGCCTTGAAGCCCGGTCGGCGCTGCTTGATGACCTCAGCCACGCCCGTGATGGTGCCGCCCGTGCCAACCCCGGCGACGACGAAGTCCACCTTGCCGTCAGTGTCTCGCCAGATTTCCTCCGCCGTGGTGCGGCGATGAATGGCCGGGTTGGAGGGGTTGGAAAACTGCTGGAGAATGACGCTGTTCGGGATTTGCGCGTGCAACTCCTCAGCCTTGGCAATCGCGCCCTTCATGCCCTTGCTTCCTTCTGTGAGCACCAGCTTCGCGCCGAGAATCTTCAGCAGTTTGCGTCGTTCGAGGCTCATGGTCTCGGGCATGGTAAGCACGAGCTTCAGTCCGTGAGCAGCAGCAACGAACGCAAGCGCGATGCCGGTGTTGCCGCTGGTCGGCTCTATGAGGGTCGTTTCGGGGTTAATCCGTCCTGCCTGAAGCGCGTCCTCCACCATCGCGACGCCGATGCGGTCCTTTACGCTGGAAAGTGGGTTGAAGAATTCGAGCTTGAGCAGCACGTCGGCGAGCGCGCCGTGCTTCTTCGCCGTGCGGTTGAGGCGCACGAGCGGCGTGTTGCCGATGGTTTCGGTAATGGAGTTGAAGATGCGTGACATGGAAATGGGCCGTAGCGGGGCGTCACCCTGTTCCGGAGAACAATGGTGCGGGCGACGCACCCGCCACGGGTCAAATGTTCTGGGCGTAGGCGATGAACTGGCTGTATTCGGTCAGGATGGTTTGCAGCGCCGAGGAGAAGGCCTCGATCTGATGCTTGGCGGGTGCGCGTTGCGGCGTCTCGAAAGTGATTTCAAACGGGCGCTCCGACTGGCCGGGCGGGGCCTGGAGCATTCCGCGATAGCCCCGGTTGATGATCCCATTGGCCGCCGGGAAGCCGTCAATCTCCTGGCTGTGATTCCGAGGCAAGAAGCCGGCAGCGCTTGTCAGCGCGGGTTCCAGCAGAAACTCGGACAGCACATCGCAGCCTACGAAGCCATAGAGCCCGTCGCTGGTGTCGTCCGTGTGCAGCGTGATGAGGCCGTGGAAGGCGTGCAGATAAATCTCGCTCTCCAGCAGCCGCACCTCCGGCTGCGTGGAGTGGTTCCAGAACTCGCGGTTCAAGTCCCGGCCGGTGCGCGCATGGCGAGTGCCGTCCTCGAATCCGGTCGGGTTGCAGACCGGATAGATGAACAGCGCGTAGCCTTTCGCGATGTTCGGGTTCGCCTCCAGCGCGGCGACGAAGCGGGCGAGGGCCAGCGCGCCTTCCGGCTCGTCACCATGGATGGCCGCGAAGATGCCAATGCGGAGAATCTCGCCACCACCCTGCGGCCCGAGATAGACGTAGCGCGGCAGGCTGTAAACACGGCCTTCGCTCTCGAACTCACCGAGCGGCTTGCGGATGAGATTCGTCGAACGCGAGGCGATGTCGTCGAGCGGGGCTAGCACGGCGTCCAGCGGGCGCTTCGTCGGCGCAGCGGCGGGGGCGAGGGCGAAGTCTTTCACAAAAGTGGTGGTCATGTCGGGATGCGTTGCGGCTCCGAGGGCGGCGGCTGGAATGCACGCCAGCCGCCGCCGGAGGAACCAGGTCACTTTCTCTGGATTTGGTCGAAGATGCCGCCGTCGGCGAAGTGTGTTTTGTTCGCTTTGGCCCAGCCGCCGAAGACTTCATCAATCGTGAAGAGGCTCAACTTGACGAACTGGCCGGCGTATTTGGCGAGTGCCTTCTCCGAGCGTGGGCGGTAGAAGTTTTTCCCTGCGATGTCCTGCCCTTCGTCCGAGTAAAGGTAGTCGAGGTAGCCCTTCGCCACGTCGGCGGTCCCCTTCCGCTTTGTGACGCGGTCCACCAGCGCCACGGTCGGCTCGGCGAGGATGCTGACAGACGGCGTGATGATTTCGAACTTGTCAGGCCCTGCCTCGCGCAACGCCGCGTAAGCCTCGTTCTCCCAGTTCACGAGCACGTCGCCAATGCCGCGCTGGATGAATGTGGTCGTCGCCCCGCGCGCCCCGGTGTCAAATACCGGCACGTTCTTGTAGAACTTCGCAACAAACTCCTTGGCCTTGGCCTCGTCGCCGTTGTTTTGCTTCAACGCGTAGCCCCACGCCGCGAGATACGTCCAACGCGCCGCGCCGGAGGTCTTCGGGTTCGCTGGGATGATGCCGACGCCGGGTTTAATAAGGTCGTTCCAGTCCTTGATGCCCTTGGGATTTCCCTTCCGCACGAGAAAGACAATCGTGCTGGTGTAGGGCGCACTGTTGTGCGGCAGGCGTGCTTGCCAATCCTTCGGCAGCAGCCGGCCCTTCTCGGCAATGGCATCCACGTCGTAGGCCAGCGCGAGCGTCACCACGTCGGCTTCGAGTCCGTCAATGACGCTGCGGGCCTGCTTGCCCGAGCCGCCGTGCGACTGCTGAACCGTGACCTTGTCACCGGTTTTTGCCTGCCAGTGCTTGGCGAAGGCCGTGTTAAACTCCTGATATAACTCACGGGTCGGGTCGTAGGAGACGTTGAGGAGCTTCAAATCTTTGGCCCCGGCGCTAGACAGCGCCAGCGCGAATACAAAGAAGATCGCGGCGATGCTTTTCATAAAGGTTGAAATACTTTTGGGTGAATTGCGCGCCTACTAAAAGGCCAGTTGCACGCGGGTGAACACTACATTCTCCGACTGCCGCGCGACGATGCCCGGCGCCGTGGTGGCGGCGCGTGTGCCTGTGCCGCCGCCGCTGACGAAATCAAAAGTCGTGTGCGAGAAGCTGGTCTTCAACGTGATGTTCCGGTTCAGATACCAGTTCAAGCCAAATGACCAAGCCTGCGCCCCGCTGGCGGAGGTGGCGGGGTTCGCGAAGACCGGGAAAGCCGCCTCGTCCACGTTCAGCTCGGCGTAGCGCGCGACGAGCTGCCAGGCACCCCAGCCACCTTCACTCAGGCTGAACGGATGCGTTGGATTCACGCCGCCCTTGTAGGCCGCCGTTTCGCCCGTCAGCAAATAGGAGCCGGTAATTTCCCAGCCGGTGTTCTCCAGGCGCACCGATGACAACGGGGCTGCGCCGGTGCGGCTCAGGCGCTGGTTCGAGATGACGTATTCACCGAACAGGCCAAAGGGGCCGTAGTAGTAATAGCCCTGGGGCGAGAGCCGCCAGTGTTCGCCGTTCGCATTGACCACCCCGGTGGTGGGGTTGTAGGCGAAGAACTGCTGCTGGCCGTCCGTGGCGTAGCCGCCGAGCGTGCCGCCGGTCGTGGCAGGCAGGGAAGTGTTGTTATGCTCGCTGCCGTAGCTGCCGCCGAGGCCGAAGCCCAGGCCGCGCAGGAAGGAATCGGCCTCCGGCTTGAAGGGCTGGAAGAAGATGCGACCGGCAAATTCCTTCGTGTCGTCGGTGTCGAGGTTCGTCGAGTTCCGGGCGTCGCCGGAGCCGTTGAACACTCCGCCGGCGTAGCTCACGCGGCCGCTGAACGCCTCGCCGTGCAACTGCACGCCGAGGTCGCGGTTGGGCGTTAGGGCGGTCGGGAGCGCGCGCTCGTTGAAGAGCGTCTCCACATCTACCGTGAGCTGTTCCAGGCCGACGGGCGACTTGAACTTGCCCACCTTGAGCTGCAGCTCGGGAAACGCGCGGTAGTTCAGGAACGCGTCAAAAATCTGGGCCGTGGGGCCGCCGAAGTCCGGCACGAACTGGAAGTCGAAGTCCCGGTAAACCGTTCCCTCGATAATCGGACGCGCCCGCCGCACGAGGAAGCCGTCGTTGCCGGCGATCCCGTGGTCGCGGAAGAAAGTGCGGGAATCCAACTGGAGGACGCCGCGCAGCCGGAGGGCGAACGCTTCGTCGGCCGAGGTGAACCCAAAGCCCTTCTCACCGAGGACAATGGAAGGCGTGGTTTTGGCCTTGGCCGTGGTTTCTTCGTCCTTCAGCTCCTGCTTGCGTTCGAGGACTTTGAGCTTCTGCTCCAGCTCTTCGATCTTCTGGAGGAGCTTCTGGTCGGTGGCACTTTGGGCGCGGACGGAGGCCGGGAGCAACAGCACGCCGGCGAGGACGGATACGGTGACAAACTGGGGGATCTTCATCTGTGTTTCTTTCAGGCGCGGACTTCCGGTGGGCCCGGTCAGTCCACGAAGGAACTAGGTGGTTGATCCTCCAGAGGTCTGGTCGGGTTTCAGGTTTTTGCGGTTCTCGTTGTCCAGGCGGAACTTCTCAGTCCGCTCCACCTGCACCACGCGCGAATCGTGGACGGTGATCTGGACGACGCCGTAACGGAGCTGCCCGACCTGCTCGGCCACGAGGGCCTGCCAGTCGTTCTGCGCTTCATTTCGGATTGCCGATGGTTTCGACATGAGGTGAATCTACACCAAAACTCTACTAAGTCAATAGGGATTAAGATGATTGATAAAAAACCTTTAAAAAAAGGCTTTTTTCGCGTTTCTATCAGTCCTTTTGCAATCTTGACCAGATTGATGCGCCTTTCCATCATCCGGCCATGAAACTCTCCGTGCGGGGCGAATATGCGTTGCGTGCCTTGCTGGTGTTGGGCCTGAACTACGACCGCGATGTGGTGCGCATCCAGACCATCTCCGACCAGCAAAATATCCCGAAGCGTTTCCTCGAACAAATCCTCACCGATCTCAAGTCGCTTGGCGTCGTGGAGAGCCGGCGGGGCGTGACCGGCGGCTACCGGCTGGCCCGCCCACCGGAATTCGTGTCGCTCGCGGCGGTCATCCGCCACATCGAGGGACCGCTCGCGCCAGTTAGCTGCGTGAGCGAACGATTTTACGAAAAATGCTCGTGCCCGGATGAAAGCAAATGCGCCATCCGCAGCGTGATGAAGGAAGTGCGCGAGGCCATCGTGAAGATTCTGGAAAACGTGACTGTGGCCCAGATGTGTGAACGCGTGAAGCTGCTCCAAGGCGAGCACGCGAATCCTTTGGACTATGTGATCTGAGCCGCACCCACTAGGTCACATACGTTAGAACTTGAAGGAACTGCGCGGCGTGGGGATGGATGTCATTACCACTCTTAACATCCCGACGTCGCGAGCCAAATGGACTCGGTGCGGCAAATCGTGAAAACGACCATCCATGAGATCGCGCCGGTCGACGCGTCGCTCATCGCCTTCGACGGCACGAACAGCCGGCGTCGGCTCGCTCACGGCGGATTGGGAGCGGTTCTTCGAGTTGAAACGCATCCGAGCGCGAGGAGAAGCCGCGTTGGGTGTCGCTGGAGGTGACCGAGGAAGAGCCGGTAATCTTCGACATTCTCACGCGCCCGGCACCGGCTTTGAACGCCGCCGCGCGTGCCGAGGTAAAGAAAGTCGCCCGCGATTTGCTGAACCGGCTCAAGCACTGCTGGTGCTCAACTGGCGGCAGAAATCCACTACCCGCTCGCAGCTCAAGCTCGCCATTGAGGACGTGCTCAACACGCTTCCCGCAGCCTACGACCGCCCCCTTTACGCGCAAAAGTGCTCCGCCCTCTTCGAGCAAGTTTACGAGAGCTATCCGAGCGGGATACGGGCGTGCATGCCGCCGCTTAGACTCGGACGTCGCTGACTGCAACCCTTCAGCACCGCTGCGCTGGCTTCCGCGAAGCCTGCTGAAAGTCGCAGACTGCCGACTCGGTTGGTAGCCTGACTCCAGCATTTCGGCGTCGGATCACACCGCTCTAATTCGCCAGCGCTCCTGACCTCCGCCCGCTCGCCTCCGGCTTTTTCTCCGTTCCGTGACGCGCCGCCGAAATGCCGAAGACAGGCCCGGAGAATACTCGCCCGTCATGGTGGCTGCTCCTCCCCTGCCAGCCACTCCACCCGCCTCGCCCGCTGCGCGGAATTGGCGGCGTTGCCGGTCGTTTTCAGATCCTTTTCCGCTGTGCTCCTCCGGCCGGCCTCCCGGTCTGTCGCCCTCCCGGGGCCGCTCCGCCGGGGTGTCTCGCGGTGCCCTCTGAAGACTACTCCCACGGACAAGCCCGGCTCCACGGCCCTTCCTCGCGCAGGGCGACAGACCGAAGACGAACAGCCGGGCAAAAAAAGACCATGAAAACTAAACACATTATCTCTGGGCTCAAGAGCCGATCCGAACAGCCCGACACTGGTTTGCCCCGCATCGACTTCGCCTCGCGGCGGTTGAATCGCCGCATGAGCACTTCTGCCTTGTTGAACCTCTTGCGGCGCGGTGCGCCTAGATTCTTCGAGCTGGCCGAGGTCGTGGGCCGCTGGGTCTGGATTCAGTTTGAGTGCGAGCCGGCGGTGGAAACCCGGCGGCAATTGGCGCAACTCGGCTTCCATTGGAACGCCACCCGGCAGGCGTGGCAGCACCCGTGCGGCGTGTATCGGGACGCGGGCGTGATGTTCGACCCGCGCCGCAAGTTCGGCAGTTACTTCGCGGCGGACATGATGCTGCCGTAACTGATCACTCTACTTGCACTGTCAGTGAAACTGTCAGTGAACGGGTTCAAATTGTTAGGGCTAGTAGTGAAAAGTTCATCCCAGTTGTGCTTGAGATTGCTCACAAATTCGCCATTTTCTATCCAATCGAATCGTGGACGGCTTTCGATTCCGACTTCCGCCTCCAAGTCTAACCGCATGTGCGGTAGTGGTTTAGGAGGAAGAGGGTCCATCACGGACACCAAAACGGACACCAGTTTCCCGACTCCGCAAGAACTTGGCGTAACCGGCGATAACTCGCCCACTACTCGCTAACTTCACGGACTCGGCCCCGAATATCTTCGCGGTTGCCTGACAACCATGAAGACCCGATACCGCTTAATCCGCCGGGGCATCCGCCGCAACGCCTTCTACTGCGTGGACACCTCCACTGGCAAACGCACCAGCCTGCGCACCGGCAACGAAGAGGAAGCCCGGCAAATCATCGCCGCGAAAAATCAGGCCACGCGGCAACCCGTGCTCAACCTGCAAATCGCGAAAGCGTATCTCGCAGGCAGCGACAACGGCATCACCACGCGCACGTGGCAGCAGGCCATCGAAGCACTGCTGAACACGAAACAAGGAGCGAACCAAGTGCGCTGGCGCACCGTCCTCAAGGACCGGGCGCTGGCTCCACTGTGGTCCCGCGTGATCATCGAGACGCCCGGCGAACTGCTGTTGCGCGCGCTGCAAGTGGGCACCGTCTCGACCAATGTTTACCTGCGCCGCCTGCACAACTTCTGCGTGGACATGAACTGGTTGCCGTGGCCGCTCATCTCCAAGCGCCAGTGGCCCGCCGTGCGATTCAAGGACAAGCGGGGAATCACTGCCGAAGAACACGCGCGCATCGTGGCGCGGGAGGTGAACCCCGAGCGTAAGTCATTCTATCAGCTAGCATGGCACTTGGGCGCTTCCCAATCTGACTTGGCACACCTGCAAGCCGAGGACGTGAACTGGTCGGCCCGCATCATCTGCTTCGTGCGGATGAAGACCCGGGCGCGCAACGTTACTCCGCCGCAGATTCGCTTTGGCAAGGAAGTGGCAGACATCTTGGCGACCCTTCCGCAAGCTGGCCCGCTCTTCCCTTACTTGTGCACCGTGCGGGCCAACGACCGGGCGACGGAGTTCCGCCAACGCTGCGTGGGCTTGGGCATTCAAGGGGTGAGCCTGCATTCCTATCGTTACGCGTGGGCGGAACGCGCGCAGACCGTGGGCTACCCTGAGCGATTTGCGCAACTGGCCTTGGGCCACAACAGCAAAGCCGTGCATCGGGCGTATGCGAAGAAAGCGCAAGTGACGCTGCCCCCGTTGGAAGACTACGAGCGCAACCTGACCGAGGCGGTGATCGTGCCGTTTCGTTCCGCCCCGGCTGGCAGCGACCAGCGAGCGTTTACTCGGACACAGTGAGTTCGTGCCCCTCACGATGACGAGAGCCGCATCGCCAAGCTGGGCCTGAACGCGAGCGAGCTGCCGAAGCTGGACGCGGAGTTTGAGGAGATCACCGAAGGCGAGGGGCAGACGAAGAAGGAGAAGCTCAAAACCAAGTGGGCCGCGCTGGAGGCGCTGGTGGGCGATCCGAAACGCATCGCGCTCATCGCCGCCGATTTGGTGGCGCACTTTGAAAAGCGCACCGAGGCGATGGTGGTCTGCATGAGTCGCCGCATCTGCGTGGACCTTTACGAAGCGCTCATCAAGCTGCACCTTGAGTGGGTGAGCGCGAAGGATGACGACACCGAAGCCGAGAAGGGCAAAGCGTGCGTGATGAAAGTCATCATGACCGGCAGCGCTGATGACGGCCCCGACTGGCAGCCCCACATCCGCAACAAGGAGAAGCGACGCGCGATGGCGAACCGTTTCAAGGACAGCTAAGACCCATTCCGCATCGTCATCGTGCGCGACATGTGGCTGACCGATTTCGACGCGTCTTGCCTGCACACCATGTATGCCGACAAGCCCATGCAGGGCCACGGACTCATGCAGGCCATTGCCCGCGTGAACCGCGTCTTTCGCGACAAGCCGGGCGGTCTGGTGGTGGATTACCTCGGCCTCGCCGATCAGTTCAAGCACGGCCTCGCCTACGATATTCCGCCACTCAGTCCCAAATTCGTGGCGTTGTGCTCAGCTGCTAAGCGCGACACACCTCGTCTAAATGGCGAAAGATGGCGTTGACCAAAGACTTTGCACGTTGTGCGGGGCGGAAGTAGTGGTCCACGCCCCAGACGGGGAAAAGCTCGCCCGGCCACTTGAGCGCATCGGACAAAAGGACGGTCCCATCGTTTGGCCCGAGGCGCGCGATGATGCGATGGCAGAACCGCGAATGCGGCGTGGCCAAGTGCGCGCGCAACGGAAAGCCGACGAAGCTCCACAGTCTCATGTGCGTGGGCAACCGCACTGCTCCGCACAACGGCGAGCCGGGGGCGTGGCACATGTCGGTGATGAAGCCGAAGTCGCGGCGCTGAATCCGGTATTGTAACCGCATCACCCAGGAACGCACCCGGCTGGCCGGGATCCAGTCTGCCATCGGCGTTCCATCCAGAGGGCCGCACAGGTTGACCCACGCCACGACCTTGTGGAACAGCTGCGGTGCATCCGGCCGGGCGAGCGCGAGTTTGAGGTCCGGGCCGCCTTTGCTCACCGTGACCAAGACGAGTTTCCCGGCGGGTTGGTGCTTCAACCACTCGGCGAGCAGCGTCGCGTTCTGCTGCACGGAGCCGCGGCTGGCCAAGGGCACGAAGTCGCAGGGCAGGCTGAGCTCCGCCGCCGCCTCGCGCACCACTTTGCCATCGCTGCCCAAGGCCGGGCGCTCGACATAAAGTGCGCCGGGGACGATGACAATTTTCCAGTCTGCTTTCAGCGGTTCGACTTGGGGTGGGGCCAGCAAGGTTTCGATTCGCTCGATGAACGAGGCATGAGTGGGGCACCGGCGAAGGCGGTCGTAGAGCAGAGCAGTGGCGAAATCCACGCCGTGCTGGCGGGTAATTTCCTGAAGGCTGGCTGCGTCAAGCGCAGCCAGGGTTGGAAATTTCTGCCACGCGGAGACGCGCTGAAGCAACGCCTGCTCGCTTTCGAAACGGCTGGCCATCCGCTTCAAACCCCGGCCTTGCGACGACGCCCCACCCGCCAGCCAAGAATCAAGCCCGTTGCCAGGCAAGCGACGCCGGCGAGGACGGCGGCGCGCTCGGCGAGGTTCAGCAGCACGTTGTCGAACAGGTTGGTGGAGGCGTGCAGGCTGGCGATGAGCCAGCGTCCGTTTTCCTTGACGAGCGTGGCACTCCAGCGCCCTTTGATGTTCAGTGGCTTGCCGCCGGTGAGGACGAAGCGTTCATCTGTGCCGCCCCAGCAGACTCCGGTGTCCCCGCCGTAGAGGATGGTCAGCTCGTCCACGGTGATATCACACTTGAAGCTGTCCACGAGCTTGTTCGGCCCCTTCATCACGCGGTCAAAATAGGCGCGCACTCCGGCGTGGCCACGGCTGACCTCGGCGTTGTGCCAGGTGACGACGCAGTTGGTGTGAAGGAACGGCTCGATGCCGGCGAGGTCTCCGCGGTTGATGGCGGCCAGCAAGCCATCGCGGAGAGCGCGCAGTTCCTGATGCGCAGGGTCTTCGGGCGGCGCGGCGGCTTGAGCTCCGGTGCGGGGCAGGCAGGCTAGACTGAAGGTGAGGGCGATGAGGAGGGTCAGGCGGGTTGTATTCATGAGCATCGGAGATGGGGCGCGCCAGCAGGTTGAAACGTTGAGTCGGGTTTTTCCGCAGCCTCGGAGAGCGGACGGTCCGAACCTTGCGGCAGCGTGGCCAACCAATGAAGGCAACGGACCATTTCGACATCCGCCGAGATCAGGCGCGTGGGTTGATACCGGATGTCGCGAATGAGTTCCGCCTCCGCGAGCAAATGGCCGCGCGTCAGCCACCGCCGCAGCGGCAGTCCCAGCGCTGGCCAGCCGCGCCGTGCAAATGTCATCACATGGCAACGGGTTTGATGGCCCTCGGCCGGCTCATAAATCACGAGAAACCGGCTGTGGGCACGGGGAAACTTGGCCTCCACTAGGAACAGGCTGCCGCCCCAGTTGGTGATCGTCACCGCCACCGTCGCCCCGGCCAGCAAACGCAAGACCCGGTCACGCACGGAGGGTCCGACGACTTCAGCCACATATCGGGTCCGGCGGGCCTGCGGCGCGGGGCAGTCCACGACGGGCGGCCCCTGGAGTTTGCGCTCATGCACCGTCTCGAAATGCTGTGTGTCGAAACCCTGCGCCACCATCAGGAACCAGCTCCCGTGCGCAACGAAGGAAAAGGGCGGCGTGGCACAAAAATTCTCTGGCGATTCGCCCGCGAAGAACGGCAGTGGGAACAGCTTCTCCGGCCCCCAAAAGAAAAACATCGCGCCGTGGCGCAATTCTGCCGGAAAGCTTTCCTGCCGCGCGAACCCCGGAATCTCCGCCTGCGCCGGGATATCCTCGCACCGGCCGTCACGACCAAAACGCCAGTGATGAAAGGGGCATTGCAGCGTTTCACCCACGACCCGGCCCCGGCCGAGATTTGCCCCGAGATGGGCGCAGCGCGCGTCCATCACCGCGACACGCCCGGTGGCCGTCCGGAATCCAACCAAGTCCCGGCCCAACATCCGTCGCGCCACCGGCCCACGCTTCAGTTCACGCTCCGTGCAGAAAAAATACCACGAGGCCGGCGCCACTGGAAAACTGCCGGGCGCGGGCGCGCGGAGCTCCGCCGCCCGCAGCGATTCCGAGGCGGGTGCATAAGTGGTTGCAGTCATCGGGCTGGGCTCCAGAGTTAGAATTTCAACCCCCGACTTGCAAGCGAATAGCGGGTGGGCGGGTAGGCCGGAACTTGCCAAACATTGCTCCGTGCTTAGAGTGCCCGTGTGGATCCAATGGTGTCTTCCAGCCACAGCGGCCTCACTCCGCCACCGGTGGACATGCCTGTCCCCAACGGGCTCAATCTCGCTTTGTCGCTGTGCGTCTTCAGCGCGGCGTTGGGGTTGCTCTGGCTCGGGTCACACGTGGAGAGCCATTGGGCCGTGGTGGGCGTAGGGATGCTTTTTTCCTATCTCCTGCTCACGAACTACGCGCTGCTGCACGAGGCGAGCCACGGCAACCTTCAGTCTGACCCGCGCCGCAATTACACGCTTGGGTTGCTGGCGGGGCTGCTTTTCCCCATGCCCTTTACCCTCATGCGCAGCACGCACCAAGGGCACCACGTTCACAACCGCACCGACGTGGAGATGTTCGACCTCTACTACCCGCACGACAACCGCTTCATCAAATATGTCCGCTGGTATGGCATCCTGCTCGGCTTCTTCTGGCCGCTTGTGCCGCTGGGGGCGGTGCTGTTTTCAGTGTTTCCAGCCGCTTGGCGCGCACGTGTATTTGACCGGTTCAAACCCACCGGCTACCTGCTGAACGGCGTGCAGAACGCCGCCGTCTGGCTCGTGCGCGCGGAGACGCTGCTCATCAGCGCGTTCTTTCTCCTGCTGTTCTGGCTCCTGGAACTGCGTTGGCAAAACACGCTCGTGCTTTACCTGTGCTTCGCCTTCAACTGGTCCACGCGCCAATACATCGGCCATGCGTTCACCAAGCGCGACGTCATCGAGGGTGCGTGGAATCTCCGGCACAATCGCCTGATGAGTTTCGTGCTCCTTCATGGCGAGCACGACCTCAACCACCATCGCCATCCCGAAATCCCGTGGCGATACCTGCCGAACCTCTCGCCTGCGAACGAGGAGCGGCCCAACTACCTCCTGCAATACTGGCGGCAGTGGCTCGGCCCGCGCCCCAATACGGAGCCAGAGCCGAAGCCGCTCGGTGCCACAACATGAACGGTGCCCGGCGGGAACCCTTCCTCGCCTGGCCGGGCGGGGAGCATTTGAAGTTCGCAGCGGGCCGCATCCTGCTCGTCTCGCTTTGGTTCGCGCTCATCTTCGGCGGCGCGGACTGGCTCACCGCGCAACGCGTCTTGCGGGTGCGCATCCACATGGATTGGGAACTTGGCCTCCCGCTCCTTCCGGAATTCACCCTTGCCTACATGTCCATTTACGCTGTGTTTCTCGCCGTCCCCTTCGTGCTGCGCACCCGGTTGGAGCTTGAGAGCCTCGCGCGAGAACAGGCCACCGCCATCGCGCTGGCCGGCGTGGGATTCTTGTTGTTGCCAGCTGACCTCGCTTACGCCCCGCCGGCCAACCTTGGTGGGTGGGAACCGCTCTTCCGTTTTGCCGACTGGTTGAATCTCGACCACAACCTCGTCCCCTCGCTGCATGTTGCGTTGAGCGTGATTTGCCTGGAGCACTTCGCCCCGCACGCGACCACGACCGGTGCCTGGCTCCTGCGCGGCTGGGGCGTGCTCATCGCTGTCTCCACGCTGCTGACACACCAGCATCACTTTCTTGATGTGGTCATGGGCTACGCCCTTGCGCTCGGCGTGGTGTGGCAAGGCCGGCGCACAGAGCTTCACCTGCCTTGTGTCATCTAATAATCCCCGTGTCGCATTGGTTTTTCCAAACGCTTTGTTGCGTCATTGCGCTTGAGCCGCTCCGGCTCGAGGCCTAATGCTCGCACCCATGTCAGCCCGCCGACTCAAGCTCGCGCTGATCTCGCCGAAGGGCCCGCTCTACCGGCATCGCGGCGGCATCTTCAAAAAGTCCCTGCGCTACCAACCGCTCACGCTCACCACGCTGGCGGCGCTGGTGCCGGCGGAGTTGGACGTGGAGTTGCAACTCCTCGATGAAGGCATTGCCGACGTGGCGCCGGATTTGGACGCAGACCTTGTGGGCTTCACAGTCATCACCGGCACCGCGCCACGCGCCTACGAACTTGCGGCGCACTTCCGGCGACGCGGCATCGCGGTCGTGATGGGTGGGCCGCATGTGACGCTTATTCCTGACGACGCCGCTCCGCACGCCGACGCCGTGGTCGTCGGTTACGCCGAGGACACCTGGCCGCAATTGCTTCGTGACTTCGTCGCCGGGGAGTTGAAGCCGCGCTACGAGCAAGCGCCGACGCTCGACATGGCGAACCGCCCTTTCCCGCGCCGTGAACTCCTGCCCAGCCGTCACTACCTCACCAACGATGTCTTCGAGGCCACGCGCGGCTGCGTCCACAGTTGTGACTTCTGCGTCGTGCCCACTGCGTGGGGCAAGAAGCCTTATCAAAAGCCCGTCGCCGATGTGGTCGCGGACATCCGCCAGCACGGCGCGCGCAAGCTCATCTTCGTGGACCTCAATCTCGTCGCTGACAGGGGCCACGCGAAGGACCTCTTCACCGCGCTCATCCCGCTGCGCCTGCAATGGTATGGCCTCGCCACCGTGCTGCTGGCCGACGACCCGGAGCTGCTCGAACTCGCCGCGCGCAGCGGTTGTCGCGGCCTGCTGATGGGCTTGGAATCCATCTCTCCTGCGAATCTCAAGCAGAGCCGCAAGGGCTTCAACACGCCCGACGACTACGCGCGCGTCGTCGAGCGCCTCCACGCACACGGCATCGCGCTGCAAGGCTGCTTCGTCTTCGGCCTCGACCATGACGAGCCAGACGTGTTTCTCAAGACCGCCGAGTTCGCCGTCGAGTCAAAGATTGACCTACCGCGCTTTGCCATCGTCACGCCGTTTCCCAACACCGGCCTCTACCAGCGCCTCGTCGCCGAGGGTCGCCTGCTCACGCGTAACTGGGAACTCTACGATGGCCAACACGTCGTGTTTCAGCCTGCGTGCATGAGCGTGGACGAGTTGCAGCGCGGCACCGAGGCCGCATGGAAGCATGCTTACAGCCTCCGCTCTATCGCACGCCGGATCCGCCATTCGCCCGCGCCGTGGCCCGTGAAGCTCGGCACCAACCTCGGCTACCGCTTCTACGCGAACCATCTCAGCCAGTTTTACAATTGCGACTGGATCATCGGAAATGCCGAACGGCGAACTCCGAATCGGGAACCTCAGTCAGCGTTGGCCGCCCGATGAATTCATCATTCATTATCCGCCATTCGACATTTCTGCCATGCGTCTGACCATCATCCATCCCTGCATCGGTCGGCGCGTCGGACAGGACTACATTCGCACCTGGCAGATGGAACCGCTGCCCGCCGCCACGCTCGCCGGTCTCACGCCAAAGGATGTTCAAGTGCGCTTTCACGACGACCGGATGGAAGAAATTCCCTTCGACGAACCCACTGAATTGGTCGCCATCAGTGTCGAGACCTATACCGCGAAGCGCGCGTATCAAATTGCATCCGAGTATCGGAAGCGCCGCGTGCCCGTCGTAATGGGCGGCTTCCACGCGTCGCTTTGCCCCGATGAAGTTGCGCGCTACGCCGAGGCCGTCGTCTGTGGCGAGGCCGAGCAGCTCTGGCCGCAGGTGCTCGATGACGCGCGCCACGGGACGTTGCAGAAATTCTATCGCCAAACCGGTCGCTCTTCGCTCGCGGACATGCGTCCCGACCGTTCCATCTTCCGGGGCAAGCGCTACCTGCCCATCGGCCTAGTCGAGGCTGGGCGCGGCTGCCACTTCAAGTGCGACTTCTGTGCCGTGCAGACCGTCTTCAACGCCAGCCAGACGCGCCGGCCAGTGGATGCCATTCTCGCTGAGATTGCTGCCGTGCGCCACGAGCGGAAGCTGTTCTTCTTCGTGGACGACAACATCACTTCCAACCTTGCCGAGGCGAAGGAATTCCTCCGCGCGCTTGCCCCGCTTCGCGTCCGCTGGGTTAGCCAGTCGTCCATCAACGCCGCGCACGACGAGGAGTTCCTCGAACTGCTCGCGCTTAGCGGCTGCCAGGGCGTGCTCATCGGCTTCGAGAGCTTGAACCCCGCGAACCTCAAGGCGATGAACAAGTCTTTCAACACGATGCGTGGTGGCTTCGCGCAAGCACTGGCGAACCTCCGCCGCCACCGCATCCGTGTTTATGGCACGTTCATCTTTGGCTACGATGGCGACACGCCGGACAGTTTTGCGGCGAGCGTGGACTTCGCGGAGGAACACGCTTTTTACATCGCCGCGTTCAACCACCTCACGCCGTTCCCCGGCACGCCACTCTACCAACGGCTCCAGGCCGAAGGCCGCCTCCTCTACGACGCATGGTGGCTCGACGAACGCTACAGCTACAACCAGATCCCCTTCCGCCCACGCGGCATGGAGCCGGAGACGCTCCGCCAAAACTGCCTGCGCGCGCGCCGCCGGTTCTACTCATGGCCCAGCATTCTCCGACGGGGCTGCGGCGATGCGAATCGCGCCAACTGGTTCATGTGGCGGAATTTTTTTCTCATCAACGCGCTGCACCGCGACGACGTGAGCCTGCGCGATCACTACCCGCTCGGAGACGAAGCATGGCAGGGACAACTCTTGCTCGCGAACTAGCGCCAGCCAGCGCCAGCCACGTGGAATTCGCCATCGCCACCGAAGCCGATGACGCGGACCTGCGCCGCCTGCTCCGCGAGAATCCGATGGCGGGGCGAGTCAGCCTCTCGCTTGAACGTGAGCCGAATTTCTTCGCAAGCTTCTGCGGCGCGGAGCAGCAAACCATCGTCGCACGTGCGCGTGGCCGATTGGCCTGTGCCGGCTGGTGCGTGTTTCAGGAAAGATTTGTGAACGGCATGCCCCGCCGCGTCGGCTACCTCGGCGGGCTGCGGCTGGACCGGCACTTCGCAGGACGCTTCGACCTCGTGAGACGGGGCTACCAATTTTTCCATGAGCTGCAAAGCGAACAGCCCGCAGACTTCTACTTTACCAGCATCGCCGCCGACAACGGGCGGGCACAGCGATTTCTCGAACGTGGGCTGTCCGGCTTGCCACACTACGCACCGATCGCCGACTTCGTTACGCTGCTAATGCCTGTCACTTGTAGCAATGAGGCGGACTTCGCCGTCGAGTTCGCATCCCATCCGCTTCCTCGCGTCGGTTGCTCCGGCGGCAAGCTGGACCATCTCGTTCCGTGCCTACGCCACGATTTCCCATTGGAATCCTTCATTGACGTCGAAGTTCACGGCCAAACTGCACAAGCCGCGCTGTGGGATCAGCGGGCCTTCAAGCAAACCGTTGTCCGCAGCTACTCGCGAATGGTGCGGCTAGCCCGGCCGTTCCTAAATTTCGCCGCGCAAGCGATCGGGAAGCCGCGCTTACCGGCCATCGGCAAGCCGCTCGCACACGCATTTGTTACTCACTTGGTGGCCGCGCCGACAGCGGAGCGCGCGTTGGTGGCCTTGCTGTCACAGTTGCGCCAACATGCCCGTGCGCTTGGGTTGGACTTCCTCACCCTTGGCTTCGATGCACGCGATCCTCGCTTGACCATCGTGCGCCGAGCCTTTCGCTGCCGCGAGTATCACAGCCGGCTCTACTCGGTTAATTGGGACGACATGCCCGCAGTTGCGCTCGACGACAGACTATGCTCCCCGGAGGTCGCGCTCTTGTGAAACCCGGTGCCACGAAAATCTCCGCTGAACTGGCCGCGCAATCCGCGCTCACCGCGGGACAGCGTGATGCGATGTTCCAACTGCTCACGGCGCACTTCGACGGGGTCGCGCGTGGGCAGTTCGAGCAGGATCTCGCCGAGAAGAACTGGGTGCTGTTGCTGGCGCGCGGCGAACGGTTGGTCGGCTTCACCACACTGCTCGCCTACGAGACCGAGTTCGCCGGTGAGCCGCTGGCCGTCATTTACTCGGGTGACACCATCGTCGCAGCGGAAGCGTGGGGCAGCACCCTGCTGCCGCGCGCGTGGATTGCGGCGGTGAACCAAGTGCGCGCCTCGCTCACGCCCACGCGCTGCGTCTGGCTCCTGCTCACCTCCGGCTTCCGCACCTACCGCTTCCTGCCGGTGTTTTGGCGCGAGTTTTGGCCGCGATGGGATGTGTCAACACCGCCCGAACAGGTCCAACTCTTGGAGCACCTCGCTTGCGAACGCTTCGGCCCGCAGTTCAACCCAACGACCGGTCTCGTTCGCTTCGACCGGCCGCAGCGCCTGTGCGATGTGCTGAACCACATTCCCGCCGGGCGTGCGACTGATCCACACATCGCCTTCTTCCTTGGCCGCAATCCCGGCCACGTGCGCGGCGACGAACTGGTGTGCCTCACGGAGATTGCCCTGGAGAACCTGACCCCAGCCGGCTGGCGCATGGTCAACTCGCCCGTCCATGAATTTAGCTGCGACACTCGCTAACTCGCTCTGGACCGCGTCAAGCGTGCCCGCGTGGCTGCGCTTTTCTCACGCGCTTCACCAGCCGGGCGTGGCACAGCGCACACTTCTTCTGCGGCAACTACACAAGAACGCAGACACTGCCTTCGGAAAAGCGCACGGCTTTGCGGAGATCACCGGCTACGAGGAATTCACTCGGCGCGTTCCACTCGCGGATTACGACGTGTTCCAGCCTTGGATTGAGCGCATCCGTCAAGGTGAAGCGAACGTGCTGACTCGCGACGCAGTCACGCATCTGATACCCACCAGCGGCTCGACAAGCGCGCGAAAGCTCATCCCGTTCACCGCCGGATTGCAGTCCGAGTTTAACGCGGCCATCGGACCGTGGCTCGTAGACCTCGCGCGTCACCATCCAAGTGTGCTAGGTGGTGCAGCATATTGGTCCGTGTCGCCCGCGTTACTGCCCGCCGTGCCTGAGGAATCCGCCGTGCCCATCGGTTTTGACAGCGACGCGGCCTATCTGGGCGGCGCACGGCAGCATTTGGTGGAGGCCGTGCTCGCCGTCCCCGCTGAAACCCAACAACTCACCACGCTCGACTCATGGCGTTACGTGACATTGCTGGGCCTGCTGCGCCGGCGTGACCTGCGCCTCATCTCCATCTGGCATCCGTCCTTCCTTGGGCTCCTATTAGACGCCTTGCCGGGGTTTTGGGACGACCTGCTGCATGACGTGGCAGCCGGAACGTGCCGCCACGCCGGCGAATTTCCCAGCGCCGCGCGCTGGCGCGGTCAGGCGGCGGCGCAACCGGCGCGCGCCGTAGAACTGGCTCGCCTGAACCCCCATTTTCCCGCGCGATTTTGGCCTGAACTGTGCGTCATCAGTTGCTGGGGGGACGCGGCAGCCACGCTGGCGCTACCGGATTTGCAGCGACGTTTTCCGCACATACCCATTCAGCCGAAGGGCCTGCTCGCCACCGAGGCTTTCGTCAGCTTGCCCCTCGCGAACCAGCACCCGCTGGCTGTCATGTCGCACTTCTTCGAGTTTCTGGACGACTCTGGCAGTGTCCTTCTCGCGGATGAACTACGAGCGGATGCCGAATATGAGCCAGTCGTCACCACCGCTGGTGGCCTGTGCCGATATCGTTTGGGGGACCGCGTGCGGGTGACGGGCCATGTGCGGCGCACGCCATCGCTGCGATTCCTCGGCCGCACCAGCAACGTATCCGACCTGTTTGGCGAAAAAATTTCTGAAGCCTTCGTGGTTGAGGCTTTGCGCGAAGCCTTCTCTGGCGTTGACGCCGCCCCGGCTTATTGCCAGCTGGCTCCGGAGCCATCCGAAGGGGGCTGGCGCTACACGCTTTTCGTTGAGTGCGAACCACGAGTTGAATGGGAGGAATCACTAGACCGTGCCCTTCACCGCAACCCTCACTATGCCTGCTGTCGCAAGCTGGGCCAGTTGCTACCGCCGAATGTGGTGAAGGCAACCGGCCAATCCAGCACGACTCGGCTTCTGGCGAAAACCTCGCCGGGCACACCGATCGGAGCCATCAAGCCAGCCACACTGTCCGGCCACTGCACGTGGAAGCGAACGCCGCCCGAATGTTAGGCGACGAATTCCAGCTTGGAACGATCCACTGGTGAGCGGAAACTCCACCGGCACCAGCGTGGGCGTGGGCGGACTCTGCGAGTGGGCCTGACCCTGGCCCTCCCAATCATCCAGCGAGGCCACCGTGACCTCCGCATGCTTCGCATAGGCCTGATGCACCGCCTTGGAGTTGTGTCCCAGCGCCTGCTGTGCGAACCGCCCCGCCCACGCCCACGCTGGTGCCGGTGGACTTTCGCTTCGCAGAGGTGGCAGGCCGCAATCGCACTGAGAGCGCCGGGGCAGAGCAAGGCTACTTCCCGTCCAGCCGCTTCACTGGCTCACTACTTCCCCGCCGGCTTCGGCCTCGCGTCGTATTCCCGCCAGAAGTCCTCGGCGGTTTGTTTGGGGTGAGGATAGCCTGTAGCGGGTGCGAAAACCGGACTCCCTCCTCCTCCCACAGGAACCGGGGAAAGACGTTTCAGCTTGGGCAGATGGCGCAAGACGGACACATCCTTCACATTCCCGGGAAGTATGATCTCCTCCAAGCTGGTGCACTCCGTGAGTAGACTCAGATCAACGATTTTCGTGTTGTCCAAACGGAGCCATTTCAGAGGCATTTTCGCCACCGGTTTCAGGTCTGAAACCGGAGTCTTGGTGGCCTCGATAAATTCCAGTTGAGCGCTCCGGCTTAGGGGACTCAGGTCCCTTATGCCGGTTTCATTAATGGCCAGCAGCTTCAGTGGCGCACCAGCCAAGGCGGCGAGGCTGGTGATCGCAGGTCCGCTGCAGCTGAACTTTGTAAGTGGCAGGCCGGCGAGCGGCCCAAGGTCCGAGACAGACGCATGCCTGAGTTCGAGTCTTTCCAGATGCTTGCATTGGGCGAGGGGAGTCAGGTCGCGGACGCGGGTGGAGCCCCATAAGTTAAGCTCCTCCAAAGGCATCCCCGCCAACGGGCTGAGGTCGCCGACTTCAGTGTTCAGAAGTGAGAGCGATTTCAGCTTCATTCCTCGGAGCGGGGCAATGTCGGCCAACGGCGATCTGGGATCGTGGTCATGGCCCTGGACAACCAAGCGCTCCAAGGGCACCCCGCGCAGGGGCGTCAGGTCGGATACCTTGGTGAGTATGAAAGACAATTCTCTGAGCGGCAATCCCGCAAGCGTGCTGAGGTCGGTGATGGGGCTCTCATTGAAGCTGAGCACGGTGACGGGGAGACCCTTGAGCACCGAGAAATCGGCCATCGTTGCTCCCCCAAAATCGATCCTGAAAGTTCCATCGGGAAGGGCTTCGACCCGGTTGTCCCGCCAGCCCTGCTGCTTCCGAACGTCGCGGAGGCGGCTCAAGATGGCGGTGCGGGTGGCCGCAATGTCCGGGTCGAGCAGGGCGGCCAGCGGAGCGGCTTCGAGCACGCGCTTTTGTGCTCGCAGGGCGGCGAGAAGCTGGAGTTTTTGATCGCGCTTCAGTTCCGCGCCGCCGCTTTCCCGCAGCAGTTTGTCGCACAGGGCAAGATTGGCCTTCGCGGCTTCGTCCGTCGGCCGCAGGGCGAGCACCCGGCGGTAGTCTTCCGCCGCCTCCGTGAGTTGCTCGGCCGACTGCCGCAGGTGCGCGCGCCGGAGGCGATAGTCCGCTGCCGCTTCGTCGAGCTGGATGGCGTAGCCGAGCTTTTCGAGAGCCGCATCGCGCTTGCCGTCGGCGAAATCAACCTGCGCCTGGGTGTAAAAGACCGGAGCCGTGCGACGGAGGTCTGCGAGCGTGGTGTTGGCCCTTAGCTCGTTGGCTTTGGCCACCCGTTCAGCCTCAGCGGCCCGCGCAGCAGCTTCCTGCGCAGCCCGCTTCTCAGCGTTCACTTTGAAGAGGAAGCCGATGGTAAGCAGCACGATCAGGGAGGCAGCAGCCGTCAAGGCCTTGTGCCGGTGGATGAACAGCCGCACCAAGGTCAGCGCATTGGCGTTCTCCGCACTCGTCGCAAACCCGCCTTGATACGCCACGATGTCGCGCGTGAACTCCGCGACGGATTGGTAACGCTGCGCCTTGTCCCGTGTCAGCGCCTTCATCGTCACGGCCGAGAGCGCGGCGGGCACCTTCCCCTCCGGACAGTGCGGCAGCGGATGAATCTTGCGTGGCTCGGTCATCGCACCGGTCGCTCTGGGCTTGGCCTGCGTGGTGGAACTGGGCGCGTTGAAGGCCGTGGGCGGCGCGATGGTCCCGCTGCGCACCTTGGACAAAATCTCCTCCAGCGAATCGCCTTCCACCGGTGGGCGCAGTGTGAGCAGCGCGTAGAGGATGCCGCCCAAGGAGAAGATGTCCGAACGGCCGTCCAGCTCGGCAATCTTGCCCTCCGCCTGCTCGGGGGACATGAAGTGCGGCGTGCCCATCACCGCGCCTTCCAGCGTGGCAAAGGCACCGCTTGGCCTGGCGGGTTCGGGGTCTTGTGAACCGAATGTGAGCTTGTGTGCCGAGGCATTGCCGGTGCCGACGGCCATGGTGGCGTCGTCCGCGGCCGATGAACCAGCGACGAGCGTGGCGTCGGCTTCGGCACTCTGGTCGGCGACCAAGGTGGCTTGGTCCTCGGCAGCAGGTGAGTTAAGCGGCAGCGTGCCCGTCGGCCCGGTCTGGCCCAGTTGGCCGCGCAGGGGCAAGGTCTTGGCCGCTTCCTCCGCTGCCGCGCTGCCGGGCAGGAGCTTGGCCAGGCCCCAGTCCATCACCAGCACTTCGCCGAACTCGCCCACCATGATGTTCTGCGGCTTCAGGTCCCGGTGGATGATCCCGCGCGAATGTGCGAAGGCCACGGCGTCGCAGACTTTCTGGAAGATGGTCAGCAGGGCGTTGAGCGGATACTTGGCCAGGGTCTCCTGGTCCCCGGCCTTCAGCTTGCCGATGACGTCGTGCAGGGTGACACCCACGACGAGCTTCATGGTGTAGAAGAGCCGGCCTTGCTCATCGGTGCCCACGTCATGGACGGGAACAATGTTCGGATGCGCTAGCTGCCCGAGCACGCGGGCTTCTTGCAGGAAGCGCTGCTGTTCCTCCTCGGGGGCGTTGCGCCGGAGCATGACTTTCATGGCCACGCTGCGGCCCAGCTTCTGGTCGCGGGCATCCAGCACTGCGCCCATGCCACCCCGCGCGATCTCACGGCCGGGGCGATAGGCGAAAGCGGGGGTCATGTGTTGCGCCGCAGGTTAGCGCAATCTCACTGCCCGTCCAGCCGCTTCAACTTTTTCGGGGGGATGTTCTTCACCCGGGCGACGCAGCTTTAGCGCAGCGTCCGGAATGACCGGAAAAGCTCAACGGTAGGGCTCGCAACTGATCGTATTCGAGAGTTTGAAGCCTGAGAGCTTCACGTTCGTGCCCACTTCCCCATCCAGAAATCCGCCTTTGAACGTAACCGTGGCGGCGGCAGTGTCGTGGACATACTTGCCGCCCTCTTTACCCTCCAGATTCGTGTAGGTGCCGTCGGCTTTTAAGACAAATCCCAACCCGATGAGCAACTGGCCCCCAGTGCCATAGCTGGCCCACTCTCCCATCGGCAGTTTGACTACTTTGGCAGGGCTTGCCCCGGTAGGCGCGGGAGCCGGCTTGTTGGCGGCAGGCTTCCCCGGCAGCGAATTGACCGGAATCGCACTGACCCCCTCAGCGGGGTTGGCTTTGGAGACGGATTTGGGCGGTGTGAGCGGGCCTTCCACTTTCCAGCCACCAAAGTCATCCTCGGACAGGATGAACCTTTCGTCCTCGAAAGTTCCCACCGTCGTCTGGCCGTAGTATTTGTTGGCCGGAAAGCCCGTGCCGTAGTCATGCACCTGCGCGGTTACTAGAAAGGGATATGCGCCGGACTTGGGCGTCCCCGCTTTCACGCTTTGAAACAGCACAGTGCGTTCCTTCGCCCAATCCGGCTTCAATTTTTGCAGCCGGGCGACCAAGACAGCTTGAAACTGCTCGACGGTGGGTGCGGATTGAGCAGGGGCTGAAACGGCGCACACGAGGGCTAGAGTCATCAGTGCCCCGGCTAAAATGGATTTATGCATGGGTGTAAAGCATCAGAGGTTGGTCGACCGAAGATATTTAGCTGCCCCCCGGCATTTATGCAAACCTCTCGGCAATCAGGCGACCCGTTTTGGGCAATAACGCAAACTCAGCGAACTGTAAACGCCGGTTGAAAAATGAGACAGGTCACGAGTTTGATATGGCGGTCGGAAATTGCAGCAGCCTGATCAACGATGAAGCATGTATCGCACTATGGAAGACTGAGCCGAGATACGAAAGTGCGTGATCGTGAGCAAGGTGAGTAAGCGGGAGATTCTCCGGGAGACGGGATGCACTGGAAGACGCTCCAGAAGATGCTCATGCATCCGGAGCCACCGGGTTACAGACAGCGTAAACTTCGGCCCCAGCAGAAGCTTGCGCTATACCAGGAGCGGTTGGAACAGATCATGAAGTAGGACCAGTTGCTGCGGCGCAAGCAGCGGCACACTGCCAAACGCATTTGGGAGCGGCTTAAAGAGGCTGGTTTCAAGGGCGGTTACATGGTGGTGCAGGAGGTGGTGCGGGAACTGACACAGCGCAACCAGGAAGTGTTCGTGCCGCTGGTGCACCCGCCGAGCGAGGCGCAGATGGATTACGGCACGCTTTTTTAGGCCTCTAGTGCCGTCGGGATGCACTTTGAGAATGGTTCAGTCCAAGGCTGCGCACTCAATCCTGATCCCTAGGATTTGCCTTTGTCGCAGCCGGATGAATATTCGATCTAGCACCCCGCTAAGCTTCAGTTGTTCATCCGGGTGTGGATGGCGTGCCAGTTGCCAACATTCCTTGGTTTATCTGCGCTATTTGCAGCCATGTTCGGCCACATGCAGCAGGGCCGTGCGCAAGTCTCAGACTAGTCGTCCCCCCCCCCGATTTACGAAGGTTTTACAAACCGAAGTTTGACCCACCGCCGCGAATTTGCTTCGCTCGAATCACGTTGGCATGAGTTCACTTCGATCTTCCCTCGCTGCGGTCGTGCAATGGTTCGATTCGGACTACGGCAGCCAGCGCCTCGTCATGCCCCACGCCCAGCCTGACAAGGTGGACGTGGGCCGTAGTTTTGCCTTCGTCTTCCTGCACGCCATGTGCCTAGGCGTGCTGTGGGTCGGCTGGAGCTGGACCGCTGTGACCGTGGCCGTCGCACTCTACTTCGTGCGAATGTTCGCGATCACCGGCTTTTACCACCGCTACTTTTCGCATCGGAGCTTCCAGACCTCGCGGTTTATGCAGTTCCTGTTTGCAGTGCTCGGCACCTCCGCCATCCAACGCGGCCCACTTTGGTGGGCGGCACATCATCGGCACCACCATCAGCATTCGGACGAAGAAGCGGATACGCATTCACCGAAGCAGCACGGTTTCTGGTGGGCGCACATGGGCTGGATCACCAACGCCCGCAACTTCCCCACCGACTATAGCCGTATCAAAGACTTCGCAAAGTATCCCGAACTCGTCTTTCTCAATCGCTTCGACGCGCTCGTGCCGCTGCTGCTCGGCGTGGCGCTCTACGGCACTGGCGCGTGGTTGGAACGCGCGCGCCCCGAGCTCGGCACTTCCGGCGGGCAACTCCTGATCTGGGGGTTCATCAGCACCGTCGTTCTCTTTCATTGCACGTGCTTCATCAACTCCCTTGCACATGTCTTTGGCCGCCGCCGCTTCGTCACCAGCGACACCAGCCGCAACAGTTTGTTGTTAGCCTTGCTCACCCTCGGCGAGGGCTGGCACAACAACCATCACCACTACATGCACTCCACTCGCCAAGGCTTCTACTGGTGGGAAATCGATTTCACCTATTACGGCCTCAAGGTGCTCTCGTGGACTGGGCTGATTTGGAATCTACGCCCCGTGCCGGACGAGGTGCTGAAGGCAGGGCGGAATAAGATCGGCACGCAAGCCTAATGGCCTCGCAGCGTCTCGCCATTATCGGCACCGGCATCGCCGGCCTGGGCTGCGCGCATTTTCTTCAGTCGCGCTTCGACCTTACGCTCTTCGAGCAGGCGGATTACCCCGGCGGCCACACCAACACCATTGCCGTCCCTGAAGGCTCCGACAGCGTCGCCTTCGACACCGGCTTCATGGTCTATAACGAGGTCACCTACCCGCACCTCACCCGCCTCTTCCGCGAGTTGGGCGTGCGCGTGAAGCCGACGAAGATGTCCTTCAGCGTCCAGCACCGGCCCAGCGGCATCGAGTTCAGCGGCAGCAGCCTGAACCACCTCTTCGCCCAACGCCGCAACCTCCTCCGCCCGCGCTTCTGGCGAATGCTCGCGCAAGTCAACCGCTTCAACGCCGAGGCCGTCGCCGCGCTCACCGACCCCGCGTTCGCCGCGATGACCGTGGCCGACTACGTCCGCGCACGCGGCTACGGCGACGACTTTCTCCGCCTCTACCTCGTGCCCATGAGCGGCGCGGTCTGGAGCACGCCGCCCGAGCTGATGTTGGAGTTCCCCGCCGTCACTCTGCTGCGCTTTTTCCACAACCACGGCTTCCTCGGCCTGCACACGCAGCACCCATGGCTCACCGTGGACGGCGGCGCCAAGCAATACGTGGACAAGCTCCTCACCCCGCTCCGCGCGCAAAACCGCGTCCGCCTCAACGCGAAGGTCACTACCGTCCGCCGCACCACCGACGCCGTGGCCGTCACCACAGCCGACGGCCGCACCGAGCACTTTGACCGCGTCATCCTAGCCGCCCACGCTGACCAATCCCTCGCCCTTCTCGCCGACGCCAACGCCACCGAGCGCCGGCTCCTCGGCGCGTTCCGCTACCAGCCGAACCTCGCCACCGTCCACACCGACGCCTCCGTGATGCCCCGCACGCGCCTCGCGTGGTCCTCGTGGAACTACCGCGTGGAGCGCACCGCCGATGGCCGCGAAGTCCCGTCCACCATCTACTGGATGAACTCGCTGCAAGGCGTCTCCGACCGCGAGAACTACTTCGTCTCCATCAACGGCGCGGAGCACATCGCAGCCGACAAAGTCCTCTGCTGCATCGAGTATCAACACCCGCTCTTCAATCTCGCCGCCACGCAGGCGCAGGCCGAACTCCCGTCGCTCAACACGCGCCCGGCCAACCGCGTCTTCTTCGCCGGCAGCTACTTCCGCTACGGGTTCCACGAAGACGCGTTCAGCTCCGCGCTGGATTGCAGCCGGGCGGTGAGTGGGGAGAGGATTTGGGAATGAGCGTCCCACCTGTGGCGGCGCTCCGCTCCTGTCTCTACGACTGCTCCGTGATGCACCACCGGCTCGGGCCCAAGGAGCACCATTTCCGCTACGGCATTTTCCAGTTCTGCCTCGATCTTGACGAACTCGACGCGCTCTCCGCCCGGCACCGTCTCTTCCACCACAACAGGCCTGCCCTCTACCGCTTCAATGACTCCGACCACTTGCCTGCAGCAGAAGGCTTGGGAACAAAGGCAGCCATTCTCGCTTGGATCACATCCCAAGGCCTCTCGCTCCCCGCCGACACCCGCGTCCTCCTCCTCACGCACTGCCGTGTCTTTGGCTACATCTTCAACCCGGTCTCGTTCTACTTCTGCCTCGACGCTCGAGACCGTCCGCTCTGCGCCATCGCCGAGGTCGGCAACACCTTCGGCGAGCTAAAACCCTTCCTCCTCGGCCCCGAGCACTTCGATGGCGAAGATCGCTTCCACCGCATCGTGCCGAAATACTTTTACGTCTCCCCTTTCTCCGCGCTCGACCTCGAGTTCGACTTCAAGCTCCGCGTCCCCGGTGAGCAGCTCGACATCCACATCGACGACCGCGAGGGCGACCGCCCCATCCTCCTTACCGCCCTCACTGGCCGCCGCCTCCCGCTCACCGACGCGAATCTCGCGCGCCTTACGCTCAAGTATCCGCTCATCACCTTGCGGGTCATCACGCTCATCCACTGGCACGCGCTCAAGCTCTGGTGGAAAAACGTCCCGTGGCATCGCAAGGCCGCGAACCCCCAACTTCAGCAAGGGGTGTTCAACGCTCACGCTTCGTTGAGAAATGGAGCCCCACCGAAATCCTGACGCGTGCTGGTCATCGTTCCATTTTCACATGTCTGTCACCGGTCAACCTTTCTCTACGTTTGCGCTTCGTCGTCTTCGCGTTACCTTCAGCCAGACTGCATGAGCACCACAACTCGGATTCATCAACCCACGCATCGCGCTAAGCCCGCTGCCAGTGCAGGGTTTTATCAGCGCACGATCGATGGGGCCCTCGCCAAGATGCCGTTGGGCTGCCTGGAGGCAACGCTGCCTGACGGTTCTGTCCGCCGGTTCGGGAATGAGCCGAAACCCACCGCGAAGTTGCGTATCCTGCGGCACACTTTCTTTAAGCGTTGCGTTCTCTTCGGCGACATCGGTTTTGGCGAAGCTTACGTGGATGGCGATTGGGACACGGACGATTTGCCCGCCGTGCTGGCTTGGTTCATAGAGAACGTCGAGCACGCCCCCGGCATGTCCGGCTCCAAGCGTAGCCCGCTTGCTCTGAATCTTTTGCGTGGTGCAAACCGCATGAGACACTTGCTCCGCCCCAATTCGGTGGCGGTTAGCCGTCGCAACATAGCCGAGCATTACGACCTCGGGAACCACTTCTACCGTCTTTGGCTCGACCCTTCGATGACCTACTCGTGCGGCCTCTTTGTCTCGCCCGAGCTGACGCTCGAACAGGCGCAGACCGCAAAGTATGACGCCCTCTGCCGCAGCCTACGACTCAAGCCCACTGACCATTTGCTCGAAATCGGCTCCGGTTGGGGCGGCATGGCTTGTCACGCGGCGAAGAATTACGGCTGCCGCGTCACCACGCTGACTATCTCCGAGGCACAGCTCGCCTACTGCCAGAAACGTTTCGCCCGCGAAGATGTTGCCGACCGCGTCGATGTCCGACTACAGGACTATCGCCACACCACCGGCCAGTTCGACAAAATCGTGTCCATCGAGATGCTCGAAGCTGTCGGCGAGCGCTATGTGGACGCCTACTTCGCCCAGTGCGCGCGCCTCCTCAAGCGCGACGGCTTGCTTGCCCTCCAATACATCACCAGCCCGGACAGCCGCTACGACCAGTTCCGCAAGGGTGTGGATTGGATTCAGAAACACGTCTTCCCCGGCTCACTTCTGATGTCCGTGGGCCGCGTCACCCAGGCGCTTCAGCGTGGCACGGATCTACATCTGCACAACCTTCATGACATGGGCCACCACTACGTCCGCACGCTTCGTGAATGGCGCGCGCGCTTCAATGCGCATCACCCAGAGCTGCGCAAACTGCACTTCGATGATCACTTCATTCGCAAATGGAATTACTATCTCAGCTACTGCGAAGCCGCCTTCGCCCAGCGAAATATAAGCGTGGTTCAAGCCCTCTACACGCGGCCGAACAACCGCACTCTGATATAGCCACGGATGAAACATGGAAGAGCGGCTGTTCTTGCTAAACCCTTGGTTTTGTATTGTCCGTGTTTCTTGCGTGTTCCATCCGTCCCTTAAAGCTTCCCATGATCATTGTGCTTCGTATCGCCGCCGCCTTCGTTCTAATCACGATGCTCGCCGTGACGGGTTGGGCCAGCTCGGAAGTCGCGTTGTGGATGACGCCGCGTGAAGTCGCTACACACCCGTGGTTTATCGCCACGCTGTTTGACACCTACTTCGCGTTTCTCACCTTCTTTGTCTGGCTCGCCTACAAGGAGACCTCGAATCTCGCCCGTGTCCTCTGGCTCCTGGCCATCCTCTTCCTCGGCAACATCGCGATGGCGATTTACCTCCTGCGCGAACTCTTCCGTCTGCCCGCCAACGCGACGATGGAAGACCTGTTGATACGGAGTAAGGCATAAAGGTTTCGCGCAACTTACCGTGTTAATTGATTTTCTAACAGTGGTTGGCCTCGCGCTGGCGTTCGTCGTCGTGGAGATGACGACCACGTGGTTCGTCTCGCGGAAGCTGAACAACTTCAGCATCGTGGATGCTGTGTGGTCCGTCGGCTTTGCTCCCATCGCAGCCCTGTATCTTCTGAGCCGGAAACATCAGCCCGAACAGTGCGTGCTATTCGTTCTCATGGTGGCGTTCTGGAGCCTCCGCCTCGGAATCCACCTTGCCTTGCGCATCGCCAGGCACCACCCGCATGAAGACGTGCGCTATGCAAAGCTCCGAACCGACTGGGGCTCGGATGCCGACCGGAAGATGTTCTGGTTCTTCCAGCTGCAAGGCGGCCTCCAAGTCGTCCTTTCCCTCCCTTTCCTTTTCGCCTGCTCCCGTCCGACCGACCCGAAACTATCGCTTGGCTCCGATTGGTTTGCCCTCACTGGCTGTGCGCTCTGGCTCACCGGCCTCCTCGGCGAATCCCTCGCCGACCGCCAGCTCGCCCGCTTCCGCGCGGACCCGGCGAACAAGGGCAAGGTCTGCCAAACCGGTCTGTGGAACTACTCGCGGCACCCGAACTACTTCTTCGAGTGGCTGGTGTGGGTAGGCTACGCCGTGTTCGCGCTCGGCTCGCCGTGGGGCTGGCTGGGCCTCATCGCGCCCGCGCTGATGCTGCACTTCCTCCTCAACGTCACCGGCATCCCGATGACCGAGGAGCTGTCCCTCAAGTCCAAGGGCGACGCCTACCGCGCCTACCAACGCACCACCAGCGCCTTCGTGCCGTGGTTCAAGCGAACCACCAAATGTGCCTACAACCTTGGCGAAACACTTCGAAATGACCTTCTTCTCCGCGAAGCGGTTGCCCACCAACGGGAATGGAATTCCTATTCGAATGCTTTTAAACGCGCGTGGTCCGCATTCCTTGCCAAAAGCGCTCAAGAGCCGTGCTTGGTCGCTTGGGCCACCGAGGCGTTGTGTGACGGAAAGGAAACGCCCAGCTTGCGCATTTTGGCCGGAATGGATGCAATAAATGAGCCGCTGGATGTTCAGGAGCGTTTCAAGAAAGCTGTCCGTGAACTTGGGTGGGAGCCACCGTCCGACATGCGACTGGTCGGGTTGCTGTCGGCCTTGGAGGTCGTAACTCAGATTAAGAGCGGCGAAGTGGAACCAGAACGAGGCCTTCGGGAAATACTTACCATGTGGCAAAACAACGATTATCCGTCAGCCCTCGGAGGATTCGTTCAGGTAGAAGATGTCCTCTACTGGGACGAGACCGACCGACCCAAAAATTACGACTTAAAGAAAGCCGTGCTCGCCGAAGTTGAAGTGCTCCTGAGCGGAGTTGCGGCGATTGAAGATGAACTTTCAAATTTGGGCCATGATTGACCCCCTCCTCGAACGCAATCTTCTCCCCGACCCGCTGCTCCGCTTCGGCATCCGACGCCTGCTGGCGCAGCGGTTGCGCGAGGAGGACAAGGGCAGTGCCGATGCGCAGCGCACGCATTTGCAGGCGCTCATCGAGGAACTGCGCCGTTCGCCCATCGCCATCGAGACAGCGGCGGCGAACGAGCAGCATTACGAGGTGCCCACGCGCTTCTACCAGCTCTGCCTCGGGCCGCGCCTGAAATACAGCGGCGCGCTTTGGCCCGCCGGCGTCACCACGCTCGCCGAGGCCGAGGAGCAGATGCTCACGCTCTACGCCGAGCGCGCCCAGCTCGCCGACGGCCAGGACATTCTCGAACTCGGCTGCGGCTGGGGTTCGCTCTCGCTGTGGATGGCGGAGAGGTTTCCCAAGTCCCGCATCACCGGCGTCTCGAACTCACGGACGCAGAAGGAGTTCATTGATGCCGAGGCGGGCCGGCGCGGCCTGAAAAACGTCCGCATCATCACCTGCGATATGAACCGCTTCGACATCGAGGCCGGTAGCTTCGACCGCGTGGTGTCCATCGAGATGTTCGAACACATGAAGAACTACCAGCGGCTGCTCGCGAACATTGCGCGCTGGCTGCGGCCGGGTGGACAGCTCTTCGTCCACATCTTCACGCACAAGGAATTTGCCTACCACTTCGTCGCGCGGGACGAGACGGACTGGATGGCCCGCTACTTCTTCACCGGCGGCATCATGCCCAGCGACGACCTGCTGCTCTACTTTCAAGACGACCTCCGCTTCGTGAACCACTGGCGCGTCAACGGCCAGCACTACGAGAAGACCGCCAACGCCTGGCTCGCGAATATGGACGCGAACGAACCGGAGATTCGGAAGATCTTCGCCGCCACCTACGGCGTGGGGAACGAGACCAAATGGTGGGTTTACTGGCGGGTCTTCTACATGGCCTGCGCGGAGCTGTGGGGCTACCGCGAAGGCAACGAGTGGCTGGTCTCGCACTACTTATTTCGCAAGCCCGGGTGAGACTGCGCTTCAGGCGACGCCCGCTCGGATTGTTGCGTAATGTGCGTGCGCGATTTGAATTCAGATGGCGCCGATGCTTTAAAAGACCTGTGTGGGAGAGAGGCAGAACTCGCGGATAAAGGCACTGCGCCACAACGGCCCGCTCCGCTCGGGGGGAGATCAACCTCACGGACAGCTTGGGCTTGGGCGCTGGGGTGAGCTGCCGCTTCTAAGCAATTTCCGGCCCGTGGCTGAAAACCGGATCCAGCCGTGCCTTCGTGTGCCGGCTGCACTGCAAAGGGTTGCAGTGCCAATCCGCTCAATTGCCGCTGCCGGGATTTCCCTTCGACCTCGCGCAGTCTTGGGCTAGGTTGGCCGTGGCTTCGATGACCGTCATTGCTCCACCCATGAACACCGCCTTCGCTGTGCCCGCGATTTATCACAACGCGCACGTCACCCGTTGGGTGGCGGAAGTCGCGCAGCTCTGCCGGCCTGACCGCATCCAATGGTGCGACGGTTCAGCGGCGGAGAAGGAAGCACTCACTGCCGAGGCCGTCTCGCTCGGCATCCTCATCCCGCTGAACCAGCAGAAACGGCCCGGTTGCTATTACCATCGCTCGAATCCCAACGACGTGGCGCGCGTTGAGCAATGCACGTTCATCTGCACGCCCACGCCGGACGAAGCCGGCCCGACGAATAACTGGGCTGATCCCGCCGAGATGTCGACGAAGCTCAATGCGTTGCTCGCCGGCGCGATGCAGGGTCGCACGCTGTATGTCGTGCCATTCCTCATGGGGCCGCCTGGCTCGCCACTGGCGCGCGTCGGTGTGGAGTTGACCGATTCGATCTATGTGGTCCTGAGCATGGGCATCATGACGCGCATGGGCTGCGTGGCCTTGGAGCAGCTCGGCGACAGCGAGCGCTTCACGCGCGGCATCCACTCCATGCTGGATGTGAATCCTGAGCGGCGTTACATCGCGCACTTCCCCAACGAGAACCTGCTCATCTCCGTTGGCTCCAACTACGGCGGCAATGTCCTGCTTGGAAAAAAGTGCATGGCGTTGCGGTTGGCCTCGCACTGGGGGCGCGACGAGGGCTGGCTCGCCGAGCACATGCTGATCCTCGGCGTGGAATCGCCCACGGGCGACAAGACGTTCATCGCCGGCGCGTTTCCCAGCGCGTGCGGCAAGACGAACTTCGCGATGCTAAATCCGCCCGCGCGCTTCGCCGGCTGGAAGGTCTGGACTGTCGGCGACGACATCGCGTGGATGAAGCCCGGCGCGGACGGGCGCCTGTATGCGATCAACCCCGAAACCGGCTACTTCGGCGTCGTGCCGGGCACGAACTACAAGTCGAACCCCAACGCGATGGAGTGCATGCGGAAGGACACCATCTTCACCAACGTCGCGTTGACGCCCGATGGCGACGTGTGGTGGGAAGGCAAGGATGAGCCGCCACCTGCCGAATGCCTCGACTGGCGTGGTCAGCGCTGGACGCCGGACTCGAAGGAGAAGGCCGCGCACCCCAACAGCCGCTTTTGCGCGCCGATGACGAACAACCCGATGCTTGCGCCCGAGGTGAACGACCCCGCTGGCGTGCCCATCAGCGCGATCATCTTCGGCGGCCGGCGCACGAACACGATGCCGCTCGTGTATCAGGCCTTCAACTGGGTCCACGGCGTTTATGTCGGTGCGACCATTGGCTCCGAGACCACCGCCGCTGCCGTCGGTGCAGTCGGCCAAGTGCGCCGTGACCCAATGGCGATGCTGCCCTTCTGCGGCTACAACATGGGTGACTACTTCCGCCACTGGTTGCAAATGCGACGCGTCATCAAGTCGCCCCCGCGCATCTTCCACGTGAACTGGTTTCGCAAGGACGCCGCCGGCAAGTTCCTCTGGCCCGGCTACAGCGAGAACATGCGCGTGCTCAAGTGGATCGTGGACCGCTGCCGGGGCGAGGCGAACGCGAACGAGGCGCTGCTCGGCTGGGTGCCCAGCGCGCAGGACTTCGACCTCGACGGACTGGATGGCTTCAACGCAGAACGTCTCGAACAGGCGCAAAGCACTGACGTCGAGGAATGGCGGCGCGAAGTGCTCCAGCAGGACGAGTTGTTCATCAAGCTCTACTCGCACCTGCCGAAGGAGATTATCTTTCAGCGGGAGCTTTTGATTGCGCGGTTGTGAGTGGGCTTGGGTTGAAATGTGATTAGTGCTTAGTTTCTCCACGGATGTGCCTGGGTCCGCGCCACTGTCGCCGACTAATCACTAACCACTGTTTCCGTGATGTCCCGTTCCCAACCGCTCTGTCCCGCCGCCGATCTCCCGCCCGGCACGACGCGCAAGTTCATCTTCACCTACGAGGGCATTCGGCGCGAGGGTTTCGCGGCGAACGTGCGCGGGCACTTGGTCGCCTATGAGAACGCCTGTCGGCACATTCCCATCCCGCTGGATGACGACGGAGACTTTTTCACCACCGACGGCGAGTTCTTCATCTGCCGCACCCATGGCGCGATTTACGAGCCGTTGAACGGGCGTTGCATTCACGGTCCGTGCGGCGGTCTCAGCCTCAAGCCCCTGCGCGTCGTGGATGTGCAAGGCGAGCTGTGGGTGGTGCTGCCCGATGAGCCGCCGGCAGAGTGAGGTGGCGGTTCGTCACGTCAGCAGCGTCACGCACGGTGAGTTGTCCGGCGTGAGCGGATTGGTGGTGAAGTCCGCTGAGATCAGTCGCCCGCGCCAGTCGGTGATGAGCGCGCGGACCACACCCAAGTCCAGCCGCTCGTGCGTGGCGGGATAGGGACGGAAGTTTTCCTCCGCGAGCTTCAGCAACGCGGCGGCAGGGCGGAGGCGTGGGTATTTCAGGCAGTCCTTTTGCAGATGAACGAACGCGCCGGCAAGCTGGATGAGACCCTTGTAGAAGTTGCCGTTCGGTCCGTGGCGGTCGGCGAGCCAGAGTTCCTCCAGCACGTCGTGGGCTTCGTAGAACTGACCGCGATTGAAGCACGCGAACCAGCCGAGGTAGTGCGCGTCGAGGTCGCGGCCCTGAAGGTCGGCGATGAGCGCGGCGATTTTGGGAGACTTGTGGGACATGAGGAGCGCCGAGCATCGCTCGGCATGAGCCGTGATCAGCCGAGCAATGCTCGGCGCTCCGCTAACTTTCCAGCACGCTGATCTCCACCGGCTCGACCTCGATGCCGAGGCTTTCGAGCCACTTGATGGCCGCACGAATTTCCGAGCGCGCGCCGTCGAGTTCGAGGCAGACGATGCCGATGTCCTTGCCCACGCTGACCTGTCGCAGGTTGAAGACGACCTTGAACTTCTGCCCCAGCTCCCAAATCACCGGGCGCGTGATGAGCGGCGCGGGGAAGGTGAGCCACAGCCGCGACTTGGATTGGCGCGGATCGGGCGGAAGCTTCGGCTCGGCTTTGGCGGCGGTCTTCTTCCTGGCAGGCATGCGTCGGTCCTTGAGGCTAGCCCCCCGCAATCGCCGGGATGATGCTGATTTCGTCGCCGTCTTTGAGGGGCGTGGCCTGGTTTTCGAGGAAGCGGATGTCCTCCTCGTTCACATATACGTTCACGAAGCGGCGGACTTCGCCTTTGTCGTCGAGCAGGCGGTCCTTGATGCCGGGGAACTTGATCTGCATTTCAGCGATGGCTGCGCCGACGTTGGCGGCGGTGACGGTGACGACTTCCTCGCCGCCGGTGAGCTGGCGGAGCGGGGTGGGGATGCGAACTTTGGTGGGCATGATCTGGATGATTAAATGGTTTATGCGGTGACGGCGACCTTTTCCTCGTCCTTCAGCATCGCCTCGAACTCGCGCAGGCTGGGGCGAATCTCGCGGGTCTGGCCGACGTGGCCGGTCATCGCTTCGAGCGTCTTGAGGCCATTGCCGGTGATGCAGAGGACGGCGGAGTCGGTCGCGGGAATCTTGCCGGAGGCGATGAGCTTCTTCGCCACGCCCACGGTCACGCCTCCGGCGGTCTCGGCGAAGATGCCTTCGCACTCGGCCAGCAGGCGGATGCCTTCGCGCACCTCGTCGTCGGTCACGTCCTCGGCGTGGCCGGCGGTTTCCTTCATCACCTTGAGCGCGTAGAAGCCGTCGGCGGGCGTGCCGATGGCGAGGCTCTTGGCGATGGTGTTCGGCTTCACGGGTTTGAAGAAATCGAGCCCCGCCTTCTCCGCGGCGCTGATGGGATTACAGCCCGTAGCTTGCGCGCCGTGGATGTGCCATTTGCCCTCGGACACAAGGCCGAGCTTCGCGAACTCCTGGTAACTCTTGTGAATCTTCGTCAGCAACGAACCGCTGGCCATCGGCACCACGGTGTGTTGCGGCGTGCGCCAGCCGAGCTGCTCGCAAATCTCGAAGCCCATGCTCTTGCTACCCTCGGCGTAGTAGGGCCGCATGTTCACGTTCACGAAGGCCCAGCCAAACTTGCCGGCGATTTCCGCGCAGAGGCGGTTCACCTCGTCGTAGTGACCCTTGATGCCGATGACGTTCGCGCCATAGACGAGGGAGTTGACGACCTTGCCCAGCTCGAGGTCCGACGGGATGAAGACGTAGGACTTGAGGCCGGCGGACGCGGCGTTCGCGGCGACGGAGTTGGCGAGGTTGCCAGTGGAAGCGCAGGCGACGGTCTTGAAGCCGAGTTCCTGCGAGCGGCTGAGCGCGACGCTCACGACGCGGTCTTTGAAGGAAAGCGTCGGATAATTAACCGCGTCGTTCTTCACCCACAGCTCGCGGATGCCGAGGCGTTTGGCGAGCCGATCCGCCTTCACCAGCGGCGTGTAGCCGACTTGCGTTCCCACCGTCGGCTGGCCCGCGATGGGCAGCAGCTCGCGGTAGCGCCACATGGTGCGCGGGCGCGCTTCGATGGCGGCGCGGGTGAGCGACTGCCGGATGCGGTCGTAGTCGTAAGCGACTTCGAGCGGGCCGAAGTCGAACTCGCAGACGTGTGTGGCGCTGAGGGGATACTCCTTGCCGCACTCGCGGCACTTGAGCGCCTTCATGAAACCTTCGTGCTTGTCCATAGCTGTTTGCCGAATCGCGTTCCGTTTTGGGGCAAACAAAAGCCCCGTCTCATCTGGATGAGAAGGGGCCGGACAGTCGAGCGCTCTTCTCATCTTTCCCCCGGCCTCGCGGTCGGAGCTGGACTTGGCACCTGGTCGTTGCGGAACGCGCCGCAACCGGTTGCCGTGACGTCATCGGGCCAGTCCCTCAGTCACTCTGGATGAGTGTCCGCCTCGCGGCGAACGGGGCGGAAAGTGGCAGTTCTGCGGCGCGTGTGTCAATGGGTTTTTCCTCGCCAGTCAGCGACGCGCGTTACTCCGCCGGCGGGTGGCCGACCCTTTTCCGCTTCCCGCTGCGCGCGGGGCTGCCTACGCTCCGGCGGATTGCGGATTATGAACACGATTCTCCTCGGCAAAAGCTCCCTGCGCACCAGCCGTCTGGCTTACGGTTGCTGGCGCATCGCGGACACGGAAGAGCAGGGCCGCACCGTCGGCCGTGCAGCCATTCTCGCGGCGCTCGAAGCGGGTTACACGCTCTTCGACCACGCGGACATATACTGTGGCGGCCGCGCGGAAAAGGCCTTTGGCGACGTGCTGCGCGAAGTCAGCGGGATGCGTCAGCGCGTGTTCATTGCCACGAAATGCGGCATCCGCCTCGCGGGCGAGCCGCTGCCGGAAGCGCCGGTGCGCTACGATTTCTCGGCGGCGCACATCGTGTGGAGCTGTGAGCAGTCGCTGCGGCGGCTCGGCATCGAGACGATTGACCTGTATCAGTTGCACCGGCCCGACTGGCTGATGAACCCGGACGAGGTGGCCGTCGCCTTCAACCAACTGCGGCAGCAGGGCAAGGTGCGCGAGTTCGGCGTGAGTAATTTCCGTCCCTCGCAAGTCACTGCGTTGCAACGCGCGCTGGCTTTCCCGCTGCTCGTAAATCAGGTGGAGATCAGCCTGGCGAACCTCAGCACCTTCACCGACGGCACGCTTGATCAATGCCTCGCCGAGCGCATGACCCCGCTGGCGTGGAGTCCGCTCGCGGGCGGTTTGTTGGCCGACGGCGCGCGGCGACTCCTGCCGTCCCAAGAAAGCTATCGCGTGGAACGCATCATCGTGGAATTGGACGCGCTGGCCCGTGTGCGCGGCAGCACCCGCGGCACGGTCGCAATGGCGTGGTTGCTGAAACATCCGGCCGGCATCGTGCCTATCGTCGGCTCGACCAAACCGGAGAAGATTCGCGAGGGAGCCAATGCGCCACGAGTCGAGCTAACGCGTGAGGAGTGGTATCGCCTGCTGGAAGCGGCGCGCGGCGAGCGGCTGCCGTGACGCGTCACTGCGGCTTTTTCACCGCGTGATGCAGTTTGCTCCACGCCAGAAAACCGGCAAGCAACGACACCACCGCACACGCCAGATACGGCCACGAAGGATGCACGTCGAAGAGCGTCGCCGCGAAGATCGGGCCGAAGATGCGCGCAAGACTACCTGCGCTTTGCGCAACGCCGAGGGTCGCGCCTTGTTCGTCGGCGGGAGCAAGTTGTGACAGCATTCCAAACACCGGTGGCCGCGTGAGGCTGGAACCGATGGCCAGCATCGCCAGCGCACCGAGCAGCAGTGGCCATGTTTTGACAAACGGCAGCATGCCCAGGCTCACCGCCACCAAGCCGAGGCTCAATGCGATCAGCGTTGGCTCGCCGAACTTCTTCACTGCGCGGCCGAGCGGCCCGCCTTGCACGAGCGCGCCCACCAGGCCGCAGAACGTGTAGAGGTAAACTACCTTATCGTCGAACGTATGCACCACGCCTTTGATCGTCTCGAACTTCAGCCCGAAGTTTAGGCTCACCAGCAACCCCAGCGTCGTCTCAAAGCACGCGAAGCTGAACGTGGCGAGAAAGAACACCAGCACGAGCAGCGCGATGCCGGGCCTTTGCAGCGTGTGTTTCATCTGTAGCCAACGCGGTCGTTGCGCGGCGGCGTTCGCACCCGGCTGCCAGCTCTCCGGCAGGCGCGCGAAGGCGAAAAGAAAGTTCGCGCCACACAGCGCGGCGGCAATCCAACCGGGTGCGGTGACGCCGCCGAACTTCATGCCCAAGCCGCCGAGCGCCGGGCCGAAAATAAATCCCAGCCCGAACGCCATGCCCACGAGGCCCATTTTCTTCGAGCGTTCTTCGGGGGGCGTGATATCCGCGATGTAGGCTTGGGCGACAGTGATGTTCGCACCGCAGATGCCAGCGAACGCCCGTGAAAGAAAGAGCAGCACGATCGCGGTCTGACCGGCCTGGCCGGAGCCGACTGCGAAGATCGCATACGAAATCGCCGAGCCCGCCGTGCTCACGAGCAACACCGGCCGCCGCCCGATACGATCCGAAAGCCGGCCCCATACCGGGGCGAAGATGAACTGCATCGCCGAGAAGGACGCCATCAGCAAACCGATGACCAAGCCGCTCGCTTCGAGCGTTTTCGCAAACACTGGCAGCAGCGGCAGCACGATCCCGAACCCGATGAGGTCCAGGAACACGGTCAAAAAAATCACCAGCAACGAGGGCTTCTTCATGTCAATTCAGAGCGCGGACGTTATCGGGTTGCCGCGGGCGGGGTAAGGAGAAAATCACACCCCGGGATTGCGGCCCTTGCCCCGGCTGCTATGCTCGGCCACCAAAATGGACACCGCCAAACGCATCACGGTCCGCGCCCGCTCGGCGCTCTTTGGCATGCAAGAGGGTGGCCTGCTGCTGGTCATTCTCCTGCTGGGCACCGTGCTCGCCCTCTGCGGTGGCACGGTGAAAGTGCCGAAACTTCGCGTCAACGAACGCGGCGAACGCGAGCGCGTCTTCACCGAGGTCAAAGGCGAGCGTGTCCCGGTCTTGGAAGAACGGAACAAATTCTTCAATTACCAGAACCTTGCGCAGCTTGCCAAGGACACGAGCTTCATCGGCATCATGGCGGTGGGCGCAACGTTCATCATCATCGCCGGCCAGATCGACTTGAGCGTGGGCGCGATCTACGCGCTGGCCTCGGTGGTGGGCGCGATGGTGTTCCGGGCTTTCGGTCCCGGCGGCGCGCTGGCCAGCTCGCCGCCGCACGAAGCATTGATTCTGGGTATCACCGCCTGCCTGGTCGTCGGCTTGCTCTGTGGTGTGCTCAACGGTGTGATGGTCACCACGCTCAAGGTGCACCCGTTCATCATCACGCTGGGCACGATGGCGATCTTTCGCGGTGAAGCCTTCGTAATTACCAGCGGGCAATCCATCGGTGATTTCCCCGAAGCCTTCCGCTACCTGATCCGCTGGGAAACCGGCGATGGCCTGAGTCTCGTGCCGCTTGCGGTGATGCTGGCCGTGATGGTCGGCGGAACGATCTACCTTACCTGTCTCGCGCCGGGGCGGCATGCTTACGCGGTCGGCGGCAACGAGCTCGCCAGCCGGTTCAGTGGCATCCGCGTGGAACTGGTGAAGCTGAAGATGTTCATCTACTCCGGCCTCACGGCGGGCGTCGCGGCGCTGCTGGCCATCGGTTACTACGGCAGCGCGACGAGTGGCGATGGACAAGGCTACGAGCTTGACGTGATTGCCGCCGCCGTCGTCGGCGGTGCCAGCCTCTCCGGTGGCAAAGGCTCCGCGCTCGGCGCGATCCTTGGCGCGCTCATCATCAAGATGATCGACAACGGCATCGTGATCCTCGGCATCGACCAGAACTACAGCCGCATCATCATCGGCGCGGCGGTGATCCTCGCGGTGGTGCTGGATCAGTTCAACGGCTGGTGGACGCGGCGGCGGATGGCAAGGGCGGCGTAAGACGGGCACCCCTGTCCGGCGCGCTGGGAAATTCCGTCAAGCCAGCTCGACCCTGAGTCGTCGGCCCAAGGCCAAGGCCGCCCGCTCCAGAAGCTGCAAAGTCAGCGGTGATTCGGTTTCGGAGAATAACTGATCAAGCGTTGCTCGACTGGTCTTCATACGGCTGGCGAGCGTTGCGCGGGAGATGCGACGGCGCTTCATCTCCTGTTCCAACTGCCAAGTCACGACGCGCCGGAGCGCGCCCGCCTCGCAATCCGCAAGCAAGCCTTCTTCCTTCAGGAAGTCGTCAAAGTTGGAGCCGACGTGCGCTTTCTTCATGGGGTCATTGTAGCAGTCGCAACCGGGATTTTGCCAATGCCAAGTCATCCGCCGGCGTCTTCTGCGATTTCTTGATGAAACCATGCAGCAGGATCATCCGGCCCACGTCTGCCGTGAACAGGACACGCGCGATGCCATCGGGCAGCCGGACGCGCACTTCCCATAAGTCGCGGTCCAGTTTGCGAACCAGTGGCATCCCCAGCGGCCAGCCGAACTGCACAGTCTTGATGTCCTCCCCGATGATGCGGCGGGGCTCGCGAGGCAGTAACTTGAGCCACTCACGGACTGGCTCGCGTCCCGTCTCGGTCTTGAAGAAATTGACGGACAATCTGGGGGCTGGGTTGTCCATCGAAAGCACCGCAGCTCAATCCAAGCGCGCAAATGTCTCCGCCAACGCCACGGCCTTCCGCATCGCCTTGGACTTGTTGACCGTTTCCTGAAACTCCGCCTCGGGGTTGCTGTCCGTCACCCAGCCGCCGCCGGCTTGCACGAAGACTTGCCCGTCCTTGACCAGCGCGGTGCGGATCGTGATCGCCGTGTCGCAATTGCCGTTGAAACTGAAGTAGCCCACGCAGCCCGCGTAAGGCCCGCGCGTGGTGCCTTCCAGTTCGGAAATGATCTGCATCGCGCGGATCTTTGGCGCGCCGCTCACCGTGCCCGCCGGGAACGTCGCGCGCATCAGGTCAAACGCCGTCTTGTCCGCCGCGAGTTTGCCTTCCACCTGCGACACGATGTGCATCACGTGGCTGTAGCGCTCGATGACCATCAGCTCCTTGACCTGCACGCTGCCGTAATCGCACACCCGGCCGATGTCGTTGCGCGCGAGGTCCACGAGCATCACGTGCTCGGCGCGCTCCTTCGGGTCGGCGAGCAATTCCTTCTCCATCGCCAAGTCCTCGTCGTGCGTCGCGCCGCGCGGGCGCGTGCCGGCGATGGGCCGGATCTCAATCAGCTTGTCCTCGCACCGCACGTGAATCTCCGGTGACACGCCGACGAGCGCAAACTCGCCCAGCTCGAGCAGGAACATATACGGCGACGGATTGATCGTCCGCGCGGCGCGGTAGATGTCCAGCGCGCTGGCCTTCACGTCCGCGCTGAACCGCTGCGAACCGACGACCTGGATGATGTCGCCCGCCGTGATGTGGGTCTTGGCCTCCAGCACGTTGGCGATGAACTTTTCCTTCGGCGTGTTCGACTCGAACGGCGCGGGCGCGACCACCGACGGCAGCGTGGCGGGCACGTGATGCGTGGGTTGTTCGAGCAATGAAACCAGCCGGTCAATTTCCTCAACCGCCCGCTCATAGGCTTCCTCCGGCGAGGCCGCGTCGTCCAAAACCGCGTTCACCAAAATCGTGATCGTCTGTTGCGCGCGGTCGAAGACGAGCAACTCGTCCGCGATGAGAAAATACAACGTCGGCGTGCCCAGCTCGTCCTTCGGCGGGCGCGGCACGATCGGCTCCACGTCGTGGATGAACTCGTAGCCGATGAAGCCCACCGCCCCGCCCGTGAAGCGCGGCAGCCCCGGCACGTTCACCGGCCGGTAGCGCGCCAGCACGCGCTCGACGACTTCGAGACCGTCGCGCACGCACTGCTCACACGGTTCCTTGCCGGGCGCGGGGATGGCGAACTTCTCGACGACTTTGCCCTCCGCGATGACCTCGATGCAATTGGCCGTTTGTTTGATGACGGCGCGCGGATTGCAGCCAACGAACGAATAGCGGCCCAAGTGCTCGCCGCCTTCCACCGACTCGAAGAGGAACGATTCGCCCTGGCCGCGAATTTTTTTGTAGGCCGAGAGCGGCGTCTCGAAATCCGCGAGGATGTGGCGCGTCACGGGAATCAAGTTCCCCTGCGACGCCAGCTTCAAAAAGTCATCAAGCTTCGGCGAATACATTTCGTGCGGGCACCTTACCGTAAGTCGGCGGTCCGGCGGAAGCCCCAAGACGAGGTGGCGGCCATCTCGCTGGCTTCTCTCGCCTCCTTTGGCGTCCGCGCTCGCCGCATTATAGCAAAGGTCCTAGGGGATGAAGGGCAGGGGGGATGATGAGTGCTCGGCTTCAAGCAATCGCGGGATACCGTGGTGAAGCTTGCGGGCCGCAGTGAAGGAGGAAACCCAGCCGCTGCGGGCGCATTCTCTGCCCTCCAGTTCCAATCCGAGTCGGGCTTACTTGTCTGGTCGCTGGCTGGCGGCCTTGAGCTTGGGATACCACTGGTTCACGAAGTCGAGGGACCATTGGGCGGTCCGGTCTTTGTGGCAGATATTGCAACTGTTGGGGTCACCGTTCTTCAGGGTGATGGCGGGGGAGATGAAGTCGAACGTATGGTTGCGGGCTTCGGCGGCGACGGAGTTTTCGCCGGTCTTGGCCATGTGACATTCGATGCAGCGGCTGCCGGTGCTGTTGGCGGCGTGATGCGTGTGTTCGGGCAGGGTCTTTTCTTTCAAGTGCTGGCGCTGGCCGGGGGCGTGGCAGGTGAGGCAGAGCGCGTTGTTGCTGGCGGACTTAATGGTCATGGCGGTGTGGCGGCCGCTGTGGGAATCGTGACAGTTGGAGCACTGCAGGTGGGCGTCGTGCATGACGCTTTGCACAAAGGTGTTGCCTTGCACGCGGTTTTTCTTGGCGGTGCCGTTGTGCCAGAACTCCGGCGTGACCTTGCCGTCGGGAGCGAAGCCTTGCCAGAATTTGTTCAGATCATCGCCGGGTTGATAGCCGACAGCCCAGGCGTATTCGGTCTGCGGGCCGTGGGGGCGACCGGCCTGATGGCACGCAAGGCACACCTGCATGGAGCGCTCGATGGAGAGGCGGGCGGGATTGACGATGTCCTCGATGCGGGAGTTTTCGGAGTGCTTGCGGCCCGCGCCGTGGCAGCTTTCGCACGAGATGTTCAGCTCCTGCCACTTCTGCGCCTGCACGTCGAGGCCGGTGCTGTGACAGCCGGCACAGAGTTTGAAGTTGGAACGGTGCTTCCAATCTTTGTGCCCTTCCCACCACCAGTCGGACTTGGCGGTGTAGGGCTGCCACTTCTTTTCCGCCACGCTCCATTGACCGTTGAAGACGACTTCCTCGCCGTTGACCTCGACGAGGTAGCGCTGCTTCCAGCGGCTGCCGACGACGCCTTTGACATCCTTTAGCGCCGGGTGGTTCGTGCTCGGGATGCTGAAGTCGCCGACGATGGTTTTGCCGGGGCCGTCGGCGATGGGGCGTTGGACCATCTTGCTGTGCAGGGTGCCTTGCCAGCCTTGATAATGACTGGCGTGGCAGGTGGCGCATTTCTCCGCGCCAACGAATTGTGTGGGGTCGATTTGGGGCAGCGCGTCAAGTTTCAGCTCCACCGGCACGGCGGCGTGGCTGGCGACGGCGAGCACCGCGACCACCGCGAGCGCGCGTAGGAGGACAAGGGCATTCATGGCGTGTTGAGCAACGGCAAGTTACGTCTATTATCACGGGGATTGGCGGAATGACCAGTCGTAAGCGGAACGGTAGGATGCACGTTTAACGGTCCCCGCTAGAATTCAATCTGTCGGCTCCGGCAACTTGCTGCTTCACTCTCCGCATGGCTTCGTTGAATGCACTGCTCGGCGGCAATGCCGGCATCTACCAGCTCCGCTCCAAGGCGCCCGGACCGACGGGTGCGTTACCGCTCGATGCGGACATGCTCTTGCACCAGCCCAGCGGGAATCTTTTCGGCTGGACGCAGAACGCCGGCATGGGCTGGAACCCCGCCGAGCTGGGCCGCAAACAATTCCTCATCCTCAGCACCGAGGGTGGCCGTCGTGCGCCGGACGGCTCGCCCATCGCGCTGGGCTATCACACGGGGCATTGGGAAATTGGGTTACTCGTCGAAGCGGCGGCGAAGGAGTTCAAGCGCCTGCAAGCGATTCCCTTCGCGGGCTGCGTCTCCGACCCGTGCGACGGGCGCACGCAAGGGACGACGGGCATGTTCGACTCGCTCCCGTATCGCAACGACGCCGCCATCGTTTTCCGCCGGCTCATCCGCTCGTTGCCCACGCGACGCGGCGTGCTCGGAGTTGCGACGTGCGACAAGGGTCTGCCCGCGATGATGATGGCGCTGGCAGGGATGCGTGACTTGCCCAGCGTCCTCGTGCCCGGCGGCGTGACGTTGCCACCCACGAATGGCGAGGACGCCGGTGCGGTGCAAACACTCGGGGCCCGCTTCTCACACGGTCTGATATCGCTGACGGAGGCAGCGGAGCTCGGCTGTCGTGCGTGCGGCACGCCCGGTGGCGGCTGTCAGTTCCTCGGCACGGCGGCGACCTCGCAAGTCGTCGGTGAAGCCCTCGGCCTCTCGCTCCCGCACAGCGCGCTTGCGCCATCGGGCGAACCGGTCTGGACGGAACTTGCGGTCAGCTCCGCGCGGGCGTTAGTGGAACTGGAGCAACGCGGCCTCAAGTCCCGCGACATCCTCACCGACGCGGCGATTCGCAACGCCATGGTCGTCCACGCGGCCTTCGGCGGCTCCACGAACTTGCTGCTGCACATCCCCGCCATCGCGCACGCCGCCGGGCTGAAGCGGCCGACGGTAGAAGATTGGATTGCCGTGAACCGCGCCGTCCCTCGCCTCGTGAGCGTGCTGCCGAACGGACCCGTTCACCACCCGACCGTCCGCGTGTTCCTCGCGGGCGGCGTGCCGGAGGTGATGTTGCATTTGCATCGGTTGGGCTTGCTCGACACGCGTGTGCTGACCGCGAGTGGCGCGACGCTGGACGAAGTTTTGAACTGGTGGGAAGCGAGCGAGCGCCGCACAAAGTTCCGCGAACTCCTCTGCGTGCAAGACGGCGTGGACCCGGACGAAGTCATTTTCTCGCCCGAGCGCGCGAAGGCCCGCGGGCTCACGAGCACCGTCACCTTCCCGCGCGGCAACCTCGCGCCCGAGGGCGCGGTCATCAAGAGCACGGCCATTGATCCGAGCGTGGTGGATGCCGACGGCGTGTATCGCAAGGAAGGGCCGGCGAAAGTTTTCACCAGCGAACGCGCGGCCATCGCGGCCATCAAGGAGAAGCGCATCGCCGCCGGAGGCATTCTCGTGCTCGCCGGTTGCGGCCCGATGGGCACGGGCATGGAGGAAACCTACCAGCTCACCAGCTCGCTCAAGCATCTGCCCTTCGGCAAGCACGTCGCGCTCATCACGGACGCACGCTTCAGCGGCGTGAGCACCGGCGCGTGCATCGGGCACGTTGGTCCCGAGGCGCTCGCGGGCGGGCCGCTGGGCAAACTCCGCGACGGCGATGTGATCCGCATCATCGTTGACCGGAACACAAACACCGGCAGCGTGGACTTCATCGGCGAAAGCGGCGGCGCGAAGTTCAGCCCAGATGAAGGTGCGACCACCTTGGCGAAACGTCCTTCGCGCGATGACTTGAAGCCCAACGACAACCTCCCCGACGACACGAAGCTCTGGGCCGCGTTGCAAGCCATCAGCGGCGGCACCTGGGGCGGCTGCGTGTTCGATGCGGACGCCGTGGTCGCGAAATTACAGGCGTGAGAATGGCGCGAGATTTGCGTTGTTCATCCACGTGGATTGCGCTTAATTCCTCTCGTCAACACAGCCAACTTCTAACCAACACGTGCCATGGAAATCACCGACTCCGTCGCCACCATCCTCCAGCACAAGGGCCAGGTTCCCGTCCAGTCCGTCGCGCCCGCTACCACGGTCTTTGACGCCATCAAGCTCATGGCCGACCGCAATATCGGCTGCGTGCTGGTGATGGAGGGCGGTGCGTTGCTCGGCATCCTCTCCGAGCGCGATTACACGCGGAAGGTCGTGTTGCAGGGTCGCTCGTCCAAGACCACCACCGTTCGCGAGATCATGACGGCCAACGTCATCTGCGTCACGCCGCAGCACGGCGTCGAGGCGACCTTGCGCATCGTCACCGAGAACCGCGTGCGGCATCTGCCCGTCCGGGACGGCGACCGGATCGTCGGCCTCATCTCCATTGGCGATCTCGTGAAATGGGTCATTCACGCCCAACGTTCCGCACTCAATCAGTTGGAAGCCTATGTGGCGGGCGGATATCCCGGCTGAACGAGGCAAAACTTCTTTCAATCCCGAACCCGCTTCCCTCGTCCACTTCCCACTCGAACGCTGCAACACTCATAGCCCTATGATCCGAATCCCTGGCGAACCCGGCAAAGACCTTTGCGACAAACATCTTGGCATCACCCGCCGCGACATCCTCCGCATCGGCGGCTCCGGCCTCATGGGCCTCTCGCTCGGCGGCGCAATGAAGCTTCAGGCCCTCGCCAACCCAGCCACTGGCGGACGCGGCTGGGGCAAGGCCAAGAGCGTCATCATGATTTACCTCCAGGGCGGTCCTTCGCACCTCGACTTGTGGGACCCGAAGGAGAACGTGCCCGACAACGTGAAATCAGTTTTCGCGCCCATCGCGACCAAACTCACCGGCGTCAAATACACCGAACTCCTGCCCAAGCTCGCGAAGGTGAACGACAAGTTCACCATGATCCGCTCGATGAGCTACACGCCCAACGGCCTCTTCAACCACACGGCGGCCATCTACCAGATCATGACCGGCTACACGACGGACAAGGTCTCGCCGTCCGGCCAGCTTGAGCCGCCCAGCCCGAAGGATTTCCCGAACTTCGGCTCGAATATCATCCGCCTCAAGCCGCCCACCGAGCCGATGCTTCCGTTCGTTCAGTTTCCGCGCCCGTTGCAGGAATCGAACGTCGTCGGCAAAGGTGGCAACGCCGGCTTCCTCGGTAAGGCCTACGATCCTTACACGCTCTTCCCGGACGGTGACGACATGGATATGGCGAAAATGGACAAGATCAAGGTGGACGACCTCAACCTCCGCCCCGATATGTTCGCCGTCCGCCTCCAGCGCCGCGCCAAGCTTCGCGACGAACTCAGCGATGCGATGCCTGAGATCGAAAAGGCCGTCGCCAACTACAATCTCGACGACTACTACAAGCAGGCGATGAACCTCATCGTCTCCGGTCGCGCCCGCGAGGCCTTCGACCTCAATCAGGAACCGGACAAGCTCCGCGACCGTTACGGCCGCAACACCTTCGGCCAGAGCTGCCTCCTCGCCCGCCGCCTTGTCGAGGCCGGCACGCGCGTCGTGGAACTCATCTGGCCCAAGGTCGCCAACTCGGACAATCACTCGTGGGACGTTCACGTGGGCCTCAACGACCGCATGAAGAAGCAAAGCGCCCCGATGCTCGACACCGGGCTCTCCGCGCTCTTCGAGGACTTGGACTCCCGCGGTCTCCTCGCCGAGACACTCGTCGTCGCGATCGGCGAATTTGGCCGCAGCCCGCAGAAGGGCGTCAGCACCAGCGGCAATGGCAACAGCGCGGATGGTCGCGACCACTGGCCGTATTGCTACACCAGCGTCATCGGCGGTGCCGGCATCAAGCGCGGCTACGTCCACGGCCAGTCCGATAAGACCGGCTCCGCGCCCGTCGAAGACCCCGTCCACCCGGCGGAATTGCTCGCAACGATCTACCACAGCTTCGGCATCGACCCCGAGACCGTGGTGATGAATCACCTCAACCAGCCGCGTGAACTCGTGAAGGCCAAGGCCGTCACGAAGCTCTTCGCGTAAGCCTCCGTTTCCCGTAGACCGAAACGCGCGTTCATGGCGCGAGCCCGTTGCTTTCTGCCGTCAATGCAAGATCGGCAAATCGTGCGGCTGGCGAATCAACTCCGCGTCGAGGTCGAGGAAGAAGTCCAAGCGACGTGAGGTTTCCTCGTCGTCGATCGCGCGGGCCATGAGGATGTAAGTGGCGTAGTGGTTGCCTTCGGACTCGACCAGGCTGGCGTAGAAGGCGGCGAGCTCGGGGTCGTGTGGCGGGAGCTCGCGCGCGAGGATTTGGAACTTCTCGCAGCTCCGCCCCTCGATGAGCGCGCAGCAGATGAGGTGGTCAATCACTTGGAACCGGATGCCTTTGCGCATCGCGTGCATGAGGCCGGAAATCCACGGGCTGGGATGCGGCTGCGCGAACGGGATGCCGCGCCGTTTGAGCAGCGCGAGCACGAGCTGGAAGTGCTGCAGCTCCTCGATGGCGATGGCGTTCAGTTCCTCGACGCGCCCGAAGAGGTCGCGGTAACGCTCCAGCGTGATGGCGGTGGTGGCGGCCTTGCGTTCGAGATGCGCGTGGTCCACCAGCACGGCGGGCAGGTGGGCCAGCGTGCGCGGGAGCCAGTCGGCCGGCACTGGAGCGCGGAGCATTTCCATGCGGGGATTGTTCAAGCCCGCGCGCGGTGGGGGCAACTCGGAAGTTCACAGCGTCGTCGGCCTGTCGTAGCGTCCGTGCAACACATGAACGCTGAACTGCTCTCCATCCTCCGCTGCCCGGAGACGCGGCAGATGCTCGTGCTCGCAGAAACTGCGGTGGTGGAGCGGCTCAATGCACAGGTGGCGGCCGGGACATTGCGCAACGCGGCGGGGCAGCCGGTCACGGCGAAGCTGGATGGCGGGCTCCTGCGCGCGGATGGCAAGGCGTTGTATCCCGTGCGGAACAACGTGCCGGTGCTGCTGGTGGACGAGGCGATCGTGCTGGCGTGAACTACCGCAGGCATACGCCGCAACTTTACTTGTCAGTTAAGACTTCAACCTCGATTGCCAAGCGCCCTCGCACATTACCTTTAAGTCGCCTTTGCAGCAGATCGTAGTCGGCTCTAGTAGCGACCTGACCGTTCAATGTATTCATGGCAGGCTTGCTGAGGAAGACGTTCAGTTTTCCAAATCGGGCTCTGTCTTCGGCGATTAGTTTCTGAATCAGTAGCCTGTCGGCCTGCGCCAAGTGATTACGCCATTGATACTGGCAGGCATTGATCAGTAGGACGGCAACAATACCGGCAACTGCAATTCGAACGCAGATCTTCGCTACTTTCATTTTACCGCCCCCCCCTGCTTGGGAAGGCTTACTTCGTCAGCTCGGCGAGCTTGGGCGTGATGGCGTCGGCCCAGATTTGGTAGCCGGCCTTCGAGAGGTGGAGGAAGTCAGGCATGATTTCCGCCTTGAGCACACCAGCGGTGAGGAACTTCTCGCCAATGTCGAGGTAATGAACGCTCTTGCCGTCGTTGAGCTTGGCGATGGTGGCGTTGACCTGCTTGAGCTTCTCCTGCTGCGGGCCGAACGCGCCGTCGGGCTTGGTGCCGCGCGGGAAGACGGCGAGCAGGAGGACCTTGGTGGTCGGGGACTTGGCGTGGATGGCCTTCACGATGGCGGTGACGCCCTTGGCGATGCCGTCCGCCTCGTCCGTGCCGGAGTTGTTGGTGCCAATCATCAGCACGACGACCTTGGGCTTGATGCCATCCAGCTCGCCGTTGGTGATGCGCCAGAGCACGTGCTGCGTGCGGTCGCCGCCGATGCCGAAGTTCGCCGGCTTGTAGGCACCGAAGGCCTTTTCCCAAATCTCCTTCGCTCCGCCCCAGCCAGCGGTGATGGAGTCACCGAGGAAGAGCACGTCTACGCCGCCAGCCTTGGCGATGCTGACGAAGCGCTCGTGGGTCTTAAGGAAGCCGGCGTCCGGTTCGCCGTCGCGGAACTTGGGCGCGGCGACATCGGGGGCCTGAACGGGATTGGGCTTCTTGGGCTGGGCGTCTTTCTTCGCGTCCTTTTTGGCGTCTTTGGCGTCGGTCTTGGCCTGGGCGTAGAGCGGCGCGGGTGACGCAAGCAAGGTGGCCAGAGCAAGGGTGGAGAAGAGAACAGTGCGTTTCATGGTTGGTTTGGTGCTAACAACGAGGCGTTTCGACGGTGGGCGGGGAAGGATGTTCACCGCTCCAGATTCAGGCTGGTTCGCGCAGTGAGGCTGGCTCGTTCGGCTCCCCCGGTAGCGCGACACAAAGCTCGCTTGGCATGTCTACGGTGTTCAGCCGTTCAGCTCAGTGCGCAGCAGGGGCAGTGGATGCGCTGCCCGTTCAGCGGTATGTAAATCGCACCGTGCATGAGGATGGCAAGGCACTTCGTCCTGTGTGCACCAATGCGCCGGTGCTGCTCGTGAGCGAGGTGATTGCGGTGCGTTGAAGCCGGTCGCGTCGAGGCACCCCTCAAGGCTGCGAGAAGTAATCCGCCGCCTGATAACGCCCTTCCACGAGCTTGGCGATTTGCATGAGCACGTCGTTGACGAGCGTGCTGGCGCCGAAGCGGAAGAGTTCGGGAGTGAGCCAGTCGTCACCGAGGGTTTCCTTCACCATTACGAGGTAAGCGAGGGCCTGCTTGCTGGTGCGGATGCCGCCGGCGGGCTTCATGCCGATGCGGATGCCGGTGGCGAAGAAGTGGTCGCGGATGGCTTCCAGCATGACGAGCGTGACGGGCATGGTAGCGGCGGGCGTGACTTTGCCAGTGCTGGTCTTGATGAAGTCCGCGCCGGCGTTCATCGCGATTTCGCTGGCCAGGCGGACGTTGTCGTAGGTGACGAGTTCGCCGGTCTCGAAGATGACTTTGAGGTGCGCGGGGCCGCAGGCTGCCTTGGTGGCGGCGATTTCGTCGTGGACCTTGGCGTGGTCGCCGGTGAGGAAGGCGCAGCGGTCGATGACCATGTCGATTTCGTCCGCTCCGTCGGCCACGGCCCGTCGAACTTCAGCGAGCTTGGTGGGCAGGGGATATTGGCCGCTGGGAAAGCCGGTGGCGACGGCGGCGACGTGCACGGGCGAGTTTGCGCCTAGAAACTTGCGCGCGTGCTTCACCATGTTCGGATACACGCAAACGGCAGCGCAGGGAGGGACCGAGAAACGGGCTTCGGCGGGAGCGAGGGCCTTGCGGCAGAGGAAGGCGACCTTGCCGGGCGTGTCTTTGCCTTCGAGGGTGGTGAGGTCCATCATGCTCACGGCCATTTTGAGGCCGACGAGTTTGGCGCCGGACTTGATGCTGCGCTTGGGGAAGCTCGCAGCGCGTTCCTCGGCCATGATTTGGTCCACGGTGGGAGCTGCGGCAATGCGGGACGCAGGATGCGGAACGCGGGCTGGCGCGGCGGCCAAGGCTTTCATGGCGGGAAGTTAGCGAAGGGACGGAAGGCGCTCCAAGCTTGAAATGACCGCAGACAACGTGAGCGCGAGTGAGAGGGGGGGGACGGGCCGCCACTGGTTGGCAAAATTGACTTGACCCGCCCATTTCTTGATTGCTTTCACAGCATCGAAAAACAAACTATCCGGCCATGGCGAGCGCCAACATCAAGTCCCTCCAACTCAAAGCTCAACAGGGCGATGCCCACGCCCAATATCAGCTCGGCCACCTTTACACGCGCGGCGAGGGCGTGCCGCTGGATTATTCGCTGGCGGCCGATTATCTGGACAAGGCTGCCCGCCGCGGCCACGCGGACGCGCAGTTTCTGTTGGGCGCACTGTATCAGCAGGGCAAGGGCGTGGCGGCCGATTACGAGCGGGCCGTGGGCCTGTATCGCAAGGCAGCAGAGCAGGGCCACACGCTTGCACAATTCAACCTCGCCTACTGCTTCGAAATCGGTGAGGGCGTCGAGAAGAACGCGGACGAGGCACTGATTTGGTATCGCAAGGCCGCCGACTCAGGCGACGAGGACGCGCGCCAGGCCATCATCGAGCTGGAGAAGACTTTGCCGAAAGCCGCAGCCCCCGCTGCGCCCGCGCCTATGGCGCGCCCTGCCCATCGGCCGGGCTCGGAAATGGAAGCCGTGCTTTCCACGGCACCTTCCGTTGCGCCTGAGCCGGCCCCGGTTCCCAAGCCGGATTCCTCCGCCCCTATTTCGATTTCCCTGCCGTCGCAGGAGCCGGCCCCGGTGACCGCGACGTTCGCCACGACTTCTTCTCCCGCATCGGACGATCCGCAGGCGAAGATGGTCGCGGAGGCCGAAGCCGGTGATGCCAGCGCGCAGTTCGACCTCGGCATCGCCTACGTCAATGGCATCATGGGCCAGCCGAATTACGAGACAGCCGTGCAGTGGATTCGCCGCGCCGCCGAGCAGGGCCTGCCCGAGGCGCAGTTCGCGCTCGGCGCGCACTACCACCGCGGTGAAGGTGTCTCGCAGGATTACACCAAGGCCGTGGAGTGGTATCGGCAGGCCGCATTGCAGGGCAATGCCGCCGCGCAATTCAACCTCGGCTATTGCTACGAAATCGGCGAAGGGGTGCCAAAAGACCGCGACGAGGCCGTGGCTTGGTATCGCCGCGCCGCGGCACAAGGTGATCCTGAGGCCAAAGCTGCGCTGCAAGACTTGACCAAGGGCGAGGCCAACCCCGAGGCGGAGACCGTTCTCTCGACGCGTCCGCAACCTGCTCCAGCTCCCGAACCGGAACCTGCGCCAGTCGTGGAGATCGCGCCCGTGGTGGAAGTAAAACCAGTCGAAGTCGTCGCTGAAACGCCTGCGCCTGCGTCCGAACCTGCCCCGGCACCCGAACCTGAGGCCCCTGCTCCGGCATCCGAACCGCCGTTGATCATCCCTACTTCCGTTGCGACCGCCGGGATGACGCAGGCTCCATATGCGATGGCTGCGCCGGAGCCGGAACCAGCGCCTGCGCCCGTGCCCGTGCTCACCCCGGTTGCTGCCTACGTTCCGCCCACGCCGATGCCGTCGCCAGTGTTCCTAGCACCGCCGCCTGCGCCCTTGTCGCCGCCCACCACTTTCTTCACACCGGCGCAGTTTGCACCCGCGCCCGCGCCGATGCCCGCGCCGACGTTCACCGAGCCCACTTTCGTCCCACCGCAACCCGTTACTGCGCCAGAGCAAGTGGTGGCCCCGGCCTTCGAGGAGACCGAATCCCTCATGGGTGTAGCGCAAACCGCCAATCCCTCCGAGCAATACGCGCTCGGCCAGAAATACCTCATTGGCGATGGCGTGCCGCAGGACTTCGTCGCGGCGGGCATGTTGATTCAGCTCGCCGCTGAGAACGGCAACCCCGAGGCGCAGTTCTCACTCGCCGAGCTTTGCACGCGTGGCCAGGGCGTGCCGCAGAATTACGCCGAGTCCATCGTGTGGTTCCACAAGGCTGCCGAGCAGGACCATGTGGGCGCGCAGTTCACGCTGGCGACGAAGTATGAGCTGGGCGAAGGCGTGCCGCAGGATTATGCCGCTGCCGCGCGCTGGTATCAACGCGCCGCCGACCGCAACAACGCCGCCGCGCAGTTCGCGTTGGGCTGCCTCTACCAAAAAGGTCAGGGCGTGTCGCAAGACCACGTCACCGCCGCACGCTGGTTTCTCCAATCGGCGAATCAGGGCAACATCAGCGCGCAGCACAAGCTCGGCGTCTGCTACCAGCACGGCCACGGTATCGCGCAGGATTATGCGAAGGCCGCGCAATGCTTCCGTGCCGCCGCCGATCAAGGCCACCTCGAATCCAAGTTCCTCCTCGCGCAGTTGCTCCGCCAGGGCCTCGGCGTCGAGCGCGATGTCAACCAAGCCTACGTGCTCTACCGCACCGTCGCCGACAACGGCCACGCGGGCGCACAGTTCTTCACCGGCTTTTGCTACGAGTTCGGCGACGGTGTCGCGCAGGACTTCGCTGAGGCCACTGGTTGGTATCGACTGGCCGCCGACCAAAACGAGCCGAACGCACAGTTCCGCCTCGGCTTTTGCACCGAGTTCGGACGCGGTGTGCTGCAGTCGCATCAGGCCGCCGTCGCGTGGTATCGCAAGGCTGCTGACGCCGGGCACGCCGAGGCGCAAGCACGCTTGGGCCGGTGCATCGATCGCGGCCTGGGCACCCTGCAAGACTTCGCCGAGGCCGCGAAGTATTTCCGCATGGCCGGTCAGCAGGGCATCCACGAAGCGCAGGCGCGGCTCGCGCAGTATTGCGACCTCGGGCTGGGCGTGGCGCAGGATCAGCAGGAGGCGGTGAAGTGGTATCGCCTCAGCGCGGAGGCGGGCATCGCCGATTCGCAGGCACGGCTGGGCCAGTTTTTCGAAGCCGGCCAAGTCGTGCCGCAAGATTACGCGGAAGCGGTGAAGTGGTATTCCCGTGCCGCCGAGCAGGCACACCTCGACTCGCAGTTCCGCCTCGGTTCCTGCTACGAGTTGGGCCGCGGCGTCGCGCAGGACTACGTGGAAGCCTACAAGTGGTATAACCTCGTCGGCGCCTTTGGCTACCAGCGCGCCGTGGAAGCGCGCGACAAGGTCATCCGCCTCATGAGCCCGTGGCAGATCACCGAAGGCCAGAAGCGCGCCTCCGAAGCCTACAAACTCGTCCGCCAGAAGCTCGCCGCCGGCAAGGAAGCCGCCGACAAGCTCAAGGAAGTGCTGGGGAAGAAGTAGCCACGAAAGGGCGCAAAGAGCGCAAGAAGAACTTCCGGCGGCGGCTCTCAGTTTCGGTTCTGAGCTTGTTTTCTCTTTGCGGGCTTTGCCCTTTCGCGGCAAATCAAAACCGCAGCACGCTGAACTCCGCGTCGAACCACAGCCCGTTGAAGTCGAACTGAAGCTTCGGCGGGTCAAAGTCGCAGGTGAACAGCGTCACGTCGTTGCGTTGCTGCACGAGGCCGCAGACCTCGTTGAACAACTCCGAGTCCAGTGCGAGCAAGTTGTAGCGGTTTTCGCGCAGCTCCGCCTTCTTCATCGCGAGCCGCAGTTGCTCGACCTCGGCCGGCGAGCGCTTCACCACCCAGATTTCCGCGTCGTGACATTTCACGGCGAGCTTGTGGGTCGCCAGAAGATGAGGAAGGCCAGCAGCTTGAGCGTGATGTGCGCGACCGTCTCAGTGTCGTTTTGTGCGATGAGAATCTTGCGCGGCAGATCGGCACGTCGCCTGTCCTCGGAGGCGAGGTTAAAGGAGTATTTGGCGCTCACTCCACAACCCTTACCGGCGTCCCCACCGTAACGAGCTTCAGCAAATACTCCGCATTCCAGTTCGCGAGCCGGAAGCAGCCGTGCGACTCCGTGCGGCCTACTTGTTCCGGCGCGGGCGTGCCGTGCATGCCGTAGCCGGGCCGGTCGAGGCCGATCCACGCCACGCCCACGGGGTTGTTCGGTCCCGGTGGCAGGATCAGTTTGCGCCCGAGCTTTTGCGCCTCCGGCGACTCGGGGAAAACCTCCGGGTCAAACGTGTAATTCGGATTCGGCGCGACGACGGCCACGTGCAGTTCGCCGACGGGCCGCTTCTCCACGCGCGCCGCGATGCTACAGGGAAAGTGCGCGAGCAAATTCGTGTTCGCGTCGAACGCCTGGAGCGTCTTGCCCGCGAGGTGGATCACCAAAAAGGCTGCCTTCGCCCGGGGCGGCGGATAGCTCACGTTCGGGATGCGCAGCTCCGTGCCCGCCACAACATTCGTCCAGTCCACGTTGGAGTTCAGCCGCTTGATGAAGAGCGGGTGGGCGTGACCTTTTTCGGCTACGAGTTCGAGGATCGTTTCGTAATCCAGCGCGCTTTGCTGCGATTTGCCCAGCCACGTGGTGCTCAACGGCTGGAGGCGCGCGAGGTCGTTCGAGCTGACCACGTAGCTCGTCAGCGGCGGGGCGGCGAGTTGCAGCCGCGCCTTGGTTTCCGCGTCGGCGGAGCCGGTTTCCACCATGCCTTCGCGCAGTTGAAAAGCCCGGATGGCCGCGCGCGTTTGCGAGCCGATCACCCCATCGAACGAGCCCGAGGAAATCCCCGCCCGCGCGAGCGCGACCTGCACCTCGAAAGTGTCGCGGGGTGCCCGCGGGAAAACACTGGGATCAATGACCGGCTCCATGATGGGAACGCGGTTGGTCGCCACTAACCCGGCCATGCGATTCGTCGCCGTGCCGAGGCCGGCCCGGTTGGTGGGTGACACGTTCCCCCCCAAGACCGGACGGGAACGGTTCGTGACCACGGTGACCGGCAGCGGTGGATTCGTGGCCGCCGGATTGAACGCCGGCAGCCGCGCCTCCTGACTGGCGGAGGGCGCGGGTTTGTTTGCCGGAGCTGGCTCCACGCGCACCCAGCGCCACCAGGCACCAACGAGCACCGCCAAGATCAACACCGCCCAGCCCCAATGCCCGTCTCCGCCGGAGCGCTTCTTCGGCTTGGGTTGCTTGAACTTCGTGTAAATCTGCGACACAGCCACGGCAGCCTGCCAGAACTCCTCCGAACTTTGAACTTTGATCTTTGCGCTGTCGCCGTAGCCTCCGCGCCATGCGAATCCACTTCCACGGCGCCACCCGCACGACCACCGGCTCGATGTATCTGCTGGAGGTCAACGGGCAGCGTTTGCTGCTGGAGTGCGGCCTCTACCAGGGACGGCGCGATGAATCCATCACGCGCAACTGCTGCTTCCCCTTCGACCCGAAGACCATCGACGCCGCGATCCTCAGCCACGCGCACATCGATCATTGCGGCAATTTCCCAAACCTCTGCAAACAGGGTTACGCCGGGAACATTTACTCGACCTTCGCCACGCGGGACCTCGCCAGCATCATGCTCGAGGACTCCGCCTCCATCCAGCAGTCCGACGCGCAGTTCGTCTCGCGCAAGCGCGCCAAGCAGGGCAAGCCACCTGTGCAGGCGCTCTACACGGCCAGCGACGCCGAGCGCGCCGTCCGCCAGTTCGTGGCGATCAATTACGACCGGCCCATGCTCATCGCGGACGGGGTCACGCTGACGTTCCGCGATGCCGGGCACATCCTCGGCTCAGCGCAGGTCGTGCTCGACGTGCGGGAGAAAGGCCGGCAGTTCCGTTACCTCTTCAGCGGCGACATCGGCCGCCCTGGGCAGGAAATCCTCCGCAGCGCACAACCAGTCGAGCACGTGGACTTCCTCCAAATCGAAAGCACCTACGGCAACCGCCTTCACTCCAGCCCCGTGGATGCGCGCGATGAATTGTGCCAGCTTGTTGCGGACACGGTGAACCGCGGCGGCAAGGTCATCATCCCCGCCTTCTCCGTGGGCCGCACGCAACAGATCGTTTACGCCCTGCATCTGGCCACCGATGCCGGGAAACTGCCCAAGGTGCCGATCTATGTGGACAGCCCGTTGAGTGTGAACGCCACGGAGGTGTTTCGCCTGCACCCTGAGTGTTTCGACGAGGCGACCTACACCTACCTCCGCGAGAAGGGCAATCCCTTCGGTATGGAGAACCTCACCTACATCCGCGAACTGGCGCATTCCATGAAACTCAACGAGCTGAAGGACGCCGCCATCATCATCAGCGCGTCGGGCATGGCCGAGGCTGGCCGCGTGCTGCATCACCTCAAGAACCACGGTGGCGACCCCGCCAACCTCATCCTCTTCGTCGGCTTCTGCGCGGAGCACACGCTCGGCGCGCAGATCATGGCGGGCCGCAGCCCCGTGAACATCCTCGGCGAGCCGCACGCCATCCGCGCCCGCGTGGCGAAGATCGACGCCTTCTCCGGCCACGCGGATCGCAACGAACTTTCCGGCTACGTGAAATCACTCTCCGGGAACATCAAGAAGACCTTCGTCATCCACGGCGAGGAAGAGCAATCCCTCGCGTTTGCGGAGACGCTGAAACATCTGCTGCCCCACTCCGAAGTCACCGTGCCCGTCCCGCATCAGGCGATCGAAATTTGAAGCCATTGGGCGAAGACGCTGCGGTGCGGGAGCGAAAGAGGCGGAGTTGTTGAAATCGAGGAGTCCCTTCCCGAATCACGGCAGTCGCCAGCCCGGCAAAGCCACTTCCCACTCACCGGGCTTTGCCCTACAACGTTGCGCTGCGTATGAAACGGATTTGTCACTTTGCATTCGGCCTGCTGCTCGCTGCCACATTCCTTCCCGCCGTCGAGCCCAACCAGTCAGGTCCGCTTAAAATGCTTACCGCTTCGTGGCTGGGCGGCGCGGGTGAGGAACAAATCGTCGCGGCGGAAATTGGCCAAGACTTGAGCGTTGTGCTCGCGGTTAATGCCGTTGAATTAAACCTCAGCAGCAAACCCGTCGTGCTCGGTCAGGCGACCCCAAAGCCCGCCGCCACAGTGGATTCAAAGAAGCCCAACAAGGGCGGCAAGCCATCTGCCGATCCGAACACCGCCGGGTTCATCGTGCGGCTTTCGCTCGACGGGCAGAAGCAGTTGAGCGCGGCAAGATTCGCCCCCGGGACAGCGAAACTGCTCAAGCTCAAGGCCGATAGCAGCGGCAACCTGCTCGTGCTCGGCGACGCAGCCGGCATAATGAAACTCGCGGGCGCGGAGGGCACCGGCCGGTTCGTCGCTACGTTGTCCGCCGATGCGGGCCGTGCGCTGGCCTGCGTTTTCGTCGCCGGCGCACTGGACTTCGCCGTGGATGGCAACCGCGATCTCGTCGTGCTCACCAAGGGCCACCTGATTCGTTTCGGCCCAGATGGCAAGCAGAAGTGGGACGTCACCTGGTCTTCGCACGGCGACAATCGTCCCGGCGGCATGGCCGTCTCGCTGCAGACCGGTATCGCCGTCGTGACCGGCTACGGCATGACACACACCGGCAAGGAGCCTTACAAGGATCCTTACGCCTACGCCTTCGACCGTGAGGGTAAACCGCTGTGGTCTCTCTGGAATCCCGACCCGAAGTTGCTCGTAGACAAAAAGTATGGTGGCAACGGCTTAATGGCAGACACGACCGGCCACTTCGCCGGCGCGGATGCGGCTGGGAAAATTTACTTCAGCCTTTTCGCCGATGGCGGGAACTCCGTTTGCACACGCGATCCCAAGCGCGTGAACGAGAAAATCGATGCTTCCGTTTTCGACGGCGTGTTCCAGAAGTCGCCGGGGTTCGGGTTCAAGGGCGCGAGCAAGACCGCCGTGCTTTTCCGCGTGAACCCCGCCGATGGGCGCTTGGAGAAAGGCACCTGGATGTCCGCGTGGCTCACGCCACAGCGAGCGAATGGCCTGGGCATGGAAGGAGTCGCCGGCGACGGCCTGGGCCGCACGTTCATCGTGGGCAACAGCGCGTCTGGCTGCCCGACAAAGAACCCGTGGTTCGCCGGTGTGGAGGGTGGCTATCAAGGCGGGGGCTTCCTCGCGGTGCTGGACGCGGGTTTTAAAATGCAGCAGTGCGGTTATTTCCAAGGCACGAGCATCGAGTGTGTCGCGTTTCGCAACGGGCACTTGGTGATTGGCGGCAGCGCGGTCAAGGAGTCGGTGAGTCAGGACAAGACAAAGCCCGAATTGAAACCGGTCATCGTTCCTGTGCCGTTGTTCAAACCGCTGCAAGGCACCTTCGGTGGCGGCAACAAGGACGCCTGGTTCGCCGTGTTCAAGCTAGATTGAAGCCAGTGAACTTTCGCTCATCTGCGGAACATACTAGGAACCAAGTGGAGAGCTTGCTGGCAGCAACTCAAGGGGACACTGATGAGGTTGCTTATTTTTCCTACCAAGCTACGCCGCCTTGGTTGCGTTCTCTGTGAAGCGCCCGAATTTCACCGCCAGCGTCGGTAGCACCAGCAGGTTCAGCACGGTGGAGGTGATGAGGCCGCCGAGGATCACCACCGCCATCGGGCCTTCGATCTCGGCGCCGGCTTCACCGCTGTGCATCGCCAGTGGCAGCAGGCCCAGGCCGGTGACAAGCGCGGTCATCAGGATGGGCACGAGCCGCTCGCTCGCGCCGCGCAGGGCGCAGTCCAGTCCCCACGTCATGCCTTCGGCAGCGACGAGGTGTTCGTAGTGGGAAATCATCATGATGGAGTTGCGCATCGTGATGCCGAAGAGCGTCACGAAGCCCACGAGCGAACCGATGTTCAGCGCGCCCGCGTCGGCATCGAACAGTCCGGCGAGCACGACGAAGAGCGCGCCGCCGACCATCGCGAACGGCACGTTCGCCAGCACGAGCAGGAGGTTGCGCGCGGTTTTGAACACGACGGACAACAACAGCAGGATGCCCACCGCGGCGAGGCCGGAGTGCAACAGGATTTGCCGCTGGGCCGCTGCCTGCGCTTCCGCCGCGCCGCCATACTCGGGATAAACGCCGCGGGGAAATTTCACCTTCTCCGCGATTTGGTGCTTTGCGTCCTCGACGAACGAGGCGACGTCGCGGCCCTGCGTGTTGCACGTCACGGTCTGGCGGCGGCGCGCGCCTTCGTGCGAGATGAGCGCGCGGCCTGTGGCGGGATAAACGTCGGCCAGTTCGCGCAACGGAAGGCGCAGGCCCTGCGCGTTGCGGAGCAGCAAATCGCCAATCGCCTCCGGTTCGCGCCGCGCGTCGCTGGCGAGAATCACCGCCACGTCGCTGACCTGGCTGCCGCGAAAGGTCTGCGCCACGATGGTCCCTTGAAACGCGGTCTGCACGGCTTCGAGCACCTCGACGGGGCGGAAGCCGTATTGCGTGAGCCGGTCGGGCCGGAGCTTTACGACGCGGCGCGGCCCGCCGGGCGGCGCTTTCAACTGCACGTCTTTCGCGCCGGGAACTTTCTCCAGCACCTTCGCGACCTCGCCGGCTTTGGCGTCGAGCGCTTCGAGGTCGTCGCCGAACACGTTCACCACCACCTGCGCGGTCTCGCCGGAAATGCTCTCACTGATGCGGTCGCCGAGAAAGGTGAGCACCTCGAATTGCAGACCGGGATATTTGCCTAGCAGCTCGCGGATTTCCTTCATCAGATGCTCCTGCTCCTCGCCGGGCGTGCCGGGCTTCAGCTCGACGTGGAACTCGCTGCGGTGCGGACTCCAGGTGTCCTCGCCCGCCTCGGCGCGGCCTGCCTGTTGCTCGACCGTGGCGATGTGTTCGTCCTTCATCAGCTCCTCGGAAATCTGTTTGCCGATGCGCAGCATCTCCGCGAGCGACGTGCCGGGCGCAGCCGACACTTGCAGCACCAGATGGCCTTCGCGGAACTCGGGCAAAAACTCCTTGCCCATGCCGGGCAGTTTGAACGCCGCGCCCGCGCACACGAGCACCACCGCCGCGATGACGAGATTCGGCGACTTCGCGATGCGGCCCAGCAGGGCGAGGTAAATCCGCTTGAGCCACGTTTGCAGCCGCGGCTCCTTCGTCTCGCGCACGCCGCGGCCAAACAAGAGGAACGCCAGCGCCGGCGTGAGCGTGAGCGCGACGCCCAGCGACGCCAGGATGGCGATGATGTAAGCCAGTGCGAGCGGCGCGAAAAATTTACCCTGCAAGCCGGTGAGCGTGAGCACCGGCACGAACACCAGTGCGACGACGAACGTGGCGAACACAACGGCGGTGCGGACTTCGAGCGAGGCGTCGAGGATGACTGCGAACAGCGGGCGCGGCGCGGCGGCGAGTTGGTTCTCACGCAATCGGCGGAAGATGTTCTCCACGTCAATGATCGCGTCGTCCACAACCTCACCGATGGCGATGGCGAGCCCGCCGAGCGTGATGGTGTTGAGTGTCACGCCCAGCCGGTCCAGCACGATGATAGCCGCGAGCAGCGAGAGCGGAATCGCCGTGACCGAAATGAGCGCCGTGCGGAAGTGGCCGAGGAAAATAAACAGCACGACCGCCACCAGCACGCCGCCGAGCAGCAGCGACGCCTTGATGCTCTTGAGCGATTCCTCGATGAACGTCGCGGGCCGGTGCAAGCGCGGGAAGACCGTTATGCCTTCGCGTTTGAAGACCGGCTCCAGTTCCTCCAGCGCCTCCTCAAGCGCGTGCGTGGCATCCAGCGTGTTCGCGCCGAACTGGCTCGCGAGCGCGAGCAGCACGCCGGGTTTTCCCTGGATGACGCAGTCGCCGAACTTTGGCTCCGCGCCCTCGACCACGTTTGCCACGTCGCACAACCGCACGGGCACGCCGTCCTTGTGGACGATGACGACTTCGCCTAGCACGGCAGGTGTGAGCGACTGGCCCTCGGTCTGGATGAGAATGCGCTGGTTCTGCGTCTCGACAAAGCCCGCGCCACGCACCCCCGTCGCGAGCCGCGCAGTGGAGAGCACTTCGCTCAACGCCAGGTCGTGCGCGACGAGACGGTCGGGCCGCACCTGCACTTGCAACTGCCGCACTTCACCACCGAAGACAATGCAGCGTGTAACGCCCGGCACGGATAAGAGGCGCGGCTTGAGCGTCCAGTCAGCGAAGGTCCGCAGCTCCATCGACGAAAGCTTTTCCGAAACAAGGCCAATCTTGAGCAAGTCCATCGTGGCCGAGACGAGCGGCGACATCTTTGGCGCGGCGACGCCGGCGGGCAGTTGCGCGGCGAGCGTCGAGAGCTTCTCCGCGAGCGTCTGCCGCGCGATGTGAATGTCCGTGCCTTCCTTGAAAACCACCGTGACCACGGACAGGCCTTGAATGGACTCGCTGCGGAGTGATTCCAGATAGCCTAGGCCATTGACCGCCGTCTCGATGGGCCGGGTGACGAGCGACTCGACCTGCTCCGGAGTCATGCCCGGCGCTTCCGCCTGCACCGTCACCTGCGGCGGCATGAAATCAGGAAACACATCGAGCTTCGCGTGTTTGGCGACGTAGAGGCCGTAGAACAGCAGCAGGCACGCGAGCGCAACGACAATGCCACGATGCCGGAGGGAAAAGGAAACGATGGCGTTCAGCATGGCGCGCTTAGTCCTTCCCCTTGGATTCCTCCGACAGCAACTGCTGCGCGCCGCTCACAACGATTTTCTCGCCCGCCTTCAACCCTTCATGCACAAACCAGCCGCCGGACGTTGCGTGTTCCAGTTCGATTTCCTTCTTCGCGAACTCGCCTTCCTTCGTTGCGACATAAATGAACGCCTCGCCTTCGTGCCGAACAATCGCCGTGCGCGGAACCGTGACGCCGTGCTCAACATCGCCGGGCAGCCTGAGAAAGCCCGTGATGAGCGTGCCAGGCGCGAGGCGCGTTCCTTCCTGTTTCACGAGCAGAAGAAATCCCTGGCCCTGCAACTGCGCGTCGGTGCCGCCCGCTGAACCGAGCAATTGTGCCGCGATGACCGCGCCCGCGTCCGACGGCGAGATTAGATGCGCGGCGGTGGGCTGCGCTTTCAACGGTTCTCCCGCCGGCACATCCAGGCGCACGAGTGCGGTGTGACCAACAACGAGCGATTGCGCGAACCCCAGGAGATTCTCGTGGTCTGACAGCATCCGGCCGTAGGCGGTGGCCACTTTCGCGCGCACGGCTCCAGCAGCAACTTCGTCCCGATGGATAGCGGTCTCCGCCGCTTGCACAGCCCGCGCGGTCGTGGCATCGGAAAGCTCAAGCTGCAGCCGGTCCTTCTGCACCGCGAGCTCGGCGGCTTGTGCGGTGCGCGTGCCGCCGAGCTTGGCGGTCGCCACAGCGACGTTGTCCTTCGCGCTGGCGGCCTCGGCGGCTTGGAGTGCGCGCTCGGAAAGGTTGTTCTGCTTCGCGAGCGTCTTGGCGCGTTCGAGTTCGAGAGACGAGGCCTTGAACGCCGCCTGCGCGACAGCAAGCTCGGCTTCGCTCTGCGCCTTGGTGAGCTGCACGGAGGCTTCGGAAAGTTTCAGCGAAGCGCGGGCGAGCGCGAGTTCGCCCTCGCGGCGTTTGTGGGCCAGATCGAGTTCACGGCGCGAGTTCTCCAAGGCGAGGTGCGCAGTGGCGAGTTCGCTGACGAGTGCAGTGAGTGGCGCGGGATCGAGCACGCGACCAAAGCCCTTCACCTCCGGGCTGAAGTCCGCAGCGGCGAGCGGCTCCAGTTTGATGCCGATGCGCTTCACCGCGTCGGCGTCGAGCTTGAGGACCGTCTCGCCCTTGTCGTTATGCGAGACAGGCGAGGCCTTCTCGGCTTCTTTCTTTTCCGGCGCGGCATTATCCGCCGGTTTACACGCGGCGAGCGCGAGGCACGCGACGAATAGGGCGAGAGGATTAGGCTTCACGGTTTTTCCTTTGCGGCGCGGGGATTGGTTTCAACGAGTTTGCCGGGGGCTATGGCGCTGTGGTTCGAGTCAACGGGCGTTTGCAACGCGTCTTCCAGCCGTGCTACCGCTTGCGTCGCCTTCACACTCGCGTCCCAGCGGAGCAGCTCGAATTGCGCCAGCTCCAACTGCGCGCCGAGGCGGTCAACCACGTCCAGCGCACCGGCTCGCACCTGCGCCTCGATGCTTTCGGCTTGGCGTTTCTGCTGGGCGAGGAGTTGATCGAGCGAGTTCAGGCGATCAAGCGCGGCGTTGTGTGCAGCGAGTGCAGCGTCGATCTCTGCCACAGCCTTGGCCTGCGCAGCTTCCACGCGCGCGGCGGCGCTGGCACGGCGGGCCTGCGCTTCGGCGATGGGGCCTTGGTTGCGATTCAACAAGGGCAACTCGGCAGACACATTGAGGAAGGTCCATTTGCTTTCGCCTTGATCCCACTGGAAACCGGAGCCCAGATGCACGTCCGGGTATTGCTTGGCGATTTCCAGCCGAAGCGCCGCTTGCGCGGCTGCGTATTCGGCGAGCAGCGCTGCAATGTCCGCGCGGCGCGTGAGCGCGCGCTGACGGGCCTCGATGGTGGCCAGGCGCGAAGATTGGGGAAATGACCAGGCCGCTCCGGTGCCGATGACAAGTCCACCGAGCGGGACCCCCACGGCTTCCGCAAGCCGGGCCTTGAGCTGAGTCTGCCCGCGATTTTGTTCCGTAAGTTCTAGGCGAAGTTTCTCCAACGCGATGCGCGTGGGCATGAGTTCGGCCCGTGAAAGTGCCCCGGCGGCGGCGCGCTCTTGCAAACGCTGCAGCCACTGCTCGTGCAACTGGTGTTGCTGGTAGAGCAGCTGGAATCGCTTCGCCGCATCGTTGTAATTAATCAAGGCGTCGCGCACGCCCGCGCGCACCTGCCACGCGGCGGCGCTGAGCTGCCAGCGCACTGCCTCGGCGGATTGCTGCGCGCGCAACACGCGCAGCGCGCGCTTGCCCATCGTTTCGAGGGGCAAATCGAATGCAACACCCCGCATCCACGGCGTGACGCCAGACGCGGCGTTGAAGTTGTAGCCCGGCGAAAGCGTGAGCGTGGGGTTGGGCCGCCCGCCCGCCGTGACGACGGCGGCCTGCGCCTCAGCCCAGTTGGCGCGCGCGACTTCGAGCGACGGATGATAGTAATACGCCGCAAGCGTGAGCAGTGGGAGCGTCCAGCCCGGCGGCTCGCGGTGTGGTGGCCACACTTTCAGCTCCTGGCCGAGTTGCTTCTCGATGAACGCGCGCAGAGCTGGAGATTGCAGTGAGCGCTGGTCAAAGGCGGCGGCGGTGTCCGTCGGCACGAACGGCTTCGGCTCGTAGGTCACGCAGCCGGCAAGGAAGCCGAGCGCCAGACCTGTGCAAAGGAATCTGCCGAGCAAGCGCGGAGAATTTGGGAGGCGGCGTGGATGCATTGACGCTGACGAGGCGGACACTACGCTGCGTTGCCGAATCATGTCACGCGAATCAGCCGATGCCAGAGGGAAGCGCGCCGCCGGGGTCATCGCGGTGTTGCAGCGGACTTATCCCGATGCCTACTGTGAGTTGAATCACGCGAATCCGCTGGAGCTGCTCATCGCCACGATTCTCTCAGCGCAATGCACGGACAAGCGGGCGAATCTGGTCACGGCGGAGCTGTTCAAACGGTATCGCACTGCGCGGGATTTCGCGGAGGCTCCGCTGGCGGACTTGGAACAGGCGGTGAAGAGCACGGGCTTCTACCGGAACAAGGCGAAGAACATCCAGGCTTGCTGTCGCAAGCTCGTCGAGCTTCACGGTGGCGAGGTGCCGCGCACGATGGCGGAACTCACGGCGCTCGACGGCGCGGGGCGCAAGACCGCGAACGTGGTGCTGGGAAACGCCTTCGGCATCAACGTGGGCGTGGTCGTGGACACGCATGTCTCGCGGCTTTCGCAACGGCTCGGGCTGACGCGCGCGACGACGCCAGAGCGTATCGAGCAGGACTTGATGAAGCTGGTGCCGCAGCCGCAATGGGCGCAGTTCAGCCACTGGCTCATCTGGCACGGCCGACGGCGATGTGATGCGCGCAAGCCGGACTGCGCCGGGTGCGAGCTGAAGGCGTGGTGTCCGCGCGTTGGGGTGAAGGCCTAGTGCCGCGCCGACACGTGGCGCACGCACGGCGAGCCCCAGGCTGCTGGGTTTGCGTTACGAGCCAGCCTTTTTGCTTTGCGACTGCGCGGCGGGCCGTTAGAAATGCGCGCTCTTAAACGACATCTCAATTTATGCCATCACGTCTTGCCAACAAGTGGGTTCTCATCACCGGAGCTTCCAGCGGGTTTGGGGCCGCCGCCGCGCGGGCCTTCGCCGCCGAGGGATGCAATCTCATCCTGGGCGCGCGGCGCACGGATAAGCTCGAAGCCGTTGCCACTGAGGCACGCAAGCTTGGCGCACCCACCGCCGTCTTTCACAAGCTCGACGTGAGTGACACGAAGAGCGTGAACAAGTTTGCCGAGGGCATCCCGTCGCTGACGTCGCAGATCGACGTGCTGGTCAACAACGCCGGCGGCGCGCACGGGATCGACACGGTGGCCAACGGCAAGGACGAAGACTGGGAGGCGATGGTGCAGGTGAACTTGCTCGGCGTCATGCGCGTCACCCGCGCGGTGTTGCCCTACATGGTGAAGAATCCCGGCAGCTACATTTTGAACATCGGATCCGTCGCGGGTCGGCAGGCATACGAAGGCGGCTCGGTGTATTGCGGCGTGAAGGCGGCGGAGATCATGATCACCCGCTCGTTGCGGCTGGAACTCAACGGCACAGGCGTGCGCGTGGGCACAATCGATCCGGGCATGGCGGAGACGGAGTTTTCCATGGTGCGCTTCAAGGGCGACGAGCAGCGTTCGAACAAAGTTTACGAAGGTGTCGTGCCGCTGACGGCCAACGACATCGCCGAGATTCTCGTCTGGTGCGCGAGCCGTCCCTCGCACGTGTGCATCGATGAGTTGCTGGTGAAATGCACCGACCAGGCGGCCGTCCACAAGGTGTTCCGCCGTCCGGTGGCGAAGTAACTAACTACTTCGGCGTCACCGCTCGCAGCAGGTCGGCCACGGCCGCATGCTGCCCGCCGCTCACCTCCCGACGCCGTTCGGCCAGCGCGAACGCGGTCGAGCCGGAGACATCCTTGAAGGCGGGGTTTGCTTTGCGTTCGAGCAGGAGCTTTACCGCTTCGGCGCGGCCGCGTTCAGCCGCTTGATGCAGAGCAGTCTGCCGCTGGCGGTCGCGGAAATTGGGGTCCATTCCCCGATCCAAGAGGAGCTTCATTACTTCCACATGGCCACCAGTGGCGGCACGGTGCAGCGCAGTTTCGCCCACGTTGTCCACCGCTTCCAGGCTAGCGCCTGCCTCCATCAATGCCCTGACCGTGGGCAGCGCTCCCGCGAGCGCGGCGTTGTGCAGCGGCGTGGTGCGCTGGCGGTTGACCGCGTTTGGGTTCGCCTTGGCGGCGAGCAGGGTTTGAACGATCTCGGCCTTGTCCGGAAACATTGCGGCCGCGTGGAGGGGGCGGTTCTCCGCGAAGTCCGCCGCGTTCACGTCAGCGCCGTGCCTGATCAACAGCTCAATCATCGGCCGGCCCGCCGAGGCTGCCGCCCAGTGCAGCGGGGTGCGCCGCAAATCATCATGCGCCGGCACCATCTCGGGATGCTGCTTCACAAGTTCTTCGGCTTCGCGCAGCAGGTTCTTCTTCACCGCGATGCGCAAGGGCGCGGAGCGGGAGACGGCATTGTCTTTCGCTCCGTGCTTGCACAGCAGCGCTACGGTGTTGGTGTGCTCGCTCTCGACGGCGACCGAGAAGGGCGACCCGCCGTAGATGTTCGAGGCGTTCGGATCGGCGTGGGCTTTGAGCAACACGTCCAGTGTGTTCAAATCGGGTTTTTCTTCCGCCGCCAGAAACGTCAGCGCGGTCTGACCGAAGGAATTCCGTGCGTCCACGAGATGCGGGTGAGCGATCAGCCGGAGGCTCAATTCCCCCGCCTCGTGATTGATGGCCAGGTGCCGGATCTCCGCGCCGAGCGAGAATTCGTCGTCCTTGGCCCCGGCCTGCAGGAGTTGCGTGATCGTCTGTTTCTTGCCTAGTTCGCGCGCAATGGAGAGCGGTGTTTCGCGGCGGGAGTTCGGGGTCGGATTCGGGTCTGCGCCCATTTGCAGGAGCAAGGGCACCATTTGCTTCGAGTAACCGCGGAAGGCGGCGATGTAGAGCGGCGTGTCACCCTTTTCGTTCCGGGCATTGGCCATCTCTGGATGCTCTAGGATCAACTGCCGCACGCGTAAAATGTCGTGTGCCACCACGGCGTCGTGAATCTCGTCGGCCCGCGTGGCCAACAGTGCGACCCCGAAGAAGGCCGCAATCCCAACGGCGCAAAACGCCATCTGCTTCCGACATTGAGCGATGCTCACGATCAATTATTAGCCAAGCGTCGTCCGGCGGGTCGCTCGGGAAAAACCCGCAGCGATGGGCGCTCGCACAAACTATTTCTTGGCCGGCGCCGGCTTGGGCTGAGTCGTCAGCGGGAAGTTGTCCGTGCGGAACGGATGCGCCGGGAGGCCGTCCTTGTTCCATAGATTGACAACCGGGAAGTTCGCCCAGCCGAAGCGCACCGCCGTCGGTTGTTTCACGCTCGGGCTGCTCAGCTCCACCTTGTCCGGGCTGACGATCTTGGCCGTGGCCCAGACGAACTTGCCGTCCGCCCCACAAATCGCGAAGCCCTTAAGCTCGCCGCCGCGCGCCTCCAAACCCTTGCCCGTGTCACTGAATGTCACTGTGGCCTTGCCACCGCTGAAGCTCACGCTCTTGAAGGTCGGCCCGCTCGCCACCAGGTTCTCGCCATACGCGAGCTTGCGCGCCAGCAACGCCAGCCGTGCGCCCACGGGCTCCTTCTGCTTTGGGTGGATGTCGTTTTCCTCGCCCACGTCCGTGATGACGACGGTGCCGGCGTGGCCGACGTTCTTGCTCGCGACGATCTGCGCTTCGCGCAACTCCGCCCAATTGCTGTCCGCCGGTTCGGGGAGAATCTTGGTGAACGGCGCGAGTTGAACCGTGAGGAACGTGAAGTCGCCCTGGCCCCAGTCCTGCCGCCAGTTGCGGATCATGTCCGCAAACAGCGTGCGATACTGCCACGCACGGCCCGCGTTGGACTCGCCCTGATACCAAATCGCACCCTTGATCGCGAAGGGGATGAGCGGGTGGATCATTGAGTTGTAAAGTTCCGTGGGCCGCCACGGGTCATTGGGCTGGCGCGGAGCCGGGGTGCCCGCCGCCTTGGCCTTGGCCGCCTGCTCGACATAACGCGCCTTCGCGGTCTCGAAGTTCTTCACCGCTGTCGGATATGCATCCACGATGCTCTGCTTGTAATCCGCGTTCCCGGTCAGGACGCGCTCGCTCATCCAGACCTCCGCCGGCGAACCACCCCAGCTTGTGTGAATGATTCCCACGGGCACGCCCTTGGCCTTCTGCAAATCGCGCCCGAAGTAATACGCCACCGCCGAGAAGTCCGGCGTGTTCTCCGGGCTGGCCACCGCCCACGCCGGCCGGGCCTTGTTGTATTCGCCCTTGATGTCATCGAGCGGCGTTGGGGATTTCACGCGCGGCACGTAGAAGAGCCGGTAGTTGGGATTTGCCGATGCAGCCGCAGCGGCATCGCCGTTGGTGGCCTGCCGGAGCGCCCATTGCATGTTGGACTGGCCGCTGGCCACCCACACTTCGCCCACGACGACGTTTTTCAACTCGATCTGGTTGCTGGCCAGCACGCGCAGGGAGAAGGGCCGCGCGCTGGCGGGCATCGCCGCGAGCTTGACCTGCCACTTGCCGTGCTTCGCGCGTGTCTGCACGACCTGGTCGCGATACTGCACGATCACCAACTCATCCTCGGCGGCCCAGCCCCACACGGGCACGCTCTGGCCCTGCTGGAGCACCATGTGATCGGAGAAGATCACCGGCAAGCGCACCTCCGCATGCAATCCGGCGACCACGGACAAAAGCGCGATGACCACAGCGGCAAGCCGGGCAGGAAGACTGAGACGACGGACGGAATAATCAATATGCATGGCGAGAGTTCAAGTCACCCGCGCAGCAGCGTCAACGCGAAATGCGGACGCGAGCGACGGTGTTTGGGCAAGGCCCGCGAAAGGCCCGGCTCTGATTACTTCGCGGCGCTGCTGTTACCGCGCAGTTCCGCCAGCAGCCGCTCGATAATCTTCGGGCTGGTCATGCCTTCGGTCTGCGCCTGGAAGTTCGTGAGGATCCGGTGCGTGAGCACGGGCAGCGCAACGGCCTCGATGTCCTCCATGCGGACGAGGTAGCTGCCGTTGAGCACGGCGTGGGCCTTGGCACCCCGAATGAGATATTGCACGGCGCGCGGGCCGCCGCCCCAGCTCACCCATTTCTTCACCCAGGCCGGCGCGGACTCGTCGGCGGGCCGCGTCATGCGGACGAGTTCCACGGCGGTGTCGTAGATGTGGTCGGGCACTGGCACGCGCTGGATCAATTCCTGAAAGGCCAGCACTTGCTCACCGGTGATGAGTTTTTCAAGTGCCGGCGTTGCTGCCCCGGTGGTCGCCCGCGCAATCTGCCCTTCCTCCTCCACGCTGGGATAATGCACGTGGATGAAAAACATGAAGCGGTCGAGCTGCGCCTCGGGGAGCTGGTAGGTGCCTTCCTGCTCGATGGGATTTTGCGTGGCGAGCACGAAGAACGGCCGGGGGAGGTTGAAGACCTTGCCGCTCGCTGTGACCTTGTGTTCCTGCATTGCCTCGAGCAACGCCGACTGCGTTTTGGGCGGCGTGCGGTTGATTTCGTCGGCCAGCACGATGTTCGCGAACACGGGGCCTTTGAGGAAGACGAAGGCGCGTTTGCCCGGCTGGTCGGTCTCCTGAAGAATGTCTGTGCCCGTGATGTCGCTGGGCATCAGGTCCGGCGTAAATTGAATGCGGTTGAATTGGAGGCTCATCACGTCGGCCAGCGCGTGGACCATCGTGGTTTTGGCCAGACCAGGCACGCCCATGAGCAGCGCGTGACCGCGCGAGAGGATGGCGATGAGCAACTGGTCGATGACCTCGTTCTGCCCGATGATGACCTTGGCCACTTCCTGGCGCAGCGCTTCGTGCAGCTTCCGCATGGCGTCGATGGCGGCGACGTCGGCGTCGGAGACTTGCGGAGTGTTCAGGGAAACAGGCGCGTCAGGCATAGGGTTTATGTTGCGGCGGACTGTAGCGGCGAGGAACGGACGGGGGAAGAGTTTTGCTCGCCCAAGGCCGAGAAACTTCCGTTTGCGATCTCCCCTGAAAAGGCAACGCCACCCGGTGAGCGGGTGGCGTTGCTGCGAAAATTGAGGCCAGTGGCTAGCTCGCCACCGCGCCTTCAGTTGAGCTGGCGGCCTTCTGAGTGAAGGTGAGCTTGCCGTCGGCGGCCGAGACTTGCACCGGCTCGCCGGGGTTCAAATTGCCACGCAAGAGTTCCTCGGCGAGCGGGTCCTCGAGATACTTCTCCACGCTGCGCCGCATCGGACGCGCGCCGTATTGCGGATCGAAGCCCTTTTCCACGAGGAAGTCCTTCGCCTTCTCGTCGAGCACGAGCTGGATGTTCTTGTGCTTGAGCCGCTCCATGACCTTCGTGACTTCGAGGTCGAGGATGGTGACGAGGTCGGGCTTGGTGAGCTGGCGGAAGACGATGACGTCGTCGAGGCGGTTGAGGAACTCGGGGCGGAAGGTTTTCTTCGCCTCGTCGAGCGTCTTCTCCTTCATCATTTCATAACTCGCCTCGTCCTTTGACGCGCCGAAGCCGATGACGTTGTTTTTCTTCAGCGTCTCTGACCCCACGTTCGAGGTGAGCAGGATGATGGTGTTGCGGAAGTCAATCACCCGGCCGGTATTGTCGGTGAGTTTGCCCTCCTCCAAAATTTGAAGGAGCATGTTCATCGCGTCGGGGTGCGCCTTTTCGATCTCGTCGAAGAGGACGACGCAATAGGGCTTGCGCCGCACCTGCTCGGTGAGCTGCCCGCCCTCCTCGTAACCGACATATCCCGGCGGCGCGCCGATGAGCCGCGAGACGGCGTGCTTCTCCATGTATTCGCTCATGTCGAGCTGGATGAGTGACTTGGAGTCGCCAAACATCTGCTCGGCCAGGGTCTTCGCAAGCAGCGTCTTGCCCACGCCAGTTGGGCCGAGCAAGGCGAACGTGCCGATGGGACGCTTCGGGTCTTTCAAATCCGCGCGGGAGCGCCGGAGCGCCTTCGCCATCGCGAGTACGGCGTCGGTCTGACCGATGACGACTTTGGCGAGCACTTTCTCGACTTCGAGCAGGCGCGCCGTCTCGTCCTTTTCCATGCGCTTGAGCGGGATGCCGGTCCACTTCGAGACGACGTGAAGGATTTCGTCCTCGTCCACTTTGACGCGCTTCTCTTCTTTCGCCTCGCGCCAAGACTTGAGCGTGGCCTCAAGCTTTTCCTTCGCCTGCTTTTCCTTGTCGCGATACGAGGCCGCGCCTTCGAAATCCTGCTCCTTAATGGCGCGTTCCTTGCGGTTCTTGAGCTCTTCGATCTCCGCCTCCTGATCCTTCAAGTCCGGCGGGCGGGTCATTGCGCCGATGCGCGCGCGTGAACCGGCTTCGTCCATCACGTCGATGGCCTTGTCCGGCAAGAAACGGCCGGTGATGTAGCGGTCGGAGAGCTTCACGCTGGCCTCGACGGCAGCGTCGGTGATTTCGGCGCGGTGGTGGTCCTCGTATTTGCCGCGCAGGCCCTTGAGGATGGTGATGGCGTCCTCGATGGACGGGGGCTCGACTTTCACGGACTGGAAGCGGCGTTCCAGCGCGCCGTCCTTCTCAACGTATTTGCGATACTCGTTGAGTGTGGTCGCGCCGATGCACTG
>RFVF01000091.1 GCA_009922615.1 Pseudomonadota bacterium
TTGACCTCCTCGCCCCCGCCTACGCCATCGTCCCCCGCACCACCGAGTTCGCCTTGGAACGCGGCCACAAAGTCGTGAGCGCCATCACCAAGATCAACACCTTCCTCGCCGCCGCCGTGCCGCCGCGCGACCCCATCACCGCCGGCGGCAAAGCCGTGGCCGACCTCACCGCCGCCATGAACGCGCAGCCCACCCTCGAACAAGCCGTCGAGGACCGCGCCGTGGACGTGACCGCCGCCCGCACCGACCTGCGCACCGCCGCCACCGCCGTGGACCGTCTCAACAAACGCTTCTACGCCAAGCTCGAAGCTGAGGCCCGCACCAACCCGGCCCTCGCCACCGCGCTGCTGGGCATCACCACCGGCAGCGAGAACCTCCCCGGCACCCTGGGCATCCGCAGCATCCTGCAAGGCGGCGTCAACGGCCTGCAACTGCTCGTCAGCTACGAGAACGGCACCTACGACGGCGACGCCACCAGCACCCTGGAATGGAAAGTGGAAGGCGTGGACGCCGACTTCAGCCACCACGCCCCCGTGGACCCGAGCGGCAACGCGCTTGGCCCCTTCACCATCGGCCAGGTGATCAAACTCCGCACCCGCGTGACGAATGCCAATGGCACCACGACCGGCAGCATCCGCACGCTGACGATTTTGAATCCAGCTCCGTGAGCTAGTGCCATAATCCCTCTCGCTAGGTGCGTTTTTTGTCGGGCCTTAATTCGCCTTAAGCTGCTGCTTAAATACCGCTCGACAAGCGGGATGGCTTGAAAGACAACCTCGCCATGCTCAACTGACTCGACCGCAAAGTGTGGTCGAATACCTGTTAGGCCGCTCGCACTGCACGTCATGGACACACCTAAACAATATCGCGGATATGACTGTGCAGACTATTTTGCCGAGGGATGGTCCGAGCGTGGGCATTTCGACGAGCATTCGCAGACACTGGTGATCGCACCGCTCACCGAAGCTTACGAAGACAAGCAGATAGGTTTCTTCGCAGTTGGACGGTCTGGCTGGGACGGCATTGACTTCGGCTACCGAGTTGGACATCCGGGACTGTGGGCATATTATCCGATCACCCGAGAGTTCAAGTTTATGAGCAGCACAGTTGCGGAGTTGGTCGAGGGTTGGTGCTCCAGCAAGCTTTCTGTATGACGACGCGGCCTAACCATGCGCTGCAGCGAACCCGGCCATCGCGTCACTGTTGCAATCGGTGCGTCCCGTGGGCCGGGTCGCTGAGCTTGGGTCGTTAGGCCACTTCACACATGTCTTGCGTGTTTGAGATTTACTATCCCGGACCGGAGGACGCAGCACGAGAGGCGCGTCTGACCTCAGACGCCGCCGCTGCCGGTGGACGCCTCGACTTTCGCGAGGCTGCTGGCGTTGACGGCAGTTCGATCTGCCTGACGTTTGAGTTCGAGAGTCGCGCGCAGGCGGAGGCAGTCGCAGAGACGTTGCGACAGCGCGGAGAGCATGTGGAGGGAGTTTATGACTATACTTGACCAGTGGCCTAACCATGCGCTGCAGCGCCTATGAGGGTTGTCAACGGTAGCGTGGCCTGACGGAGGTTTTTCTCTTGGGTTGAAGCGTGGCCACGGGCGCGCCAGCGGTTCGCCCGGTGCCACTGACTTAATCATCCGCTTGAGCGTCTCTTGAACAACCGAAGTCAGGCGGGAAGCACTGACCTACTTGACCTACTTGGCGTCTGCGCCGCAATCTTCGCCGAGGCGGTGATGACCACGCGATCGCGCCGGGCGGGAATCGCGAAGCTGACTTCGCAGTGCGTGATGGGCAGCGGGTGGCAGAGCGGAATCAGCTCGCCGGTCTTCTTCGCCGCCATGATCCCCGCGAGCCGCGCGGTGGCGAGCACGTTGCCCTTGGCGATGGCGTTGGACTCGATGAGTTTCAGCGTGTCCGGCTGGAGGCGGATTTCCCCGCGCGCAACGGCCTCGCGCAGGACAACAGGCTTGGCGGACACGTCCACCATGCGGGCTTCGCCGGTGCGGGTGAGGTGGGAGAGGCGTTTCATGGTTTCAAAGGCTGGCGGCCCACTCACGAACAACGCGGCGGACATCTTCACCGACGCGAAGCTTGGGTTGCACGAACTTCGGTGTGAACCACGGAAATGCGCCGAGCAGGTCGGGGGTCACGAGGATTTGCCCATCGCAATCCGGGCCGGAGCCGATGCCAATGGTGGCGAAAGGGAACCGCGCGGTGATTTCCTTTGCGACGGGCGGGGTGACGAGTTCGAGCACCACGGCGAAGACGTTGGCTTCTGCAAGCGCAGCGGCGTCATCGAAGAGCTTGGCGCGGCCGGCGTCGTCCTTGCCCTTGATGCGGTATTTGCCGCCTTCCTCCAAGACATGCTGGGGCAACATCCCGAGGTGGCCCATGAAGGGAATGCCAGCGGCCTGGATGGCACGGATTTGCGGGAGAATGTCGCGTCCGCCCTCGGCCTTCACGGCTTCCGCGCCGGCGGCAACGAGGCGTTGCGCGCTGGCAACGGCCTGCTCCGGCGTTTCGTAACTGCGATAGGGAAGATCGCCGATGAGCAGCGCGCGCGGCTTGGCGCGAGCGGCAGCGCGGATGTGGTGCTCCATTTCGGCCAGCGTGACGTGCGTGGTATCCGGATAGCCAAGCACGACCATGCCGAGGGAATCGCCAACGAGGAGGATGGGGATGCCGGCTTCATCGAGCAACCGGGCCATCGGGTAGTCGTAAGCAGTCAGCGCGGCAATGCGCTGCCGCGCGGCCTTCATGGCGCGGAGGGTGTCGGGCGTGACTTTGGTAGCGGCGTCCACGGGCGAAGCAAAGCGCAAAGCCGGTCAGGCTTCCAGCCTGACTTCCGTTGGAGTGGGGAGGCGCTCAATCAAGCTCCTCCGCCAGAAGGACGGGCGACATTACCGGCCTGGCTTCAGGCCAGGTCGGTCTTGCCCATCAGATAGCGGTCGCACTCGCGCGCGGCGCCACGGCCTTCGTTGAAGGCCCAGACGACGAGGCTCTGGCCGCGACGGCAGTCGCCAGCGGCGAAGACGTTCGGAAGGCTGGTCTGGAATTTGCCGTGGTCGGCCTTCACGTTGGACCGAGGGTCGCGCTCGACGCCGAGGGCTTCGAGGAGAGGTTGCTCCGGTCCGAGGAAGCCCATCGCCAGCAGGACGACTTGCGCGGGGACGACGCGCTCGGTGCCGGGGATGTTCTTCGGAATGAACTGGCCCTTGTCGTTCTTGGTCCACTCGATGTTCACGAGGTGGACGGCCTTCACGTTGCCCTTGCCGTCGTCCTCGAACTTCGTCGCGGTGGTGAGGTAGATGCGCGGGTCTTCGCCGAACCTCGCCTTCGCCTCTTCCTGGCCATAGTCGAGCTTGTAGGTCTTTGGCCATTCGGGCCAAGGGTTGTCCTTGGCGCGTTCGAGCGGGGGCTTCGGAAGGATTTCCACCTGCACGAGGCTCTTGCAGCCGTGGCGCATGGAGGTGCCCACGCAGTCGGTGCCGGTGTCGCCGCCGCCGATGACGACAACGTCCTTGCCGGCGGCGTTGATGGGCGGGGCCTTGCCGTCGAGCAGGGCTTTGGTGTTGCCGTGAAGAAACTCCATCGCGAAGTGAACGCCCTTGAGCTGGCGGCCTTCGATTGGGAGATCGCGCGGCTTGGTCGCGCCGGTGGCGAGCACGACGGCGTCGAAGTCGTCCATGAGCTGCTTGGCGGTCACGTCCTTGCCGACCTCGCAGTTGCAGACGAACTTCACGCCTTCGTCTTCCAGCAACTTGATGCGGCGGAGGACCACCTCGTTCTTCTCCAGCTTCATGTTGGGAATGCCATACATGAGCAGGCCGCCGGGGCGATCCGCGCGCTCGAAGACGATGACGCGATGGCCGGCCTTGTTAAGCTGGGCAGCCGCGCTGAGGCCAGCGGGGCCGGAGCCGACGACGGCGACCTTCTTGCCAGTGCGGTTGGCGGGCGGCTCGGGTTTGACCCAGCCGTTTTCCCAGCCGTGGTCAATGATGCTGCACTCGATGTTCTTGATGGTGACGGCCGGGTTGTTCATGCCCAGCACGCAGGAACCTTCGCAGGGCGCCGGGCAGACGCGGCCGGTGAACTCGGGGAAGTTGTTCGTCTTGTGGAGGCGTTCGAGCGCCTCCTCCCAAAGGCCGCGATAGACAAGGTCGTTCCACTCGGGGATGAGGTTGTTGATGGGGCAGCCGCTGGCCATGCCGCTGATGAGCTGGCCGGTGTGGCAGAAGGGCACGCCGCAATCCATGCAGCGTGCGCCCTGCTGGCGCAGCGCCGCCTCGGGCATGTGGTCGTGGAACTCGCGCCAGTCAGCGACGCGCGCCAGCGGCGAGCGGTCGGCGGGAAGTTCGCGGTTAAATTCGAGGAATCCAGTGGGTTTGCCCATGAGTCAGTGGAGGAAAATGGCTTCGATGTTGGTTCGGTTGCGATGTGCCGGAGGCGTGAATCAACCACCACCCACGCGGGCAGCGTCCTTGGAGTTTTCCTCGAAGGCGGCGTTGAGCGCGTCGTCGCCGGTGAGGCCGGCAGCCTGGGCTTTCTTGATGGCTTGAAGCACGCGTTCGTAATCCTTGGGCATGACCTTCACGAACTTCGGCACGCTGGCGTTCCAGAGCGCGAGGACGTTGCGGCCCTTCTCGGAGCCGGTGTAGAGGACGTGTCGCTCGATTAGCGCGCGCACCTCAGACATCTCGTCGGCATCCTCCAGCTTCTGCAATCCGACCATCTGCTTGTTGCAGTTGCGGGCGAAGGTGCCGTCTTCATCGAGCACATAGGCGACGCCGCCGCTCATGCCGGCCGCGAAGTTGCGGCCCGTCTTGCCGAGCACGATAACCGTGCCGCCGGTCATGTATTCGCAACCGTGGTCGCCCACGGACTCGACGACGGTCTTCACGCCGGAGTTGCGGACGCCGAAGCGTTCGCCGGCCATGCCGCGGAAGTAAGCCTCGCCGCTCGTCGCGCCATAGAGGGCGACGTTGCCGATGATCATGTTCTCCTCGGCGCGGAAGGTGGAGCCGCCGGGCGGATAGATGATGAGTTTGCCGCCGGAGAGGCCCTTGCCGCAGTAGTCGTTCGCGTCGCCTTCGAGGCGGATGGTCACGCCGGGCGGGACAAACGCGCCGAGACTTTGGCCGGCGGAACCTTTGAAGTGCAACTGCACGGTGTCCTCGGGCAGGCCCGCCGCGCCGTGACGACGGGTGATTTCGTTGCCGAGAATCGTGCCCACGACGCGGTTGATGTTCCGAATCGGAAGCTGCACGACGACCTTCTTCTTCTCGTCAATCGCCGGCTTGCAGGCGTCGAGCAGGTGCGTCATGTCGATGGATTTCTCCAAGCCGTGGTCTTGCGCCATCTGACAGTAGCGACCGACGCCTTCGGCGACATCGGGCGCATGCAGGATGCTGGAGAGGTCGAGGCCGCGAGCCTTCCAATGGTCGGCGGCCTTGCGGGCTTCGAGCCGGTCCACGCGGCCGACCATCTCGGCGATGGTGCGGAAGCCAAGCTGCGCCATGAGCTCGCGAACTTCCTGCGCGATGAAGGTCATGAAGTTGACCACGTCCTCGGGTTTGCCGGGGAAGAGGCCGCGCAGCTTCGGGTTCTGCGTGGCGACGCCGACGGGGCAGGTGTTCAGATGGCAAACGCGCATCATGATGCAGCCCATCGCGACGAGCGGACCGGTGGCGAAACCGAATTCCTCAGCGCCGAGCAAGGCGGCCATAACGACGTCGCGGCCGGTCTTCAACTGCCCGTCCGTCTCCACCGCAATGCGCGAGCGAAGGTTGTTCAACACGAGTGTCTGGTGCGTCTCGGCCAAGCCGAGTTCCCACGGAATACCCGCGTGCTTGATGGAGGTCTGCGGCGACGCGCCGGTGCCGCCGTCGAAACCGGAGATGAGCACGACATCCGCGTGCGCCTTGGCGACGCCCGCCGCGATGGTGCCGACGCCGACTTCGGACACGAGCTTGACGCTGATGCGCGCGCGGCGGTTCGAGTTCTTGAGGTCATGAATCAACTCCGCGAGGTCTTCAATGGAGTAGATGTCGTGGTGCGGTGGCGGCGAGATGAGGCCGACGCCAGGCGTGGAGTGCCGGACCTTCGCGACCCACGGATAAACCTTGCCGCCGGGAAGCTGACCGCCTTCGCCGGGCTTCGCGCCTTGGGCCATCTTGATTTGCAGCTCGTTCGCGTTCGTGAGGTAGAGGCTCGTAACGCCGAAACGGCCGGACGCGACCTGCTTGATGGCGGAGTTCTTCGAGTCGCCCTTCTCGTTGGTCCACGTGTAGCGCGCGGGGTCTTCGCCGCCTTCACCGGTGTTGCTCTTGCCGCCGATGCGGTTCATCGCGATGGCCAGCGTCTCGTGCGCCTCGCCGGAGATGGAGCCGTAGCTCATCGCGCCGGACTTGAAGCGCTTCATGATGCTGGCGACAGACTCGACCTCCTCGATGGGAATCGCCGTGGCGGGCTTGAACTCCAGCAGGCCGCGCAAGGTGTAGATGTCCTTGAGCTGAGTGTTCACCAGCGCGCTATATTCCTTGAAGGTTTTGTAATCCGCGTTGCGGACGGCCTTCTGGAGCTTGTGGACGGTCTGCGGGTTGAAGAGGTGCAACTCGCCGTCCGCACGCCATTGATACTGGCCGCCCACATCGAGCGTGTGGCCATTGGTCGGGCGGTCGGGGAACGCGTGCTCGTGGCGGGTGAGCACTTCCTTGGCGATGTCCTCGATGCTGATGCCGGCGACGCGCGAAGCGGTCCAAGTGAAATACTTGTCAATGACGGCGTCGTTGAGCCCGATGGCCTCGAAGATTTGCGCGCCGCGATAGGACTGAATCGTCGAGATGCCCATCTTGGAGGCGACCTTCACGACGCCCTTCACGGCGGCCTTGGTGAAGTTCTTCACCGCCGTTTTGTGGTCCACGCCGACGAGCAGCTTCTGCCGAATCATGTCGTCCAGCGTCTCGTAGGCGAGATATGGATTGATGGCGCCGCAACCGTAGCCGATGAGCAGCGAGAAGTGATGCACCTCGCGCGGCTCTCCAGACTCGATCACGAGACCGACACGCGTGCGCGTGCCCTCACGGATGAGGTGGTGATGCACGCCAGCCACCGCGAGCAGTGCGGGGATGGGGGCGTTGTCCTTGTCCACGCCGCGGTCGGAGAGGATGATGATGTTCGCTCCGTCCTTGATGGCCTTGGTCGCCGCCTCGCACAAATCGTCCATTGCCTTCTCCAAGCCGCCGGGACCTTCGCTGGCCTTGAAAATCGTGGGCAGCGTGGCGGACTTAAAGTGCGGGTGGTTGAGGTGCTTGAGCTTGGCGAATTCCTCGTTGCTGAGGATGGGCTGCTTCAGCTCGATGAGCCGGCAGCTCTCGGGCTGCGGGTTAAGCAGGTTGCGCTCGGAGCCGATGGTTGTTTCGGCGCTCGTGACAATCTCCTCGCGGATGCAGTCAATCGGCGGATTCGTCACCTGCGCGAAGAGCTGCTTGAAGTAGTTGTAGAGCAACTGTGGCTTCTGCGAGAGCACGGCGATGGGCGTGTCCGTGCCCATCGAGCCGACGGCCTCGACGCCGTCGCGAGCCATCGGGACCATGAGCATCCGCACGTCCTCGAAGGTGTAGCCGAAGGCCTGCTGCCGGTGCAGCACGGTGTCGTGGCTCGGCTCGGGCAAGTGCGGCGCGTCGGGGAGCTTGTCCAGCTCAACCATGTTCTCGTTGATCCACTGGCGGTAAGGCTGCGACTTGCTGATACCGTCCTTGATTTCCTCGTCCGCCACGATGCGGCCGAGCGAAGTGTCCACGAGGAACATGCGGCCCGGCTGCAAACGGCCCTTCTGCAACACGCGCTCCGGCGCGATGTCGAGCACGCCGACTTCCGACGCCATGATGACGAGGTCGTCTTTGGTGACGTAGTAACGCGAGGGGCGCAGGCCGTTGCGGTCGAGGCACGCGCCGATTTGCACGCCGTCGGTGAACGCGACAGAGGCCGGGCCATCCCACGGCTCCATCAAGCACGAGTGATACTCGTAGAAGGCCTTGCGCTCATCGCTCATGGACTCGTGGTTCGTCCACGGCTCGGGGATCATCATCATCATCGCGTGCGCGAGCGGGCGGCCGCCGAGCACGAGGAGTTCGAGGCAGTTGTCGAACATCGCCGAGTCGGAGCCGGTCGGGTTGATGATCGGGAAGATCTTCTTGATGTCCTTGCCGAACGCGTCGCTCTCGAACATGGACTGCCGAGCGTGCATCCAGTTGATGTTGCCGCGCAGTGTGTTGATTTCGCCGTTGTGCGCGATGTAGCGATACGGGTGCGACCGCTCCCAGCTCGGGAAGGTGTTCGTCGAGAACCGCGAGTGAACCAGCGCTAGGGCCGACTCGAAATCCGGATCCTTCAGCTCGGGATAATAAGCATCCACCTGTGCCGGCATGAGCATGCCTTTGTAAACGATCGTCCGGCAGCTCACGCTCGGCATATACCACTCCTGCGTGCCGCGCTCGCCGGAGTTGCGAATCTCTGTCAACGCGCGCTTGCGGATAACATAGAGCTTCCGCTCGAACGCAAGTTCATCCTTCGCCTTACGCACATTGCGCTCGATGAAGCACTGGCGAATGGCCGGCTCTGTCGCGACCGCCGTGGGTCCGAGCGTGGAATTGTCCGTGGGCACCGTGCGCCAGCCGAGAACCGAGTGACCCTCCTCGCGCACCACGCGCTCGAACACGCGCTCGCAGTGATGCCGGTCTTCCTCGTCCTTCGGCATGTAGATCATCGCCACGCCGTAGCGACCGGGCGCGGGGAGCGTGAAGCCGTTTTCCTTCGCGGCCTTGGTGAAGAACTTGTGCGGGAGCTGGATGAGGATGCCCGCGCCGTCGCCGGTGTTCGGCTCGCAGCCACACGCGCCACGATGGTCGAGGTTGACGAGAATCTGGATGCCCTGCTGGACGACCTCGTGGGATTTTTTGCCCTTCATGTGGACCACGAACCCAACGCCACAGGCGTCGTGCTCGAACCGGGGGTCGTAAAGTCCCTGCTTGGGCGGCAATCCCTGCCACCGCGCTTGCGTGCTCATTTTATTTTCGTTCATCGTCACTGCAGGCCGGATCGGTCCCGGCATGGAAAGCTGGCTGTCTCAGATCGGCTGGTTCTGCCTGAGAGCTCCGAAAAAAGCGGCGCGACGGTAACAAACCACTTCGCAGGCGCAATCGCTTTTTGCATTCGGGTCGATTTTTCGCCAGCTCGGCGTCAGTCCAGATTTCACGTCCGCCACGTTTCAAATCCAAACCGATGTTTCCTAGCAAACCGCCGACGGCGTGTAAAAAGGATTTGTGCCTAATCTGAATGGCCCGATGCGCAATCGTAGCTAATCTCAACGGAAGCTGCCTGCGCCGCCGCCTTCTAACCATCCCTCACCCGCCAAATTTGACCACACACTGATTGAACGATTCGCCCATCCCCGAAGATTGCACTTTGCCCATCCCCGCCCGCTCCCTATAAGACACCCATGCTGCCGAAGTTACTTTCCGCGGGTGGGCCGGTTGTGTGGCTCCTGCTGCTCCTGAGCGCGGTCGCCATCGCCGTGTTCATCGAGCGCGTGCTGCACTTTCACCGGGCGCAAATCAACTCCGCCGAGTTCCTCGCCGGCGTGCGCACCGTGCTCAAGCGCGACAACGTCGTTGAGGCGCTTTCCATCTGCGACGCCACGCCCGGTCCCGTCGCGCGGCTGGTGAAGAACGCCATCCTCAGCCGCGAGCGCGGGCGTGAAGGCGTGCGCGAAGCACTCGAGGACACCGGCTTGCAGGAAGTGCCGCGCCTCGAAGAAAAGTTGAACCTCATCGCCACCATCGCACAGATCGCGCCGTTGCTGGGCCTGCTCGGCACGGCGCTCGGGTTCATCAAAATGTTTGGCGTGATGGAGAAGGAAGGCCCGTTCGCCCACGCCGCCATGCTCACCGGCGGCGTGTGGCAGGCGCTCGTCTGCACGGCGCTGGGGCTCGCGGTCTCGATCCCCTGCTACGTCGGCTATAACTACCTCGTCAGCCGCGTGAACCAGATCGTCCTCGACATGGAGAAGTCGTCGAATGAAATCCTGAACCTCGTGACAGGTGAAAACGGCAGGAAGGGCTGAGGACACCATGAGATTCTCCCGCCACGCGCGCATCTTCAAAGGCCAGCTCGACGCCGCGCCGTTTGCCGGTGTGTTCTTCCTCGTTCTAATCTTCATCACCTTCAACTCCCAGCTTGTCTTCACCCAAGGCAAGCGCATCGATTTACCCACGGGCGAGGCCATGCCCGGCACCACTCATCCCACGGCCCGCGTCTATGTGGATCCCAGCGGACAGTTCTACTTTGAAAATCAGATCATCCCCGCTCCCGTCCTACAGCAGCGGCTTGAAATCGCCGTCGCCAACGCCCGGCAACACGGCGAGCAACTGAGCCTCCTCGTCTTCGCGGACAAACTCACCCCCAACGAACATCTTTTCCGCCTCGGTGAGCTCGCACGCACCGCCGGCATCCGTGAGCTGGTGCAAGCCATCCGCCCCAACCCCACGCTGCCCGCCGGCCCTGTGCCCCCGCGATGAACACGGCCTCCGAAGACTCCCACCGCTGGTCGCGCAAACGCTGGGGCGTGACGGTGCTCATTGTTTTGGCCTTCCATTTCGGCGCGCTCCTGCTGCTCTCCGCGCGCCACGAGATCAGTCCCGTTCGTGCGGATCATCCCCATTCCGTGCGCTGGCTCACTTCGCCGGCCGATACACGCACTGTCCTCAACTCCCTGCTCGACAATGATCCCACGCTGCTGGCTGCCGTCACTCCCGGCGGTTTCTCCGGCGCGGCCTGGCTGCGTCCGGCCAAGATGAAATTCGAGATCGGCGAATGGAACGACACCGAGCGCTCCCTCGCGCCGCCCTCTCGTTCGTCGGCCAGCCGCTCGGCTGCCGAAGGCGAGCTGGCCCGCCCCGTCCTCGACCCCGCGCGCAAGCCCGTCACTCCCGTGCCGAACCCGACCGTCGCCCAACCCGCGTTGCGCGACGCCTCGCGCTTGAGCGTCGAAGGTCCACTGGCCGGGCGCAAACTCCTGAACGTCCCGCCCCTCAAAGCGTGGCCGCACGCGGACCTCCTGACCGATTCGCGCGTGCGCGTCCTCGTTAACCGCGAAGGCGTGATCTTCTCGCGACGGCTCGTCAACAACGGGCTGCGTCAGCCCGCACAACGCGCCGCTGATGAGTTCGCCCACCAGGTCGCCGGCGCCCTGCGCTTCGAGCCGCTGCCCGACTCCAGCCGCCCCGGCAGTGACGCGCTCACCGAAGGCGAACTCGTCTTTCAATGGCTCACCGTCGAACCGGCGTCCAAGCCAGCGAAGCCGTGACGATGCCCATCGAAAGCCTGATCTTCACCTACGTCGCGCTGCTGCTGGGCATGATGGCGGCCGTCGCGATCCTCTACGAACGGCGCCGACGGCGCTTCGAACCAGAGCCCACCGAAGACCACCTCTTTCGCTGCCGCAAGTGCAGCTACGTTTACACCGACGATCCCGACGTGGAACTTTCCCGCTGTCCCCAATGCGGAACCTCGAACGAAGTGGTGGAGTTCTGAAGGAGTAGAAAGTGATTAGTGCTAAGTCGAGAGTTTGCCGAGCCCGCCGACTCGGCTAAAAACTGATCACCAATTCCTTTCCCTTCAGTTCCCTGTCTTCACCTCGACGACATCGTGCGCCCCCGCCTCTTTCATGCCGGCGGCGCTGACGCGAATGTAACGTGCGCGTTTGCGCAGCTCGGACAAATTCGCCGCGCCCAAATAGCCCATGCCCGACTGGATGCCGCCGATCAGCGTTGCCAGCGTGCGTTCGAGCGGCCCGGCCACTTCCTTCAACGCCTCCACCCCTTCGGCCGCGACCTTGCGTGTCGCGTCCGCCGAGGCGTGACCGTAGCGTGCAGCGGAACCGGCCTTCATCGCAGCGAGGCTCCCCATGCCACGATATTGCTTATACAGCTTGCCGCCGATCTCCAAGATTTCGCCCGGCGCCTCCGCGCAGCCCGCAAGTAGCCCGCCGCAAATCACCGCGTGCGACAACGTCAGCGCCTTCACAATGTCGCCGGACTTCGTGATGCCGCCGTCCGCCAGGATGGAGACCTTCTTCTCCGCCGCCGCCCGCGAGCAAACGTAGAGCGCCGTGAGTTGTGGGATACCCACGCCGGCCACCACGCGCGTCGTGCAAATCGAGCCCGGCCCCTGCCCGACCTTGATGATGCTCGCGCCCGCGTCCGCCAAGAACACGACGCCCGCCGCGCTCGTCACGTTGCCCGCAATGATCGGCAGCTTCGGAAACGCATCGCGCAACATCCGCACCGTGTCACCCACGCCCTTCGTGTGGCCGTGCGCGGTGGACACCGCCACCGCGTCGAGGCCGCGTTCCACCAATCCGCCGACGTGGTTTAGAATGCGGTCGCGATCCAGCTCGCCGAACGCATTGCGCGTCGCGCTCACCGCCGCACCGCAGACCAGCCGGAACTGCGCATCGCGCGCCGGCTTGAACTGCGCCGCGCGTTCCGACGTGATGCGCTCGATGTCGCTCATCGTAAACAACCCCCTCAACCGATCCTCGTCATCCACCACGAGCAACTTGTGGATGCCCGGATGATCGTTGAAAAACTTGTCGGCCGCCGCGATCGGATTTTTGCCGAGTTTCTTCTCCGTCATCGTGAAGACCTGGTCGCGCGGCGTGAGCGCGTCGGCGACCTTGCGTTTCGCGTAACGCGGCTTCACCACGCTGCCACTCAACAACCCGAGCAACTTCCCCTGTTCATCCACCACGGGAAACGTGCTGAATGAAAACCGCTTCTCCTCAATCCGCGCCAGCACATCTCCGATGAACTGCTCGGGCGAGACCTTGATCGGCTCTTGAATGAGGCCGTGGACGTGGTTCTTCACGCGCCCCACCTCGGAGAGCTGTTGCTTCTCGGGCATGTTGTAATGGATGAGCCCGAGGCCACCGTTGAGCGCCATGGCGATGGCCATGCGGCCCTCGGTCACCGTGTCCATGTCCGAGGAAACGATGGGGATGTTGAGCTGGAGACCGTCGGCAAGAGTGGTGTCGAGCTGCGTGTCGCGGGGCAGGATCTCGGAGTAGAGCGTCGCCAGCGTAACATCGTCGTAAGTCAGCGCGGTGTCGGCCTGGTTCGGAAAAAAGCGTTCCGCCGGCTGGTAGAACTCGGCATCAAGGGCGTGGGCGGCGTTGGAATTTGCCATGCCATTTAATGCCCGGCGCACGCACCGGCTGGCAAGCGGGAAGTGCGCAGAGACGCACTTGGCGCGACGGAATTCCTCAACCCACAAATTTCCGCCATCCAGTTGAACCTTTGCTCGCCTCGCGCATTCCACTCGGTATAGATGCTGGCAGTGGCCAACACCGAACAACTGCCCGTGGCCGCCGCTCGTAACGGCAATGCGCGGGCGTGGGATGCCCTGTTCCGGCGCTATCAACTGCCGCTTTATGCTTACGTCGCCGAGCTCGTCCGTCACGAACAGACCGCGCTTGATCTTGTGCAGGAGAGTTTCATCGCCGCCTCGCGGCACATTGCGACGCTCACGGACGATGCGCGTTTCGGCTCGTGGCTCTTCAGCATTGCGCATCAAAAAGTCGTTCAACACTGGCGCAAACGCGGACGTGAATCCGCGCTCTTCGCTGAGGTCGACGAAACGCTCGATGACCGGCCGGCCGACGAAGCCATTCCAAGCGAATGGATCATCCGCCGCGAAGAGGAGGAACGCTTTCTGGCCCTGCTTGCCAAACTGCCGGAGCCACATCGCGCCGTGTTGCTGCTGCACTATCTGGAAGACTTTTCGCTCGAAGAAATCGCCACCGTCACCGGCGCAAAAATCGGAACCATCAAATCCCGGCTGCACTACGCCAAAAAATCCCTGCGCCAACTTTTAGAGGAACAGCCATGAAAACTCCGCGTGAACTTCTCCTCCACCGGCACGCCGCCGCCGTGCCTAAGCTTGATGCCGTGCGAGCAGAAGTCGTCGGCAGCCTGCAACCGCACCCCGCCGCAACGAACTGGTTCAGCATCGCGTGGCAGGAGCTGTTTTGGAACAGCCGCCGCGTGTGGACCGGCCTCGCCGCCGTGTGGGCCGGGCTGCTCGTTTGCAACTTCGCGCTGACGGATCGCTCGGCATCCGCAGCGGCCAGCGTGATGGCGCAACTGCCCGTCGAGGAAATGCGACGGCTGCGCCAGGAACGGGCGCAATTGCGCGCGGAATTGCTCGGCGGATTGGAAGCGGACGAGGTCAAAACCGTCACGCCAGCGCCGCGATCGCCCGGCCCCCGCAGCGATCTTCGCCGCGAGGATGAAGCCATCGTTTAGCTTCCCTTTCAGCCATCGCAGAAACAGATCCAACTTATGGACGACAAAAAGCCCTCAACAAAATTTCCCACGGTTCGCCGCTTCTTCGCGTGGCTCTTCAGTTGGCGGATGATTCGGCGCGCGCTGATTGGCTTCGCGGGATTGCTCACGCTAGTAGCGATTTTTTACACGGTGGAAAATGTTCGCGGGCATTTTGCGTGGAAACAATTCAAAGCCGAATCGGAGGCGCAGGGCGAGCGACTGGATGTCGCGGCCATCATTCCACCGCCGGTGCCGGACGCGGAGAATTTCGCCATGACGCCGCTGCTGGCGCCGCTGCTGGATTACACGAAAGTGCCGGTAAAGAACTCGCCCTTTGGCGAAACACATTGGCGCGACACAAATGCCAATCAATGGCTGAACAGCCTGGATGTCACCGGAGCGCGGAACAATAATAAGCAGTATAACAAAATAGTGCCCGGAAATGCCGGTTGGCGAGACGGCAAGATGTTTAATCTCGCTGAGATGCAGGCGCTTTATCGCTCGCTCACAAATCTGTTTCCGATTGCGCCACAACCGCAATCGCCAGCGGAGGATGTGCTGCTGGCCTTGAGCAAGTTTGACAAAGAAATGGATGAACTGCGAACTGCAAGCCTGCGTCCGCACTCGCGCTTTCCGATTCACTATGAAGAGAATTTTAACGCGCTGCTTCCACACCTTAGTCGTCCGCTCAGACAGTTTTGCTTGGCGGCGCGGCTGCGGGCGATTGCGGAATTGGATTTGAATCGCACGGATGCCGCGCTGGCGGATGTGCAGTTTGGTTTGCGATTGGCTGACGCAATCAAAACGGAGCCGTTACTCATCTCATCGCTCGTGCGGATCGCAGAACTGGAAATCATGGTCCAGCCGATTTGGGAAGGTCTCGCGCGGCGTCGCTGGAACGAAACGCAGTTGATTGAATTGGAGAAACAGCTCGCGACGGTGGACATGCTAGCGGAATTTCACCACGCGATTCGCGGCGAGAGAAATTTTAGTTTGGAAGGGCTGGATTTGATGCGGCGCAATCCGCGATACCTCGATGCCATCGGAACGATCGAAGGTGGCAGTTCTCCAGATTTGAGCCCTCTTCTTCTCATTCCCGGCGGTTGGTATGACCAAAACAAAATCACCATCGCCGAGATGCACCGGGATTATTCGCTGCCACAGGTAGACGCCAAGGCGCAGCGCATTGACATGGCACGAATGCGGGCGAACGGAGAGAAAGTGGACAGCTTATTAGTCGGATTTCATCCTTATCGAGTCTTTGCCAAGTTGCTTTACCCGGCCGTGCAAAATGCTTCGCAGAAATTTGTCCGCTCGCAGACGGCGGTGAACGAGGCGTGCATCGCGATCGCGCTGGAGCGTCACCGGCTCAAGCACGGCGAGTTCCCGGAGAAGCTCGACGCGCTCACGCCGGAGTTCATGGCAAAAATTCCGCATGACATCATCAACGGCGAGCCACTGCATTATCGGCGCACCAGCGACGGGCTGTTCGTGCTCTATTCCGTCGGCTGGAACGAAAAGGACGACGGCGGCGACGTGGTGATGAGCAAAAACAGCTCCGGGCACGGCCAACAGCTTCCCCAGTATCTGCGCCATGTCCTCGTTGTGCTGCTTTGACGCGATGGCGAAGGCGCGGACGACATCAAGCAGGAAGCCAATGTTCGCGCGGTCGAAATGGTAGAAGACGGTTTCCTTCGTGTGCGCCGGGCCGGGCGGGCGCGGCTTGCCGTCAGCGGTGAACACCTTGTTCATCGGCAGGCAGACATAGACCATTGCTTGGTTGCCGACTCCGCGCTGGCGGGGCTTGAGTTGGATTTGAATCCACCCGTGCTCCGTCTCGCGCAGGAACTGCGGCACCTTCTGCGTCCAGCGCGCGAAGCCCTCGGGCAGCGCGCCTTTCGTGTCGAGCGGGGCTTTCTCCGTGGTAATGCCTTCGCGCTCTTCGAGCGTGGCCTCGGCGAGCTTGGCCAACCGGTCGCGCTCGCGGAGCAAATCATTGGTGGAGAGAATGCCGATGCGCATCGCTTCCGCGAGCAGCTTGGTCAGCTCCGCGCCGAACTTGGTCTCGCCACGTCGGGTGAACTGCACTTCCTTCACCACGTTCGGCGCGCCCGCCTCACGCGTGTCGTAGCCGATCTGCCATTCGAGATAATGCTTCGCGCCAAGCGCGGTCTTGGTGGGCGCGAGCGCTTCGCCGTAACCATCCGGTGTGCGTTCCTTGGCGCGGACTTTCCCGGTGACATCGGTGAGCGGCACGCGCACGCGCACGGTGTCAGCGGTGGCCTCAATGCGGACCTGGCGATATTCGGTGTCAGCGGCTACGACGCGAACGAAGCTGCCGAACGTGAAGGCCGCGAGGAGAACAAACCGCAGCCAGGCCCGTGAATTGCCGATGAAATGCATAACCTCACTCCTTCTCGCCCTCCAATTTCGCAAGCTTCGCGCCGGTGACGGGCGCGGTGCCAATGATGCTGGCCTTGAACGGGACGGCGGCGTTCGCGGGCAGATTGCGGATGGAATCAGTCGCGAGGTCGCCGGGCTTGCCGGTGGGGCGCGTGAGTTCGAACTCAAGTTTTACGTTGAAGAACTGTTTCGCTGAATGGTTCGTCACCACGCCGATGACATATTGCAGACTGCCTTCCTTGGCCCGCTGCACCTCGAAGTTCAACACCTGCAAATCCTCGCCCGGCTTGCGCGGAGGTGCGATCCCCTTCGCCACGACAATGGACGTGGCGGGCGCGACGGGCGCAGGCATGGGCTCGGGGGGCTTCGCCTCGGCGACGGACTTGGGTTGCTCGGGCTTAGGCTCGCTCTTCACAGTGTCCACGGTGCCTTTGACCTTGCGGACCACGGACCAAATTTTCAGCCCCGCGAAAACCACGACGGCCAAGCCGACGAGCACACTCCACGCGATCTTGAGCACGCGCTTCACCTTCCCACCTCGGGTGGCCGAAGCGACGGGCTGCAACTCCGTCGCCACCGGCGTGGCAGGCTCGATCACCGTGGCGGGCGGCGAGTTGGGCGGTGCGGGTGGCGGG
>RFVF01000092.1 GCA_009922615.1 Pseudomonadota bacterium
ACGGGAACGGGTGGCCTCGGGCAAGGTGAGCAAGCGGGCGATTCTCTGGGAGACGGGGATGCACTGGCTGACGCTCCAGAAGATTCTGAGGCACAACGGGCCGCAGGGCGCGTTGGCGGCAGGATGACTGAAGACCGTAAGGCCGATGACTTATGCGACAATTTCTTTAAGCACACCGGTGCTGTCGCCGTGGCGCTCGGCCTTGACGCCGACCCCGTGGAGCATGGTGAGCCAGACATTGCACAAGGGCGTGTCCTTCGGCACGACTAGGTTCTGGCCGAGCTTCAAGCCGGCCCCACGACCGGTGGTGATCGTCGGGCAATTGCTCAGCTCGTGGCCCGTGCGGATGTTGCTGCCGTAGGCGAGGGCGACGTGATCGAAGAGGCTGGTGCCATCCGCTTCCTTGGTGGCTTGCAGCTTGTCGAGGAAGCCGGCGAGGAGCTCGCTCTGCGCGAGATCGCGGCGCTGCGAGGCATCGAGCTTCTCGCCCAGCGTGGTGTGATAGTGGCTCATGTCGTGCGGATGCACCTTGATCTCAAGGGCCGTCAGGAGCGTGTTCACCGGCTGACGGAAGGTCATCACGCGCGTGCTGTCGGTCTGCATGGCGGCGATCATGAGGTCGTAGATGAGCTTGATCTCCTCCTTGCCGTTGACGCCAGGCTTCGCTCGGGGAGCGGGGCCTTGGGCCGGGCTTTACTCCAAAAGCTGAATCGATATTCTTTCGCCAACCAATGGTCATCTACGGGACAGCCCTGCTCGCCTTCTGCCACGCGCTGGGCATCGTGCTCGGCGATTTGCTAGGGCACGCGCTCGGCATGAAGACAAACGTCGGCGGCGTGGGCATCGCGATGCTGCTGCTTATCCTGCTGCGGCTGTGGTTGCACAAGTATGGTCGGCTCTGCGCCACGTCGGAGAGCGGCGTGAATTACTGGGGCGCGATCTACATCCCCGTGGTCGTGGCGATGGCGATGCAGCAAAACGTTGTTTCCGCGCTGCACGGCGGGCCGATGGCGTTGCTCGCCGCAGTCGGCAGCGTGCTCGTATGCGGACTCTTCATCTCGTTCATCAATCGCGCGGAAAAACCGGATTCCAAAACTTCGTGACACGCCATGTGGGGAATCTTCGAAAAAGCCGCCAAGGATAACGGACTCATCGCTGCGTTCGCGCTTGTCGGGCTGGTCATGCTGGTGTCGGGATTTATTTCGCGCAAACTGACGTTCGGGCATGTGCAAGGCTCGGCCATCGCCATCCTCATCGGCCTCGCGCTGGCATACGTTGGTGGAAAAATTTCCGGCGGGTCGAAAGGGCTGGCGGACATCGCGCTGTTCAGCGGCATTGGTTTGATGGGCGGCAATATGCTGCGCGATTTTGCCATCGTGGCGACGGCGTTCGAAGTGCATCCCGGGGAAGCGAAACGTGCGGGCTGGATCGGCTTTGTTGCACTGCTACTCGGCACGGTGCTGCCGTTCCTCGTCGGTGTGTGCGTGGCTCGCGCGTTCGGCTACACGGATGCCGTGAGCCTCACCACCATCGGTGCCGGTGCGGTGACTTACATCGTCGGTCCGGTGACCGGCACGGCCATCGGCGCCAGTTCGGAAGTGATGGCCTTGAGCATCGCCACCGGCGTCATCAAGGCCATCATCGTGATGGTCGCGACGCCGGCGGCGGCGAAGTTCATGCGCCTAAAAACACCCCGCTCTGCGATGGTCTTTGGCGGCCTCGCGGGAACTGTGAGCGGCGTGAGTGCCGGCCTCGCCGCCACCGACCGCAAACTCGTCCCCTACGGCGCGCTCGTGGCAACGTTTCACACGGGGCTTGGTTGTTTGCTCGGCCCATCCGTTTTGTTTTTCGCTGTGAAAGCCATCTTCGGAAATTGACCCATGCCTGAACTCCCCCTCATCGCCCGCGCGCGGAAGCACGCCAGCAATGTCGCCTCCCTCACCCCGACGGCGGCGCACACGTATCAACAGCTTCTCGATCGTTCCGCCGTGCTCGCTGGCGCGCTGCTCGGTGAAGCGAGTGACCTGAACGAGGCGCGCGTGGCCTTGCTCGTCGCGCCAGGCCCGGAATACGTCGCGGCGCAATGGGCCATCTGGCGCGCGGGCGGCATCAAGGTGCCCATCTGCCTCTCCGCGACTGAACCCGAGTGGGAGTATTCGCTCACCGATTCCGGCGCGAGCGCGGTGCTGGCCGACGCGCCGATGGCGGCGAAAATTGCGCCGCTGTGCGCGAAGCTCGGCGTGAGGTTGCTGAACATCGATTCCGTGAGCCCCGCGCCCGCGAAGTTGCTCCCAGAAATTTCCCGCGCGCGCCGCGCGATGATTCTCTACACGAGCGGCACCACCAGCAAACCCAAGGGCGTCGTCACCACGCACGCGAACATCCAGGCGCAGATCGAGAGCCTCGTGACCGCGTGGGAATGGTCCGCTGCCGATCGCATCCCGCTGTTTCTCCCGCTGCACCACATCCACGGCATCATCAACGTCACGAGCTGCGCGCTCTGGAGCGGCGCGACCATCGAACCGTTCGCGAAGTTCGACGCGGCCACCATTCTCGACCGCGTGCGCGCCGGCGCCTACACGCTCTTCATGGCCGTGCCGACGATTTACGTGAAACTCATCCAATCGCTCGAAGCCGCGTCGCCCGCGGACCGCGCGGCGTTTGTCGCGGGCTTTGGCAAGATGCGCCTCATGGTCTCCGGCTCGGCGGCGTTGCCCGCAAGCGTTCACGAGCAATGGACCGCGCTCACCGGCCAGAAACTCCTCGAGCGTTACGGCATGACCGAGATCGGCATGGCGCTCTCGAATCCATTTCACGGCGAACGCCGCCCCGGTGCCGTGGGCGTGCCGCTTCCCGGAGTGGACGTGCGACTCAAGGCGGAGTCGGGAAAAATCATCACCGGCGAGGATGAACCCGGCGAAATCCAGGTGCGCGGCCTGGGCGTCTTCCGCACTTACTGGAACCGGCCCGAGGCGAGTGCCGAGTCGTTCGACGACGGCTGGTTTCGCACCGGCGACATGGCGGTCATTGAGCGCGGTTACTATCGCATCATGGGCCGCCTCTCCGTGGACATCATCAAGAGCGGCGGCTACAAACTCAGCGCCTTGGAGATCGAGGCCGCGCTGCTCGAACACCCCGACATCCGCGAATGCGCGGTGCTCGGCCTGCCCGACGACACTTGGGGCGAAGCCGTCACTGCCGTGGTGGTGGTGAAGTCCGGCGCATCGCTCGAACTCGCTGCGTTGCGCGGGTGGTGCAAGGGCCGCCTCTCGGTTTACAAAATCCCGCAGCGCCTCCGCGTCGTCGCCGAACTCCCGCGCAATGCGATGGGCAAGGTCACCAAGCCCGCCGTGCGCGCTTTGTTTGCGCAGTGACCCATTCAAAATGAGCACCAGCCTCTTCAAATTTCAGTCCATGAATCCAGCCGATAGCCTCTCCCGCCGTGATTTTCTAAAGAATACAGCGAGGTCAGCCGCCGCTGGCACACTGCTGGAGCTGAACGCCTCCGGTGCGCTTGCCGGCGAGAAGCGCCGTCCTTCACGCATTTCCTATTTCCGAAACGGCGAGATTCACGTCGGCCTGCCCGGCGCACCCGAGGGAAAGCCGCTCACCACCGGCCACATGGATTTCAAGCCCTCGTGGTCGTGCACGGGCGATTTGCTCGTGTGCTTCCGCCGGCTGGTGGACGACCCGGTGACCGAGAAATGGAAGACCGCCATTTTCATCATGGCAGCGGACGGCTCCGGGTTTCACACGTTGAGCGACGGGACGCACACGGATTTCAATCCGACCTGGACACGCGACGGCACGAATACGCCCCTCTGGAACCGGCGGAACCACGCGACCGGCGGTTACACGGTCATGCGCGGCCGGATTGGCGGCAAGCCGGGCGAGGAGATTGCGCTCACCGACGCGCGGTTTCACACGTGGGCGCACTCGTGCCTGAGCGGCGGGCGCATTCTGGTAAACGCCGTGCATCCGCAGCACGGCTCCGGAGTTTTCCTTCTGAGCGCCGGCAAGGACGGCGCGCCGCGCTACGAGCCGGTCGAGTGCGAACTCACCGCGCGCGGCCAGTTGCACCGCGCCAGCATTTCGCCCGGCGAAAGGCGCATCTGCTTCGAGTTCCTGCCCGGCAGGCAGTTCACGGAGCCCGGCCACACGCTTTACCACGCCGATTTCGACGCCCAGCGGCGCACGATCACGAACCTCAAGCCATTCGCGAACCACCCCGCCAAGCCGCAGTGGTTTGCGTATCCGCGGTGGATTGATGGCGAGGACGCCATCGTCTTTCACTCCGGCGAAAGCGGGAAGAATCAACTCTACGTGCATCGCCCGGCCGAAGGCACCACCGCGCGCGTGTCGCTGGATGCCCACGCCGACTACCGCTACCCGCACGGCGAGGCGGCACCGTGCTGAGGCTGACCGCAAAAGCACCAAACTCTTTACTATGAAGCAGAGTCTTTTCTTGTGCATGGCCCTCCTGCTTGCACCGCTGGCGGCGCTCTATGCCGCCGAGCCTTTGCTCGAAAAGTCCGGCGTTTTTCCGCCCGGCTTAAACGGCATCGCGCGTTATCGCATTCCCGGCATCGTCGTCACGACCAAGGGCACTGTCTTGGCCTACTGTGAGGCGCGCAAAAACAACAGCGCCGACTGGGGCGAGATCGAGGTGCACCTACGCCGCTCCACCGACGGCGGCAAAACCTGGCAGCCTTCCCAACACATCGCGCACAAGACGGGCCGCATCGAGGGCAACCCGCGCAAGAAGGAAGGCGGCGAGCGCGAACAGACCGTCAACAACCCCGTGGCCATCGTGGATCGCGAAGCGGGCGCGATCGAAATGCTCTACTGCATCAACTACGCGCGCTGTTTCTCGATGCGCAGCATGGACGACGGCGTCACGTGGAGCCAGCCGGTCGAAATCACGGCGACGTTTGAGCCGTTCCGGAAACATTACGACTGGAAGGTCATTGCCACCGGCCCCGGCCACGGCATTCAGTTGAAGAACGGCCGCCTCGTCGTGCCCATCTGGCTGGCCTACGGGAAGACCGGTGACCACGCGCCTTCCGCCGCGGCGACGATCTACAGCGATGATCACGGGAAAACCTGGAAGGCCGGCGAACTCGCGCTGCCCAACGAAGGCGAATTCACCAATCCCAACGAGACGATGCTCACCACGCTCTCCGACGGACGCGTGATGCTCGTCTCCCGCAGCGTTTCCAAACCCAACCGGAAGCTGGTCACCATCAGCCCTGATGGCGCTACGCGCTGGAGCAAGCCGGAGTTTCACGAGCAGCTCTGGGAGCCGGTCTGCATGGCAAGTATCATCGCCCATCCCTCGGGCGTGCTGCTTTTCTCCAATCCGCACACGCTCGCGCTCGACAAGGCCGGCAAGGAACTGCCTGCGGGCCGGGGCAGACGCCAGAACCTTTCGATCAAGATCAGCCCCGACGACGGCAAAACGTGGCCGATCAGCAAGACCCTCGAAGCCGGCCCATCCGCGTATTCTGATCTCGCGGCGCTGCCCGACGGCACCGTGCTGTGCCTCTACGAACGCGGCGATTCGATTGAATGTGCACGGTTTAACCTCGAATGGCTTTATCAACCCTGAATCGATTCATCGCACTGCTTTTTCTCGATCTCCCTGCGAACTCGCTCATCTTTGCTTAAATAATCGCCTCGTTAAGCTGGCTCATAATTTGCGCTGGCAACAAGAACAAGGACGGCAGGCTCGCTGTCACGAACAAGGGGCCGCTGTTTTTTCACGCCCGATTCATTGCAGAACGATTGTTCCTAAGATGATTTTGCCGACACTGCCCAACTGATCCGTTAGGGAGTGGGCGCCCATTGCAGATCAAACGCCGGCACTCCCCGACGCGGGGCATCATCCATGAGGCGCCGGTCCACGATGGTGCAATGGTGCAGCAGACCCGCGGGCGTGATTCCGAGGGAAAGCTGGTGTGACTCGGGCACGGGCTCAGAAACCAAGCTGGTCGCTGCGGCATACAACTCATCCACCGTTCGGGCCGGCGCGCCTTCCTGACCGTGCGTGCCGAGTTGACTCCCTGTTTCGACCCATTTGGGCATCGGCCCAACGGCGGTGCCCCCGGTAGAGGGGGCGGCTACCCGGTTGAATTCCTCATAGCGACGCTCCACTACGCGGTTCTGCCGGACGGTGATCGTCGTGAGATGGCCGAAGCCGAAGGCAAACGACCAACGCACCGTGTAGGAGTAGTTTCCCCCGTGCGCCTGCCGCAACTGCTCCCATTTCACACGGCTGGCCATGAGCCGTTCAACTTCAACGCTGTTCTGCCGGGCTGGTGCGCGATTAGGAGCAAAGGGTTCCGGCAATTCCTTCCGGCTTGGCGCATTTGACTGGTTAGCGGCACCGGGCCGGACGAGGTTATCGCCCCCCGCGGCGCTGACCAACAACGTCAGGAGAAGCCCAGCCGTCGACGGGGTAACGAACACGCAGCTCATCTTATGGGCAATGGTGAGAGAGCCACATTTTGGCGGCAAGTCCGGTCATTGCAGCAGATCGCTTCCCGAATGGGCGAACTTCGATCCTTATCTGATTCGTTGCAGGACGATCGAAGTGCTGGGCACATAACAGAACCGGCAGGCATGGTTGCAACCCATCACAGTGTTGTAGGCCCAACTGGAGAGTGATTTGTATTTGAACCGGTTGCGTTCGAAGTAGGCGTGCATCGGTCCTCGCGGGCGGTGCCGCAGCCACAAATCCAACGGCCGCAATGGCTGGCCCGCCAGAGGCGCTGGCTCGGTCGCCGTGAGGGCAGTCTTGTCGGGCATGGACTGAAATGTGCCCGGACCCTTCTGGGCTAGGCGAGCCGTAATTTGCAGGTGGCTGCGGGAAGCACGCGTCGCGACAAAGGCTTCGCTGGGAGGCAGAACCCTCCGGCTCCTTCAGGTATGGGAAATCTGATGGAGTCAGGCGGGCATGGTTGTTAAAACCGAAACCGATGGCCGACCTGTTTTCTGAACCGCAGACGAGTTTCAAAGCGAAGCTGCAAGGCGCGGTTCAGAGCTTCGCGGCCAGCGGCATCTACATCGGCACAAGCTCCTGGAAGTATTCCGGTTGGACTGGGCTGCTTTACGACCCACAACGCTACTGTTATCGGGGAAAGTTCGCCGAAAGCAGGTTCGAGCGGGACTGCCTCGCGGAGTATGCCGAGACGTTCAAAACGGTGTGTGTTGATGCCGCCTACTACCAGTTCCCTTCCGCAAAATACCTCGACGGATTGGTTTCCAAAGTGCCGGCTGATTTTCGGTTCACCTTCAAAGTGACCGACGACATCACGCTGAAACGGTTCACCAATCTCCCGCGCTTTGGCATCAAGGCAGGAAAGGCGAACAACAACTTCCTCAACGCAGACCTGTTTAACAACGCGTTTCTGAAACCGTGTGAACCGTTCCGCAGCAACATCGGGTTGCTGATGTTCGAGTTCAGCCGGTTCTACTCCGCTGATTATGAGCATGGCCGGGACTTCATCGCAGATCTCGATGGCTTCTTGAGCAAGCTGCCGGAGGGCTGGAACTACGGGGTTGAGATTCGCAACCAAGAGTGGCTGCAACTCGACTATTTCGCGGTGCTTCGCAAACATGGGGTCGTCCACGTCTTCAACAACTGGTCGAGGATGCCGACGGTGGGGGAGCAGATGGTTGTTCCGGGCAGCAACACTTCAGATGCAGTGGTAGCAGCGAGGTTCCTGTTGAAGCCCGGCCGCAGCTACGAGGAAGCCGTTGAACAGTTTAGCCCCTACAAAGCAGTGAAGGAGGTCAACGAGGAAGCACGGGCAGCTGGCAGGAAGCTGATTATAGCGGCGAAACAGCAGGGCAAGAAGGCGTTCATCTACGTCAACAACCGGCTGGAGGGAAACGCGCTGGAGACCATCAGCGCGATGGTGGAAGGGACCTGACGGCAAGGCCTATCCCGATTTTTTCCAAGTCGTGTCCCACATTCCCTCCCAAAGGGGCACTAGATCCGGGTCTTCTATGCCAGCTCGTTTGGCGCCGTCTTCGTTCAGCGCCCTGGCGGCTTTGAACCAATGTTCCGCTTCCTTCAGCTCGCCTAGCTGAGCGCAGTAGCAAGCCAAATTGTAGGGCAAATCCCATTGCTTGGGAAAGCGTGTCACCAGACCAAGGGCGAGAGCCTTGGCTTCCTGTGTGCGCCCGAGTTTATGCAGCGCGATCGCCGCCTGGTTGCCGCCAAAGGATTCGTCAGGCAGCTGTTGATGGAGAAAGCTTGCGATTTCCAAAGCCATGTTCCACTGCTTCGCCGCTGCGTAGACGTTGTAACGGAGCTTCAAAACTTGTGGGTGCGCCCACATCTCCGCTTGCACTTCTTCCAGCTCCTCGTTGGCTCCACCGGCAGGTGCAGCTCCAGCCACCTTTCGGTGCGTTTACCAAATGTTTGTCTGATAGCCTAGCCCGCTAATACAGAGGAATTAACCCCGTCACGAGCGAAACGCTTGCTCAATGCGAACTGGCTTGACTGGGAAAACCACCGGAAGGCGCATGATAACTGTGGCAGGTGGAACAGCTTTGCGAAACGCCTCCGGCGGGGCTGTGGCATTCCGTGCAACTCTGCTTCGTCGGCAGCAGGATGTCGGCGGTGCGGCGACTGGATGGCGCAGCGTGGCAAGTGGTGCAATTGGCGATGGCGTGCTTGGCGTGATTGAATTCACCGCGGATTAGCCAGCGGTCGGGGGTGATGACCGGGGTGATCCGCGGCAATCCATCGACGCCTCCCGGCTTGACCTCATGGCAATAGGCGCAGCCAGCGAAGCGTGCGCGCGGCGACTCTGGCCCGCGCGCCGTATCGACTGCCAACTGCTTGGAAGGATCGCTGGCGAAAAAGATTTGCTGCTCCAAGTTTTCTCCATTGAAGGCGCGTTCGCGGAGCAGCCGCATTTGCGCCGCGACGAATTTTTCCGTGTCGGCCTGCGCCGTCAGGCCAGAGCGGCGTGCGAGGTCCGCGTATTGTGTCGGCAGGCTGCGCAGGTAGGCGCGCACGCCTGCAGGTTCGCCGTGTGGGATGTGCAATTGCGGATTGTGGGCATCGAACTGGAGCGAGTGGCAGCTCTGGCAGTGTCGGTCGAAGCGGAGGGGTTGAAAGTGCGTGTTCGCCGCATCGGGCTGATGGCAGTCGGCGCAGGCCAGTTTCCGGCCCGAAAGTTGCACGAGGCCGGAGAGATGGAGCGCGTGATTGAAGTTTAGCGCATTGGTGTCCGTGAGGTGTTGGGAGTGAATCTGAAACTCGGGGTGGTCGCCGGCGAAGGACTGGAAGGCCATGGTGTAGCCTTGCTCGGGTCGTGGAACTTGAAAAAAGTGGCGGCCGGCACTGTGCCGGTAATTGAACACCGAGGCAGGCAAGGTGTTGCCCTGCTTGAGCGAAGCTTCCATCACAGTGGCGTTGCCATGGCAGGAGAGGCATTGTGTGTCTGCCGGCGGCGGCATTCGGCCGACCCCTTGATGCTCGCGATGACAGGCGGAGCAGGAGTGATCACGCAAAACGTTGGGCTGATGGAAGCGGTGTCCTGGATGGCACGCCAGGCAATGGCGGTCGATCTCGGTCATTTCCCCCGCCGTGACGGTGTGGAGGCGGTGCGGCTCAAGCGGGCCAGGTCGGGCCAGAAACGCAGCGCGCACCCATTCGCGAAGATCCCCGTGCGCGGCGGTGTGGCACGCCCCACAGCCATCGCTGCCGGGCCAGGAATGTTTCAACTGCGAGAAGACGATGCCGTGGTGGTGCGAGGACACCGGCCCCGCCGAGATAAAGCGCCATTGCCACGGACCGAAGAAGCCGACGAGAAGCACCGCCAGCGTGGCTGCCGTTACCCCAAGGCACAAGCGCCCGCGCTGGTTGCGCAGCGACCGGCGGGGCTGACACGTTGGGATGGGACAGGCGCAGTTGCCATCGGGCAGCGGGCCATCCGCGCACGGGCCACCGTGTTCTTTCGGGCGCGTGCAACGCCAGCGGCCCTTCTCTTCCCCGCTCAATTTTTCAAGCACCGGTCGGCACTCGGCCGTGGCGCGGCACTGGCCATCCGGAGAGGGGCCGATGCGACACGGGCAGCCCTCACATGCGCGGCCGCACTCCCAACCCTGATTGGGCCGCTCATAGCGACTCCGGTCGAAATCGGGCGATGGCAGTTGATCTTTCACGTCAGCGCGCTCCAGCGGAAAAGCCATAGACCAGCACGATGTGCGCAATGGACCACAACATCAGGCTGTAGGTGAACGGGATGTGAATAAACAACCACAGCCGCAGGGTGAGTTGGAGCGCCCGCTGGTAATCGAGCCCATCCTTCTGTCGCACCAGTTCCGTAAGCCGCGCGGCGATTTCACGTTCCTCCGCGTTGAGGAACCGGTCTAGATCGTGAAGGTCGTGCAGGAGGCCGTTCAAAGGCAGGCGGATTTCAAACAGGTGCGAAAGGAAGTTCTGTGGTCCGGCGAAAAAGTCGTGCAACCGCCGCGCGTAGAAGTCAGCGATGGTAGGCGACTTGGCGGTGGCGACGGATTTCAAAGCCAGCGCCTCGGCCTGCTCACGCAGTTGCCGGCGGACGATCGGAATGCGATCGAAGGGAACCTCCCCGCCCCGCGCCGTAAGTCGTTTGGGCCAACCACGCGAAATAAGAATGCCCAACAAGCCGCTGCTCATGACAATGCCATACAGCAACGTGAGGCCGGTTTGGAACCAACCTGAAGGCCACGTCCAGCGCACATGCAGCAAAAATAACACTCCGGTGAAGGCCCCGGCGTAAAGATGAAACTCCAGCCAAACCTCGGACGATCCCAGCGGAAGATAGGGAATTTTCTTGAACCAGTTGTAGCCAGTCAGCAGCACCATCACGCCGAAAAGAAGCCAGCCGGACAAGTAAGTCGCGCGGGTGGTCGCACCGGCCCAGAGGAGATAGGCCGACGCGACCGTCAAGCTGGCCGCGACCAGCAGGGCACTCCAGAGCAGGCGGCGGCGGGCGAATCCTTTCATCGTTGGAGCCAGCGCGCGAAGGCGTCGAGGTTGTTCATGTCCATGCGCCGCAACGCGCCGTGCGGGCATGAACGCTCGCACGCGGGCCCGCCGATCTGGTCAGAGCAAAGATCGCACTTGGTCGCCTTCACGATGGGGCGCATGTCCTTGTCCACCATGAAAGCGCCATCCTCCTCGCGAATCTCCACCATGCGGATCGCTTCGTAAGGACAATTGGTGGCGCAGATGTTGCAGCCAATGCAGGTCGCCTGGTTGACGATGACCTCGCCGCCGATCTGCCCCCGGTGGATCGCCCCCGTGGGACAACCAATGAGGCACACCGGGTCCGCGCAGTGCATGCACGAGTTGGCCACCATGATACGGCCACTCGTTGGTCCATGGCGAAGAAAACGAGGATTGTTCTCGTTCGTTGTGGCACAGGCGCGCACGCAATCGTCACACCGGGTGCAGCGTTCGAGGTCGATGACCATCGTGGAGGAACCATTGAAAAAGCGATTCTCGGTAAGGAACTCCATCAGTTCGGGTCCGAGCTTGGCTCCCGCGTCCAACCTGCGCTGGGCGGGCGATTGCTCCGTGCCAGCCAGTTCCTCCGGGGTGAAGATCGGTGTTAGTTCCGCCGCCGGCACCGTGGGCAGCACGATTTCCTCCATCACGGCGGTCGGAACCACAAGCACGTGCGTGTAGCCAATGACCCGCAACGTGTGCTGAAAGGGAACGGAATCAGCGCGTTTGCGCCAGTTGTGCGCGATCTCGCGCAGGCCAAACTCACAACCGGCTCCAAGGTAGTTCAGCGTGCGATGGCCGTGGCCAAACTTTTGACTCAACCGGGCGAAGCCGGAACGGATCAGCACCACGCCGTTTGGATAATCCCCTTCCTGCGCAATCATCGTTTCCTTTTCCGGCGAGCGCGTGCCTTCCTTCGCCAAGCGTTTGTAATCCCCGGACCAGTCGTAATCACCGTATGTGCCAAACTGAGTTTGCTCGATCACCTGCTTGAGCTGCTCATCATTGAGCCGCTGGAAAATGGGGATCTCGCGCAAGTGCGTGGCTAGCGTCCGTTCGCGGTAGATGCGATCAATATAGTGCCGCAGCCGGTCATCAAAACGCAGCAAATCCCGCAGACCCTGCCAGCGGATTTCCAACAACTCGGTCACATCGCCAGCCGCGAAGATGGTCGCCGTGCGCGGCGCGCGGCTCAAGGCGGCGATCTCACCGAAGAAGTCTCCTGGCGACATCGTGGCCGTCTTGTGTTCGTCCAAGATTCGTGGCACGTCCTGCAGGAAGACGCCGCGTTGCTTGCCGCTCACCTTGACTCCGGAGTGCTGCTCCAGTTCGGCCGCCGTGCGGACCTCTGGATCACGTGGATTCGTCCAGAGCTGCGCCACGATTTGGAGAAGCGTTTTGTATCGCGATTTGCGCCGGCCCAGCATGGCGGCGGGTAGGCCGGGGTTGAGCACCACGCGCGCATGGCCGGTCAAAACCAGAAACGCAGAGGAACCGTAATCCCCCGCGCGGACGATGATCTCGCCGTTCTTGAACCGGCGGATGCGCATGTCGTTTTTGAGGATGCCGCGCAGCGGTGTGCGCTTGGAAAATTTTCCCGCATCCATCTCGCTGAACGGGCGGATCTCCATCAGCCGGCTCACATCCGCCTCGGTCATCTCCGCATCGAACGCACTGTCCCAGCGCTGCGGCCGATCAATGACAAAATGGACGGTTTCCATGCGGGCTTAGGCGTCGAGGACCAGATCGCCCTTGGGGCGGCAAATACACGTCAGACACGAGCCGCCCTCCGGCGCGGCGTCCGGCGTCTTCACGTAATCAACGCTGCCGGATTTGATCGCCACCGAGCACACGCCGCAGCTCCCGGCACGGCAGCCGGACTCGATGCGCAGGCCTTGCTCCAGCGCGAAATCCAGCAGGTTCGCCTGCGTGGGGCTCCATTCCACCTCCTTGCCCGATTTGGCGAAAACCACTTTGCAAGCCGGGCCAGTCGTTGTTGCGGCGACTGCGGGGGTAGTTTTTTTCTTCACCGTCGCCGGGCCAAACGCTTCGTAGTGAATGTCTTTTTCGGGCACGCCCCAGGCTTCGAGTCCATCGTTGAGCGTCTTCATGAACGCGCCATTGCCACACATGAAGAACTCGTAGTTGTTCGACGGCAGCTTCTCCTTGAGCAACTCCACCGTGACGCGGCCCTCGTGATCGTAATCCTCCCCGCGCACACTCGCCTTCCCCGGCCGGCTGTAGCAAACGAACACGCGGATGTTGTCGTGCCGCCGCAACGCGTCCAGATCCTCGCGCAGCATGTGTTCGGCGCTGCTGCGACAGCCGAAGAACAGCCACACCTCGCGTCGCGAACCACTTTCGGCCACCGCCTTGGCCATGCTCAACATCGGCGTCAGGCCCACCCCGCCCGCCAGCAGGCAGATCGGCGTGTTCTTCGAGAGATCGAGGTAGAAATGGCCGGTCGGCGCCTTGACGTTGAGCAAGTCACCTTCCTTGACGTGGTCGGCAAAAAAACCTGATGCCACGCCGGGCGGCACGCCGGGTTTGTCCGCCGGCGCCGGCTCGCGCTTGATGGTGACGCGGTAACAGTCTGACCGCGTTGGACTGTCCGACAGCGAATAGCAGCGCACCACCGGCTTGTCACGGCCCGGCACCTCTAGATTGAAAGTGAGATACTGGCCCGGCTTGAAGGGCGGCAGCGACTTGCGATCGTGCGGCACGAGGTAGAAGGAATACACGTCCTCACACTCCAGTGATTTTTGTGCCACGGTAAATTTGCGGTAGCCATTCCAACCCTGCACCACTTCCTGCGCCTCCTGATAGCGATACTTCGCCGCCCTCACCAGCAACGCCAGCCGCTCACGATCCAGTTTCTGTTGCTGATGTTCGTGTCTCAGGCGAGTCAGCGTGGACCAGGCCATCAACCCTAATTGGCACGACAGCACCGCCACCAAAAAGTAGCCCAATGCCAAACCGACGTTGCCGCCGAGCGCCGCCTGAACTTGTTCGATCAAGGATTGCATGCCCGTGAATTGCCTGCCCGCTGAACAGTTTATCAATTCCGTGAGTGACCGCTGCATTGTTTACGCCAGCCGCCGCTTGCCAAGCGTTTTTCTGTAAAACCAATTTACAAATCCACGCTTGCATTCAATTCCCACGAACATCGAACCTCCCGGGACGACTGATGCTACCCGCTCTCTTACGTTATTTCTGTCACCGACTGCTTGCCGCCTGCGGTCTGGCCCTCTTCGCGGTGCTCCCGCTGGCGGCCGCCGAGCTCACCGCGCGTTTTGTCGGCTCGCCAGCGTGTGCCACGTCGCTGTGCCACGGTGGTGCCGGGGACCTGCGTCATCAGCACCTCACTTGGCAAACCAAGGACATTCACTCCCGAACTTACAACACGCTCGTTAACGCCCGCTCCGCGCAAATCGCTGCCGCCCTCAAGCTCCCCGACGCCGCGAACAACGCCCGTTGCACTACTTGTCACGCACCGTTCGCCGAGGTTCCCAGAGCGGCTTTCCTCAACGACCTCATCAAACCCACCGAAGGCGTCTCCTGCGAAAGCTGCCACGGCCCCGCCGAACCGTGGCTCCGTTCGCACACGCGCACGGACTTCAGTCATCGCGACCGCGTGCAAGCGGGCTTGCGCGACCTGCAACATCTCTACGTCCGCGCCAACAGTTGTGTCGCGTGCCACCAGACCGTCGCGCCGGAACTGCTCGCGGCAGGCCATCCCGAATTGCTCTTTGAACTCGATGGCCAGGCCGTCGCCGAGCCCAGGCATTGGCGTGAAAAGGGCGACTGGCACGGCCCCAAAGCCTGGCTGGTCGGGCAAGCGGTCGCTCTCCGCGAAATGAGCGCCCAGCTTACGCGCGAAAAAACTCCTGGCGAAAAACTCACCGCCCCGTGGGCTGCCGCGCAGTGGCTGCTGCTGCAACTCGATGGGCTCGACTCCATGCTGCCGCCACTCAAACCCGCCGCGAGTGCCGCCCAACTTCAACCCGTAGCCGATCAACTCGCGCGGCGCGCGGCGGAGTTGGAGTGGAGCCGCGCGCTCACGCACCAGATGCTGCAACGCCTCGCCCGCACCCACGGCGAATTCACCGACGCCAAGGTTCCAGCATCGCAACAGGCGCGTCGCGCCGAACGACTCGTCCTCGCGTTGGACCGGCTCACCGCACCGCTGGAGACCGCTGCCTTGGCGAAACTGGAACCTGACTTGAAAGTGCTGTTCGCCCTGGCGCAATCCCGGCCGGACTTCAATCCCGAAGCCTTCGGCCGCGCGTTGGAGCAACTCGCGAAAAAGCTTTAGCGTATCACAGCGCCGGGTTGCGGGGAAACTTCACCAGCGGCAATCGCGCGCCGCGATGCAGGCTGCGGTCCGCCCGCACGGGCTCCGGCGGCAAGAAGATCCCCCCCAGCGCCGCCGCAGCCGAAGCAGCCACCAAGTCGTCCTGGTCAATGCCATCACCGCTCACCCCCACCGCGCCGATGAGCACGCCGTTGCGGTAGAGCGGCATCGAGCCAGCGAAGATGGTGATGCCGTTGGGCAGGTTCGGGTTCACGGCGGTCGAGGTCGTGAAGCTCGCGCCGTTCAACGTGTTCACCGCCGCGATGGAGCCGCCGGGCGTGATGATGGAGAAGCGTTCTTGCAAGCCGAGGAAGATGCCGGGCGTCGTGCCCACGATGCCGGGCGGATAAGTGCCTTGTGCCATGAAGCCCACCGTGCGCGCCGTAAACGCGCGTGTGTCGCTGCTGAAAAACACCGACGTGCGCGCTTTTTGCACGCACACGTCCCAACTGAAGCGCGTCGTGTCCGGCGAAGTGCAGAACGTGCCGAGCACCACGGGCGGGCTGCCCGCCGCGTTTGGATTGTTCACCACGCTGATGAAGACCTGCATCGGCACGCCGCGCGGCAGGCGGATGCCCGCGCGAGTCGTGCGCGCGCGGTTCGCGCCAGCGGTGAGGATGGCCGTGACTTCCGCCGCCGTGAGCCGCGCCGCGCCGCCGGGCAATGCGACCGCGCTCGGGTCGGCGATGATGGCTTGGCGAATTTCTCCGCTGACGCCACCGAGCGTCGTCGGCACATAGGGCAACGGCCCGACGGGGCTGTTGGTGGGCGCAAAACCTGGTGCGTTGGTGCCGAATGTGCCGAGCGGCGCGACGGCTCCCAGCGAAGTCGTGCTCGCCACGTAGGCCAGCGCGATGCCATCCACGAATACTTTCGTGCCGAGAATGCGCGCAGACGGCGCGAAGCCCACTTGGCCCGCGAGCGCAACGTCTTCGTCCACCTTCGCGCTGCTGACGGTCGCGGGAGAAATGTTGAGCGGGTCGTTATCGCCGTCGCCCGCGACGCCCACGCCGCCGATGAGCGCGCCGCCGCGATAGAGCGGCACGCCGCCTGCCGTGCCCGCGAGCCCGCCGGTGAGTGGCGTGGGGATTTGCGTGAGCGGTGCGGCGGGGCTGGAGCCGAGCGTGAGCAAGCCAGCTTCAGCCGGCAGCTTGTATTTGTTGATGTCGGAGAACGCGAGCTGGCTGAAGTTCACGCCCACCAGCGGGCCGGGCGGTTTGTTGTCCACGCCCGGCGGGAAGTGCTGCTGCACAATCATCGCCGCCGTGCGCGGGGTGAAGGCGTTCTGCGCGCTGCTGAGGAACGCTGCCGTGCCGGCCTTCGCGATGGCGTTCGCCTGGATCGCTGCCGCCGGGGCCGTGCCGTTCACGCTCCACACGCCGAGCACGAAGCCCTCGCGGTCCACGACCGCGACGACGCTTGCGGGAGAAACGACCGCCGCACGGGAGACCGCCTGCGCCAGCACGGTCGTCACCTCCGCCAGCGTCATCTGCGCTCGAAGGGGCACCGCAAAGAGGCAGACCCCGAGGATAAAAAAAACTGCCTGCACAGGCGGAAAGTTGTGGATAATCCCCCGCGCCGCGGCAAGCAAATAGACGGAACTTTACACCTCGCTTACACGCCGAGGCTTGCATTTCGTTTTCCGCCCCGCGTTTCATTCCCGATACAGATGTTGGCGTCACTTCAGCGAAGAAAGCTTCCGCTTTTATGCGGCTGGCTCCGGTCCGCCGCACCCGGCGTGGCGATGGGCCTTGCCTGCGCGTCCGGCAACGGAGCGGAGTCGGTGAAGCCGGGCACATTGCTGAACCATTTCCCGCAGAAACCCAAAACCAACTCAGCCGCGCCCGCAGTGTCCCCTGTGCTCTCGCCGCAAGACGAAGCCAACCGCGAGCGCGACCGGCTCAAGCCGCTGCAGGAAATCACCGTCGGCCCGCCGCCGCTCGCGCCGAGCATCTTCACACCTGAGCCGGACAAAAACTTCCTCCCGTTCCCGGCGTCGCTGCTATTTCCGCCCATCGAGACGACCTTCGTGCCGCGC
>RFVF01000093.1 GCA_009922615.1 Pseudomonadota bacterium
ATCGGCATCACGCCGGAAGGCTCGGACCACTCGGCAGTGGACAGCGTCAAGTTTCCCGCCGAACGCGACCTCGAGGTGTCGGTGAAGTTCCGCTTCGTCAGTGAGAAGGCCAAGAGCTTCAATGTATGGTTCGACGACAAGGATTACAAAGGCTCGCACGCCGGCCACATCTGCAATGTGAACGTCAGCCCGACCGCCGTGAGCATCGGCGACGCGAAGACGGGCAATTTCCGCAACGACATCTACGAGAAGAAGAAAGCCACGCCGCCCACGCTCACCGCCGAGGACAAGGCGATGCTCGCCACAAAGAACACCAAGCTGACCGTGAAGCTCTCGCTTCAGGACTGGCACACGCTCGTCATCCGCACCAAGGGCGACACCATCGAAGTAAACCTCGACGGCAAGGTCGCCGGCTCGTTCAAGTCCGAGGGCGTCGGGCACGACCATAAGACGCTGGTCAGCCTCACGACCAACCCGGTGGACGTGCATTACGACGACTTCAGCATCAAGGGGACCGGCGTGGTGGCAGCGGCCAAGCCATAACTTCAGGCACCAGTCATGAGCGAAGTGCTGGCGCGCACTAACGAGACGCCGGGAGATTCGGCGCGACACTTGTCCACCGCGCAACTCGAAGCGGGCTTCCGTGCGTTGCCGACCGCGCCGAAGGATTCCGGGCGGCTTGCGTTGATCATCCGCCGCCCGGTCAAAAACGCGCGGGAGTCGTTGTCCCGGGCCAAGCTCTCGCCCGCAGCCGGGCTGCCGGGAGATAACTGGAGCCAGAAACCTTCGCCCGATCCCACCGCGCAGCTCACGGTCATGCAAACCGGCGTGGCGGAAATGATCGCCAACGGCCAGTCCCTCGCGCTCTTCGGCGACAACTTCTTCGTGGATCTCGACCTCTCCGTCGCGAACCTGCCCGTCGGCTCGCGGCTGCGCGTGGGCGAGGCGGTTGTGGAGGTCACGCCCATGCCGCACGACGGCTGCCACAAGTTCAAAGCGCGCTTCGGCAATGACGCGCTGCGCTTCGTCAACGCCAAGTCCACGCGCCACTTAAACCTGCGCGGCATCTACTGGCGCGTGATCGAGGCGGGTGAAGTCGAGGTCGGCTCGACCGTGCAGGTGCTTTCACGCGCAACTCCACACGCGTGAGCAGCGATCAGCAGTGGCAAGTGTCCACACCACGGACGGTGCCCGTGCGCAACCGGCAATGGTAAGACTTCCGGCCTGAAGTCGACCAGCGACCCGGAGCAAGTTGGAGGTCCGAAGGTGAAAGGCAAAGCCGGGAAGCATCGAACGCGGCCTTTGAAATTCAGCCTATCCCCACAAACCCTTCAACTTCTCAGTCTCCTTCAGTCCCAGCGGGAATTTCTTCGCGTGCGGGTGCGTCGCGATGCCGGCGTATTCCCGTAGCGCCTCGTGGATGTGTTCGGGCCGGACCTTGAGGCCCTTGTCCTTGTCCAACGCGAGCGTGGCGGGGTTCAGGTTCACGCCAAACTGCCTGTCGTCCGTCGCACCGATGACGCGGTTGCCCTTGATGCCGGGGCCCAGGAACATCACCGAGCCGATGGACCAGTGATCCTTGCCATCGCCTTTGTTGTAGGTCGGCGTGCGGCCCATCTCGCTCTGCATCACCACCACCAGCCGGTCGCGAATCTTCAGCGCCTCCGCGCGCCGCAGCGTGTAGGCGATGCCCGCGAGCAGCTCGGGAATGAGCTTCATCTGGTCGCGGTCGTTGTTCGCGTGGCTGTCGAATTGGCCGATGCTCAAGTTGGCCGACACACACACGCCGGCCTTGAACGACGCCAGCGCAATCTCCGCCTGCTGCGCAAGCCGCTCCTTCGGCACGTCCTTGGGAATATGCGGTGTCACGCGCGCCATCGTCTTGGAGTTCACCTGCGCCGCGTAGAGCATGGACTCGGCGCGTTCCTGGCGCGGCAGCAAGGGCAGCGCACTGCGCATCTCGCGCTGTTCCGCCAGCGCCTTTTCGATGCGCGCGAGCGCGAAGTCATCGTGATACGGCGAACGCAAGTTGCCATCTTGATGGTCCGCGTTCGCGATTTTCTGGAGCGACGGCAGGTAAGGCACGCGCGACATCGCGACGACGTTGCCCGTGGCCGAGTAGTTGCCGAAGGTGAGGAACGAGAGCGGGCACGTCGGCCCCTTCGCGGCGGCGACGAGCGCGGCAAAGGTCGGATACGCGAGGCTGTCCAGCTTGCCCGTGGCCATGTAGCGCGCGCCGGGCGAATGATTGTTCACCGAGTAGTCGAGGCCGTTGAACGTGAGCAACTCGCCGCCGAACTCGGCGTAGAACTCCTCGTTGCTCATGCCGCCGGTCTTGTGCTTGTCCGTCGGCGCGAACTTGTGCGCGCCCTTCGTGAGGATGTCGCCCTCCTTGTAAAGGCGGTTCATCTCGTTGATGCCCTTGGGGTCCATCAAATACGTCGTGTCCCAGCCACCCGAGGCGTTGAAGACGAGGTAGAACGGCCCCTCGTAAGGCGGCTCCTCCTTCACCGCCGCGCGCAACAGCGAGGTCACGCCTCCGGGGCAGGCGAAGCCGAGTCCGGTGAGGGCGCAGAGTTTCAGAAAGTCACGTCTCATGGTTCAATTCTTCAAATGGGTTACGACAACCATCTTTTCTGCTGGCTTTGGTGGAAAAGAAATTCGCACTACTTCACCGCGATGGGAGTCATCGCCGTCATCGTCCCCGCAGGCATTGACTGCACTCGGACCGCGTGGAGGCCGTGGTGGTGGCACATCCGACTGCGGCAGTGGTTTCGTATCTTCGTCACTCATAGAGGAATTCTTGCCTGCGCAGCAGATATGTCACCACCGCCCGCCACGCGCGCACCGTGTAGTTCGGGTCGGGCACGGGTTGCACGAGGTTTTGGCGGCAGGAGTAAATCTCCTGCTTCTCGAAGCCCTTCTTCCCCGCCGCGTCGCTCACGATGCCGGCGAAGAGCTGGAACGTGCGCTCGACCTCGGGCGACTCCGGCTTGTCGAATTGACCCAGCACGCGCTGGTGCAGATGCACAATCGCGCGGCGAATTTGCGCGTCGGCCTCTGCGCTGCCGGGCAGCACGTCCGGCTCGATGTGCGGGAAGAGGATGCGATCGCTGGGCGCGCGGCTAAAGTCCAGCGCGGTCTGCCGGCACGCCACGTCGTTGGCGAGGATGCGTTGAATCGCGCCCATCGCACCGCTCGGGTCGGCGGCGCGCTCGGTGACTTCCTTCGAGTCAATGCCGCCGTAGAGCATGTCCAGTCCGCCGTCGCCGTGCTTCAAGCGGCCCCAGCCCTTGCCAAAGATGGCCGCGACCTTCCGCTCCACCTGCTCCGGCGCGAGCATCCGCACGACGCCGAGATCGTCCAGCTCGGCACGACGCGCGGGATTGGTCGCAGCCGTCGCGAGGCCGTCGGCACGGTAGAAGTCCGTCATCACCCAGTCCTTGAGCACTTGCTTGAAGTTGAAACCATTCGCCGCGAAGCGCGTCGCGATGGCCTCGACTTGCTTGCGTTGCTCGGCGTAGGCACGGCGTTTTGCGGCGAAGCGCGGGTCTTCCAAGTCCTTGGGCGGCAGCAGAACTTTCCGCCCGCTCAGGATGTAGTATGCGTGCTCGACCATCGCGACGGCGAAGCGCGGGTCCTTCGCGGTGCGTTCGCCGAGCCATTGCAACGCGCGCCACCGCTCGCTCGCCGGCATATCCTCGCCCTCGTAGCCGGGCGCGAACATGTCCGTAAACCAGCCGCCCTTGCGCTTGCCGTAAACGCCCATGTCCGCGAAGCGCCAGTAGTCCTGAAACAGACCGGCGATGGGATCAATCGTCTTGTGGCACACGACGCACTCGCTGGCCTGCATCGTGGGATTTTCGAACTTCGCCGAGACCGTCGCCGCGTCGCCCACGCGCGCGGCCAACTCGAGCACGTCCACACCGAGGAAGTGCAGAAAATACACGCGGGCGCGCTGGCGGTTGCGGTTCGTCTCCGTGGTCGGATAACGCGTGAGATACTGGAACGCACTCAGCAGCCCGGCGTGCGGATAAAAGCCCGTCGCGGAGTCCTGGTTCTGGTCCTTGCTGCGACCCGTTAGCGCCTTGAGCTTCACCGGGATAAACTCAAACGGGTCCTTAGGATCTTTGAACCTGTCCTTAACCTCGTCGAAGATGCCGTAACCGCGTGCGCCGTAGGGCGAGACCATGAAGTAATCCGCCGTGACAATCTCCGTGAAGGGCCGGTCGTGGCGCACGATGTGCTCGATGAGCTTCATGGGCTCGGCGAGCAGCGCCTTGCGATAATCGTTGGCGAGCTGGTAGCCGGCCTGCCGCCGCTCCTTCTCGTCCTTGATGGGCTCGAGGAATTCTTTGTTCAGGTTCGTGTTCTGATACCAGCCGCGCGTCTTCTCGAAGTGTTCGTAGGACAGCACCGACTGATCCGGGTTTCCATCCACGCCGAGCGTGAGGAAGATGTCGTTGAATCCCTCGCGCAGGCGGTCGAAGAAGGCGTCCTCCTTCAGCAGCGCATCGAGAATCGCGGGCATGGCCTTCGTGCCCTGCGAAGTCACCGCATTCATCTCCGCATCCGTCGGCAATCGGGCGGCGAGCTGAAGCGTCACGCGGCGGAGCAGCCTGCGGTCATCCAACATCGCGACGCCGGAGAAGAACGGCGGGGCGTTTTTCTCGGCATTCGCCGAGGCCTTCGCGAGCGCGGCGGCGTCCGGCGCATTCACGAGCCGGGTGAACTCGGCGAGAATGCGCTGACCGGTGGAATCGGGCTTCACCGCCTCTTTGCCGCCGTGCTTGACCTTGCCCGTGGACTTGAGGATCAGCCGGGTTGAGTCGCCTTCCTTGGTCTGCGCCATCGCAGCGAAGGCGGCGCGGTTGGCCTGCATCGCCTCGGTGCGTCTGGCGCCGGTGAGCCGCGCGGGGTCGAGCAGCACAAGCTTCGAGTCCTCGGCATCGCCGCCGGCCTTGTGGCACTTGAGGCAGGACTCGGCGGCGACCTTGGCCCAGACCTCGTTGATGAAGTAGTCATCCACCACCGAGCAACCGGAGCCGGAGTAGGGCTTCAATTCGGCGGCGCGAAGCATGGTGGCGAAACCCACCAGCGCCGCGAGAGCACATATCGTTGAGCGAAATATCAGGGTCATCCGCGGGAGCTTGGACGCAGTAATAATCCGGTCAATCGGAACAATTTCCACCTGCTCAATCCAGCCCGGCGGATTACTTCAACAGGTTTTGCACGACGCCGGGCACCGAGGTCAGCGCCGGGCCGGAGGTCGGCGTGTAGCGCAGGACAATGGTGAGTCGATCGCCGGCGGGGCGTGTCCCGGTCCAGCGGAGCGGCAGTTCATAGCCGGTGCCCAGCGAGCCCGTCCGCGCAAAAGGAGCCAGCTGCGTCGCTGTGAACGACCAGGCGCGAGTGGGTGTTTGCGGTTGCCGGGCAGCTCCGCCGACCGTGCCGTCGAACGCGAGCACCTCGAGTTTTCCGTCGCGAATGAGGCCGCCGGTGGCACGTCCCTTCGAGCTGGCGAACACGCGCACGGCCATCCCATCCGGCGGCCCGCCGGGCGTGCTGGCAATCGGCACGGGCATGACGAAGAGGTGCAGTTCCTGCACGGAGCCGCCGCGGCCAAGCTGCAAGCCGCCTGAAGTTGAGCTGCAGCCCGTGAAACCGAGCAGCATCAGGGCGAACAGGGAAGCGCAGGCCCGACGGAAACTGAAGGGCACGACCGGGAAATGCGGGAAACGTGTCATTCGCAGTGGGGCCGAATGATTCAGGAACCCGTGGTTTTCTTCTCCGGCGTGACAGCCGGCGGCGGGAAAATCGGGTCCAGCAACGGGCGGTTGAAGTCGTTGCGCTTGATCTGCTCGTTGAGCCGCGACCGCTCAAGCTGCTCGCGATTGGCCTCGACGGGATCGAGCAAGGGCACCGCGTTCTGGACATGCGCCATCACCTGCGGCGTGAGAAAGATGAGGAGTTCCTTTTTCTCCTTGGAAACCTTCGTGCTGCGGAAGGCCGACCCGAGATACGGGATATCGCCGAAGAAGGGCACCTTGCGCTCGCGGCGGTCTTCCTGTGTGCCGATGAGGCCGCCGATGATGATGGTCTGACCGCTCTGCACACTGACGGTCGTGTTGGCGCGGCGGTTGTTGATAATCGGGACGCTGGCGCTCTTGTTGATTTCCACGTTCGAGCTGGCCAGAGACGAATTGGTGGTGCCGAGCTCCAGCTTCACAAACCCATCCAGGCCGATCTTGGGTGTCACGGTGAGGTTTACGCCGATGTCCTCGTATTTGAAGGAGTTGATCGTGTCCCCCTGCGGCGTCACACGGCTGTCGGTGATGAGCGGCACACGCTGGCCCACATTGATGGTGGCGGGCTTGTTGTCACCGGTCACGATTTGCGGCCGGCTGAGAACCTCGACCTTGGAGCGCTCCTTAAGGGCCTTGAGGATGAAGCTCGTGTCGCCGCCGGTCAGGGCCGCGGTGAAGCCGTTCTTGGCGAAGTTGGCGATGCCCAAATTCACGCCTGTGGAGTAGGCTGGACCGCCCGCCAGACTCCATTCCAGGCCGACATCGGTGTCATCGGTCAGGGACACTTCGGCGAGCAGCAACTGGATCATCACCTGCGGCTGTGCCTTGTCCAATTCCGTGATGAGCTGCTGGATCTGGAGGAAATAGCGCGGGCTGGCGGAGAGTAGCAGCGTGTTGCTGTTGGTTTCGCCCACCACGGACACTTCGCGCTCGAGCAGTTGCTGCGCGGCCCCGACGGCATCCGCGCCCAGAATCTGGGTGACTCGCAGCCGCTCCTGGTCGAGGAAGGTGCGGACGGCGGCGGCCACATCGCCAGCCTGCGTGTTCTTGAGCCGGACCACTTCCGTGCGCCGGTCATTCGCGTTGCTGCCGTCCAGCGACTCGATGATCTGCTCGACCATCTGCACATAATGATCCGTGCCACCCACCAGCAGGCTGTTCGTGCGCGGATCCACGGTCACGGTGAGGGCGGCCTGCTCGGCAGTGCCGAGCGTGGCACTGGCGGCATCATTGGTGCCACCGGGCCGGATCAGCGTGTATTGGATCGTGCGCTGCGTGCCCGTCGTGGCGGAGGTGGTCATGCGGAACATCTGCGTGAGGATGTCCGCCATCGCGCGGGCCGAGGCGTTTTTGAGGGCGAAGACTTTGATCTTCGCCTCCTGCGGCGAACTGGCATCCAGTCGCGTGATGATCTGCTCGATCAAACCCATGTAATCCACCGGCCCGCTGACGATCAGCGAGTTCATTCGCGCGTCCGCGGTGATTAACACCGCTTCCTTCAACCCCGCCGTGATCAGCTCGCGGCCCGCATCCGTGCGCGTGATGAACTGCAGCACCGACTGCGCATTGGGATTCTGCTGGTCGCTGAGCGGCACGGGCTTGGTGTTCAACGCCGAGTTTAGAATCGTGGAGAGCGCTTCGGCTTTGGCGTTTTTCAACGGGAAGACGCGGATTTCTGCAACCCGCGCCACCTGCTCGGTGTCGAGCCGTTTCACCAGTTCGCCGATGCGCTTGGCATCCACCTCGCCGCAGGAGACCACGAGCGCATTGATGCGTTCGTCAGCCGTGACCTGCACCGGCATGTGCTGGCCGATCTGCGCAGCCGTGCCCGTCGCCGGGCCGTCGCGGAACAGGCTCTGGACCGTGAGGGCCACTTTCCGCACGTCCGCCTTGGCGAGCGGGAAAACGTGGATGGCGAGGCCGTTGATGGCCGGCTCGGTGTCGAGCTGCTTGAGGAGATTCTCAACCGTGCCCAGATCCTCGACATTCGCGCCGACGAGCAACGCGTTCACCCACGAGTCGGCGATGATGGTCACGGGATCGTTCGGCTCGCCTTTCACGCGCGGGGGCCGATTCGCAAAGATCGGCTGCAACGTGGCCTGAAGTTTCGCGGCCGTGGCTTTCTTGATCGGGAATACGCGGAAGTTCAACCGCGAGAACGTGCTCTCACCATCGAGCTGCGGCAGCATGCGCTCGACGAAATCAAAAGCCTCTTTGCCACCCGTGATGAGGATCGTGTTGATGCGATCGTCGGGGATCGCGGTCGCGGGCAGGCGCTTCACGTTCGCGTTCAGGGTGAGGTTATCGGCCGCCTGCTTGGCAGTGAAAAACTGCGTAAGCATCGCTGCCAGGGTGGTGGCCCGCGCGTGCTTGAGCTGGTAGAGGCGCACGTCGCTATTCAAGCCCTGATCCTGCACGTCTAGGCGCTTCACGATCTCGCGCACCACGGCCATCGTCTCGGGACTGGCGCTGACGAAGAGTGAGTTACTGCGTGCGTCAACGCTCACGGCGAGCTTGTCCGCCGCCGCGTTTTTGGGTGCCGTGGGCAAGTGGCCGGGACGGTAAAGCCCCTGCTGCACCAGTGAAGTCAGCATCGCCCCGACGCGGGTGGCATCGGCGAACTTGAGTGTAAACACTTCGAGCACGCCGCCGGCAATCACCGGCTCGGCATCCAGTTTTTTTACCAACTCCTGGATCAACTCCAGGTTCTCCTTGCTGGCGGAGACAACGAGCGAGTTGTTCAGCGCATCTGGTTCCAGCTTGATCTGCGAGCTCGGCAACGGCGGCTGGCCGGGCAGCGTCTGCGCGGCTCGGCGCGCGGTGAAGATGCTCTCGACCATCTGCCCAACACGCGCGGCGTCGTTGTGCTTGAGCGGGATGACGGTGAGCTGAAGCGAGGGGTTGTCCATGCGCGTGTCGAGCTTCAGAAGGAGCTCGTCGATCGCGCGGTTGTCATCCTGATTCGCCGTGATGAGCAGGCTGTTGCTGCGCGGGTCCGCCAGGATGATCGGCTTGGTGCGCTGAATGTCCGTCGTGCGCGTGGCCGTGTTACGCTGGTCAAACAACGTCGTCATCGTGGTGGCGATCAGCCGCGCGTCGGCGAACTGGAGCGGAATCAGGCGGATGCGTCCGCTCAAGGCCGGCCCGGCGGTGTCAAGCTGCTTGGCGAGCGTTTCCACCATTTCAAAGCTATCGCGCCCACCGCCAATGAGCAGCGAGTTGCTACGGGTGTCGGCGAGGATCACCACCTTGAGCGCATCCGACTGGCCCTTGTTCAAGGTCACGCGCTGGGTGAGCCGCGCGTCCATGAGCTTCTGCAACGTGCCGGCGACGACCGCCGCGTCCGCGTGCTCCAGCGGAAAAATGCGAATGTCACGCAGATCAAACGGCAGCTTCTGATCGAGTTGTTTGAGCAGCCCTTCGATGATGGCGAAGCTCTTGGCGTTGCCCGCAACGATCAGCGCGCCGGTGCGTTCATCCACCGTGATGACGGGCTTGTCCTCATTACGGACGTTGCCCGGTTTCTGCGCCGTGTAGAGGTCGGCCAGAATCTTCTGCACGACGGTCGGCTCGGCGTGGGCGAGCGGGAAGATGCGCACCGTCTCCAGCCCGGACGCCGACGGAATGTCTAGCTGATCAACCACGTCACCGATGAGCGGCAGCATGTCGGTGCGCGCGGCAACGATCAGGATGTTTGAGAGGTCATCCGCCTGGATGATGAGCGCGGCCCGGGCCTTGGCGCGCTCGGAAGTGCGGGCGGGACCGGCTTCTTTGAGCGTGCGTAACCGCGTGATCTGCGTGTTCAAGCCCTCGGTGCCCGGCACCGTCGGTCCCTCGGCGAACACGGATTGCAGCAACGGCACGAGGCGCAGGGCCGAGGCGTGCTTGAGCCGGAACAGTTTTACCTCCGTCACAAACCGCTCGACCGGCTTGTCGAGGTCTTCGATCAATTTCGAAGCCAGCTCGATAGATTCATTTTGACCGCTGAGGATGAGCGTGTTCGACCGCGCGTCCACGCCGATGCCCACAGGGTTGACGAGCGCCTTGCCGGTAAGTCCCTCGGGCTGTGCACCGGGTCCGGCGGGACCGACGGCGAGTTGTTTCCCCTGCGTGAAGATGCTTTGCAACGTAGTCGAGACGACGGCGGCATCCGCGTGCTGGAGCTTGATGATGCGGACGTTCACGCCCTCGACGACCTGCGGCGTGTCCATCAATTCGACCACGGCGACGAGTGCTTTGAGATTGTCGGGCGTCGAGGTGAGCAGCAGGCGATTGCCGCCGCCCGTGCCGTCGGGGACAATCTTGATGGGCTTGGTCAAATCCAGCGTGACGGCCTCGCCGTTGTCACCGAGCACGCGGAGTCGGCGGACCTGTTCCTGCAATTCACGGGCCTCGGGCGTTTGGGTGCCCTGCGCCCCGGGGCGGACCATGTTTTGCAACACGAGCGCGAGGGCCGTTGCGTTCGCCTTCTTCAGCGAGAAGACCATCACCTCGGCCTCGACATGCGGAGCAGGCTTGTCGAGCGATTGAATCATCTTCTCCACCTGCTTGATCACCGCGTCGCGGCCCACGACGAGCAGTCCGCGCGAGCGCGGATCGACGGCGATGGTGATCGGCTCGCCGGGTCGGATGACGTTGAGCTGCGTGACCATTTGCTGCACCAGCGGCAGCACTTTTTCCGGCGGCGCATTGGTAAGCGCAACCACGCGGAACTCGAGCTGCGTGGACTGCCCGGCATCATCGAGTTGCTTGATCAGCGACTCCATGAGCGGGAAATCCGTGGGGCGGGCGCGCACGATCACGCTCCGGGTGCGCTGCTCCGCGACGACCGTGATGCGGGGCTGCTGCGGCACCACGGTATGAGCATGGCCGGGCGTAGTGGCCGGGATCGTGACGGGCGGCATGCGCAACAGTTCGTTGAGCGAGCGGGCCACCACGACGGGGTCCGCATCCTTCAACGGGAACAGCCGGAACTCGGCCTCGTTGCTGTAGAAGTTCAGCGAGAGGTCGTTGATGATGCGGTCGATGTTGTCCAGCTCGGCGCTCGGGCCGGAGAGGATCAGTGAGTTTGCGCTCTTGTCCACGGCAATGACCACCTCGAGTGGCGCGATCGTGTCCGCAGGCACGGCCTGCACCGGGGTCACCGGGCGGAGGATCGGCGTGTTGGTGGGCGGCGTCGCCGTGGGGGCGTTGGTCGCACCGGGCTTTGGTGGATCGAGCTTCTCTACCACGCGCACGGTGCCGCGCGACATCTGCGGATAAATGTTCTGCAACATCTTGGCCATCTGTTCGGCCACGACGCGATCAAGCGGCCGCAACCGGACTTGGAGACTGTTGTCCTTGCTCTGCTCGTCGAGCCGGCTGATTAGATCCTGGATCTGCGCCAGGTCATTGCGCTTGGCGATGATGGTGATGGAATTATTCTGACTATCCGCCTCAATGACCGGTTGCTCCACCTTGGGTCGGTCGGTGAACATGCCTTCCAGTTTCGAGACCACATCGAGCGCCTTGGCCTTTTTCAGCCAGATGAATTGCACGTCGCGGTCGGAGCGCTCCGGGGCTTTGTCGAGCGTGGGCAGGATTTTTTCCACCACACTGAAGTGCTGGTGCGTGCCCGAGATGATGAGGGAGTTGGCGCGGTCGTCCACGACCACCGTCACGGCCCCGCCCCCGCCGCCCTTGCCCCGGCCACGTGAGACGGTTTGGAGTAGTGACTGGATAATCTCGGAGACTTCCTTGGCCTTGCCGTTCTCCAACTTGTAGATGCGAATCTCGGTCTCGTGGGCCTTGCTCTCTACGTCGAGGTTTTGGATGACTTTCATGACCTCGTCCACCTCGGGGCTCGGGCCGTTAATGAGCAGCGTGTTCGCGCCGCTGACCGGCGTGACGGTCGTGCGCGGCAGCTTGCCTTTGGTCAGCTTCGCGCTGAATGACGCCATCACGGCCGTCGCAACCTCCTCGGCGCGGCCTTTGGTCAACTGCACGGTCTGGAAGGTTGTTTTCTCCCCGCCGGGTTCGGCTTCCATCACGCGCACAAGCTGCTCGATCTGCTCCAACGCCGTGCGGTTGGCATCCACGATCAGCGTGTTGTCATCACCGCCGGTGCTGATGAGCATCCGGTCCTCGCGGTCCGCCGTGCCGGTCTGGCGTGGGTAGAGGCGCGTGAGCGTCGCGGCGATGGCGGCGGCGGAATTGCGCTCGAGCTGGATCACGCGCACCTCACGACCGAGCGCGTTGCCGGCCTTGTCCATCACGTCGGCCACTTCCTGCATCAGCGCGAGCTGTTGCTCGTTGCCGACGAAGATGAGTTGATTGCCGGGAATGTCCTCAATGATCAACGCGCCGATGGTGCCCACGTCCGGCAGACTGCGCGCGCGCTCCTCGAACACCTGGCGAATCTTCGGCGCGGTCTCGGTGGCACGGCGGCCCTTGAGCGAGAAGACCTTCATGTTGCGCACCAGATTCGTGCCGGGACTGACCTCGAACTGCTCGATGAGCTGGGCGGCGGACTGGATATCCTTCGGTTCGCCGGTGACGATCAGGCTGCGGTTCTTCGCATCCACCACAACTGCCACGCGCCGGATGGTGCGGCCGGCGAAATCGTAGCGCACCAGCGCATTGGTCAAGATTTCCGTGACGCCGACAGGATCGGCGGTCTTGAGCTTGAAGATGCGGGAGCCGCCGCCCTGCGCGCCGGTGCGGTTGAGCTCCTTGACCAAACCGTCAACAATGGCCAGCTCGTTCGTGCTGCCGATGACGATGAGGCGGTTGGAATTCGTTTCCGCCATGATCAACGTGTCGCGCGTCAACGCAGTGGGCCGGGTCCGTGCCTGCTCCTGATACAGCAACCGCACCGTGGTGGCCACGCCGGTGGCATCACCGGAGGTTAGATCGAAGAAGCGCGTCTCGCGCGGCTCCGTGGCGTTTGCGCCGCGCAACTGGGCAATGATACCTTCCAGCTCGGCAAGGTGGTTGGTGCGTCCGCTCAGGATGATCCGGCCGTTCTTGCTGTCGGCCATGATCGTCGCGTCGGCCGGGTCAGTGAGCGGCCGATTTTTCCAGCGTTCCTCGTAAAGCGAGCGCAGCAGCGGCAGCACGCGCAGCACTTCCTCGGGCTGGCCGAGTTCCACTAGCCGCGTCGCGCGCTCGCCGGGAATCGCCTGCATGGCCTGCAAGTCCTCCAGGATCTTGCCATAGAGTTTCAACTGCGCGTCGCTGCCCGCGAGAATGAGTTGATTGCTCGCGGTGTCTTCCATGACGAGCAGCTCGGTCAGCGCCAGCTCGGGCTGGCTCTTGAGCTGGTCGTCGTAAAACTTGCGCGCCTTCGCCGCCACGTCGGTGCTGACGCCGGGCTTGAGCGCAACCACCTGCATCCGCCGCGACGGCTGCTCGCCCAGCGATTGGTCAAGCTGCTCGATGATCGCGGGCACGGCCTGCAACTCCTTCGCGTCGCCGGTCACGATCAACGTGCGGGTCTTGGCGTCCACCGAAATGCTCACGCGCTTTTGCGCACGCCCGGTGGCATCGAAGCGCACGAGCGCGGTGCCGAGCACCTCGGCGACTTTCGCCGGGTCGGCGGACTTGATCTTGAACACGCGCGCGGTCGAGCTTTGCCCGGCGGTGGTGTCGAGTTTCTTGATGAGGTCGGCCACCACTTCGACCTCCTCCTTCTCACCAACCACGATCAAGCGGTTCGCCCCGGTGTCGGGCGTGATGAGCGTGTCGGGAACACGGGCACCGAAGCGGGCCTTGGCCTGTTCGAGGTAAAGCAGCTTCACCGTGGCGGCGAGTTCGACCGCGCTCGCGGCGGTGAGATCGAAGATGCGCGTGTCGCGCGCCGACGTGCGGGCCTTGCCGGTGCCGAGCTTCTGGAACAACGCCTCGATTTCTTTCACATGCTCAGGCCGCCCCGTGACAATGACCCGTCCACCCTGCGGGTCCGACACGATCTGCGCATCCGCCGGATCGGTCTCCGGCTTGTCCTTCCATTGCTCGGCATAAAGTTTCTGCACCAGCGGCAGCAGGCGTTCCACGTCGTTGGCTGTCCCGACTTCGATGGTCTTCGTCTCGCGCACCGGGGTGGTCGCGAGCGTGGGCTGGAAGCGGGCGAAAATGTCCTCGATCGTCTTCAGATGCTCGGCGCGGGCGTTGATGATGACGCGACCGGAAACGCCATCGCTGATCATCTGTGCGTCGGGCGCACCGAGCTGCGGCGTGGCGGCGAGCTGGTCCTTGTAAAGCTGCTGCGCCAACGCCATCACGCGCTTGGCCTCGGCGAGTTTGCCGAGATCAATCACCTTCGTCTCGCGCGCGGCTGGAGCTCCGCCCGCCAGCGTGTCAGCAATCTGCTGAATCGCCTCGGCCTGCTGCTTCGTGCCGAATACGTTGAGCCGCGTGCCGCTGGCGTCGGCGTAAATCGTCGCGGGCTTCTGTGTCTTGCCGGCGGACTGCTCGGTGTAAACGGCCGTGACCTTCGGCAGCAGCTCGGCGGCGGGGGCGTTCTTCACCGTGATGGAATGCAGCTCGCGTTGCAGCTCGTCCGGCTTCGCGTCGAGCGAGTTCACCAGCGACTCGATTTGCGGCAGCAGCGTGTCCGGCGCGAGGACGATGAGGCGCTTCCCGTTCGGCGTGATGCTCACGAGGTTCGTCAGTGCACTGCGGCCCGCCTGTGCCGTGAAGACGCGCATCGCCAGCGTCGCGAGCGCGTCGGCGTCGCCGCGCACTTCGATGAGCTTCATGCCCTTGGGCTTCTCCAAGCTCGACGGATCAATGCCCTCGTTGTCGAGGCGCTGGATGATGTTCTCCGCGTCCTTCAGGTCCTGCCGCGTGCCGGCCACGACGATGCTGTTCGACTCCGGGTCTGCACTGACGGTGACGCGGCGGATGGGCTGGTTGCGGGCGTCGAACTTCACCATCGCGTTCGACACGACGTTGACAACCTTAATGGCTGTGGCGTTGTTGAGCTTGAAAACCTTTGCGCCGCCCGCGCCCTCGGGGGCTTGGTCGAGCTGCTCGACGATGGTGTTCACGGCCAACAACTCATTGCGCGGACCGCTGATGATGAGCCGGTTCGCGGCGGCGTCGGCGACCAGCTTCACCGTCGGCGTGTATTCCGGGCCGCGCTGGCTCTTGAGCAGCTCGGTGACGAGCGGCGTGGCGAGCGCGGCGATGGACGTCGCATCGCCCTGCTTCAACTCCACTACCCGCATCTCGCGCGGCTGCGCATCCGATGACGTGTCGAGTTGTTGAATGACCTTTGAGGCAGCTTCGACCGCGTCCGGCTCGCCGCTGAGGACGAGGCTGTTGCTGCGCGCGTCCACGAGCACCTTCACCGACTGCGACTGGGCGTTGAGGCTCTTCTCGACGAGCCCGGCGAGGTCGGCGGCGACGGCGGCCTTGAGCCGGACGACACGCGTCTCGTCGCGCGCGGGCTTTTTGCCGGCGGGATCAAGCTGCCGGATGATGGCCTCGACGCGAGTGATCTCGGCATCCGCACCGCTGACCATGATTCGGTTGTTCTTCGGGTCGGCGAGCAATGTGGCCGCGCCGCCGGGCGGTTCGTTCTGGCCCTTGAGATGTTCCGCGTAAAGCTGCGTCACCAATGGCGTCAGCTCGGTTGCGGAACGCGCGTTCAATTCCACCGAACGAAACTGCCGGACCAGATTCACCGTAGTGGCCGTGTCGAGCTGCGTCACGAGTTCGCGCACGCGGGTCAAATCCTTCGCCGTGGCGAGCACGATGATCTGCTTGCCGCTGGCGTCGGGGATGAGCTTGGGCTCCATCTGCGGGTCGGTGCCGGGGCCGCCCATCTGCGCGAGGAGCTGCGTGGCAAGCGTGATGATTTCGGTCGGGGATTTGGCGCGCACGGGAAGGACCACCATCTCGCGCCGCTGCGTTGCGGGCGCGAGGTCCACGACTTGCACGAGTTGCTCGATCTCGGTGAGCTGCTCGGGCGTGGCGGTGACGAGCATCCGGTTGTTCGCGTTGTCAGGAACCACCGAGGGCTTGGGCTGGCCTTCATAGCGGCGGTCCGCCATGCGGTCCGTGAGCAGCTTCTCGAAGCCGGGGAAGACCGTTTCCAGCCGGGTGTTCTTAAGCGCGATGATCTGGAGCTGGCGGTTCATCGGCGCGCCGTTCTTGCCGCGCAATTGCTTCACGAGTTCCTCGATGCGGAGCAGGTGCGCCTCGCTGGCGGTGACGATGAGCCGGCCGTTGTCGTCGCTCATCAATTTGGCATGGGCACCGGTTTCGAGCGAACCGGCCGAGCTCATCTGGTTGAGATAGAGCTCCTGCACCAATGGTAGCAGCCGTTTCGCATCCGCCGCGGTGCCGGCCTCGATGAAGCGGGTCTGGAGCGCCTGCGGCTGCGAGGTGCCGGTCTCGAGCTGCGTGAGGATCTCGGTCGCGGTCTGGAGATCGCCGGGCGAGCCGGTGACAACGACGCTTTTGCTGCCGGCATCAAACGTGACGCTGGCCGTGGTGCCCGGCTTGCCGCCGGGATCGCGGCGGGTGAGGGCCTGCGTGAGGATTTGCGCGAAGTCTTTCGGCTCGGTGGCGCGGGGGCGAAAAACTTTCGTGAGCAGCACGGTCTGGGTGCGGAGCGGGACGTTGTTGGTGTTCCCAAAATTGCCGGTGATGCCCTTGTCCACGCGGTTGATGAGAAGATCGATTTGTTCCAACTGCGCCGCGACGGGCGAGGCGACGATGAGGCGGTTCTGCTGCACGTCGGCGATTACGCGGGCCTTCGTGGCAGCGGCGGAACCGGTTTCCTTAGGCTCGGCGACGCCGGGGATGGCCTGACGAATGATGGTAGCCAGCTCCTCGGCCTTGGTGCTCTGCAACATGTAGATGCGGACGTCACCGGCCGGGCCATCGCGCTGCTCGAACTTGGCAATCAACTCCTCCGCCAGCGCGATGCGCTCGCGCGGGCCGAAGAGAACCATCGTGCGCGAGGCATCATCATAGACGGCGGTGATGTATTCGTTCGGGTCGGGCGGCAAGGCCACCATCGCCTTGGTGGTAGGATTGAACTCCTGCCGCTTGGGCGCGGTGGCGACACCGAAGGTGCGGTTGAGCAAGTCGGCGACGATCGCGCCCGAGGTGTTTTGCAGCGCGAAGGTTTTCATCTGCCGCTCGGCCGGCGCGTCGGTTTCAATGGCCGCGAGCAGCGTCTTGATGCGCTGAATGTTGCCCAGCCGGTCCGTGATGATGAGGCCGCGGCCGCGCGGCAGCACCGCGAGCGAGCCAGCATTCGACAACATCGAGGTGAGGGAATCGGTGATCTCCTTGGAATCCACGTTCTTCGCGTCGAGCACAGCGGTGACGACCTCGCCGGGGCGCACGTCGCCGACGGGCATGGCCCCGCGCAGGAGCTTCAGCGGCGTCGAAGGCAGCTCCTTGAACGGCACGAGCTGGAGGTAGTTCGCGTTCTCGACGAGCATGACGCCCTTCATCGCAAGGATGACGTTGAGCGTGTCGAGCGCCTCGGCATAAGTGTAGGCGTTGGCGTCGTTGTAAGTGAGCGTGCCCTCGGGTTTCATGCCAGCCAGCAACGGCTTGTTGGCCATCTGTGCGAACCGCTCAATCACGTCGGCG
>RFVF01000094.1 GCA_009922615.1 Pseudomonadota bacterium
GGATCTCCTGGGGGGCAACCAACGTGGACCCGCGTGCAGCCGCTCCCGCCAGCGGCAGGAGATCACGGCCGGGGCGAGGAAGGAACAGCAAGGCTGACCTTCAAAGGTTTATAGCGCTGCGGAAGGGGCTGTTGCGGGGTGAGAAGACAGGGGCGCTGAGCCGGGCAATCCCTTGCCCTGCCACACAGGTGTGCTCACGGTGCTCGTGCGAAACTTAAGTGCCGGTGACAGTGTCGGCGTTGTGGCATCGAGGCTAGGACGAAAAAATGACCACCAGAAGAAGGGTGGAAGTCTGTGCCACTTTCATGGTTTTCTAGGACGGGAGGGAGAAGCCTCAGAAACCCGGTTAACATCTGCATTTCGACCAATAAAAAAGGGCTCATTTGTGCATTTTATTGAAACAGAACGAAACCCCCTGAAACCGGCGAAAGTTGAATCCTAAGTCCAGCGCGTCTGCCATTCCGCCACGTGCCCGAAGAACATGCGCATCCTCTGCCGGATACGGCGGCGCGTCAACGGTGGGCCGGCTCAATGTGATTGAGCGTGCCCCGGACAACTGTTAGAAGCCGGCATGGCTTTGACGTTGTCGCCGGAAGAAACCCGGATTCTGGGTTGCCTCATCGAGAAGGAGCGCACCACACCCGATCAGTATCCGCTCTCGCTCAACGGCGTGACCATCGCGTGCAACCAGTCCACCAACCGCGATCCGGTCACCTACTACGACGAGAAGGTGGTGGCACTCGGTCTGGATGACTTGCGCGGCAAGCAATTGGTGACCCAGCTCTGGGGCGCGGGTTCGCGCGTGCAGAAATACCGGCACAATCTGCTGGAGGTTTACGAGCTGAACCCCCGTGAAGTGGCGCTGCTGTGCGTGCTGCTGTTGCGCGGTCCGCAGACGCCCGGCGAACTGCGCGTCCGCGCCGAGCGGTTGCATTCGTTCGCGTCGCTGATGGAGGTCGAGGAGACGTTGCAAGGATTGGCACTGCTTGCGGAACCGCTGGTGCGCAGCGTCCCGCCCCGGTCGGGCCAGAAGGAAAAGCGTTTTGTGCAACTGCTCTCCGGCGAACCCGCGCCGGAGGAATTGCCGTCCAGCGAAACCCGCCCGGCCGTGGTGACGGGTCCGACGCGGGTGGAAGCCCTCGAAGCGGAGGTCGTCGCGCTCAAGGCCGAGGTGGCGGCGTTGCGCGGGGAGTTCGCGCAGTTTCGCAAGCAGTTCGAGTAAACGCTGGCATCCGCACACACCCCGCGTTGACAAGCTGGCGGCCAACGCGGACAACTCCCGCGCATGACGAAAGTTGCCATTGTCGGGGCGTCCGGTTACTCGGGTGAAGAACTCGTCCGGCTGCTGCTCAATCATCCCCACGCGGAGTTGGTCGCCGTCACCTCGCGCCAGCAGGCGGGGCAGACGGTGGCGCAAGTGTTTCCGAAGTTCGCGAGTCACCCGCGCGCGCGGACGCTGCGGTTCGTGGAGCCCAACGCGGAGTTGCTGGCCAGGCAGGCCGAGGTGGTGTTCCTCGCGTTGCCGCACGGCGTGGCGGCGGAATTTGCGGTGCCGCTGCTCAACGGCGGCGCGCGGGTGATCGACCTGAGCGCGGACTTCCGGCTCAAGAGCGCGGCGATCTACAAGGAATTCTATGCGCACGATCATCCCGCGCCGGAGCTGCTGGCGAAGTCCGTCTATGGCCTGCCGGAAGTTCATCGCGCCGCGATTAAGGGCGCGCAGTTGATTGCCTCGCCGGGCTGCTATCCCACGAGCATTTTGCTGCCGACGTTTCCGTTGCTGCGGGCCGGCCTCATCAAGCCGCAGGGCATCATCGCCGACTCGATGAGCGGCGTGAGTGGCGCGGGCCGCAAGGCGGAGCTGGACTACCTGTTCGTCGAGTGCAACGAAAGCGTGCGTCCCTACGGCGTGCCGAAGCACCGGCATTTGTCGGAGATCGAGGAGCAGCTCACACTCGCAGCGGGCACAGCCGTGACGATCCAGTTCACGCCGCACTTGATTCCGGTGAACCGCGGCATCCTTACCACGCTTTACCTCGCGCCGGCGAAACACTTCGCCACCGCCGACGAAGCCGCTGCGCTCGGCGCGCAGATCGCCGTGTGTTACCAGGCCGCGTATGCGAACGAGCCCTTCGTCCGTGTGCTCGAAGGCAAGGCCTTGCCCGACACCAAGAACGTCGTCGGCACCAACGTCCTCGAGCTCGCCTGGCGGCTGGACCCGCGCACCGGCCGGCTGCTCGTGATGAGTGCTGAGGACAACATTGTGAAGGGCGCGAGCGGCCAGGCGGTGCAGAGCTTTAACGTGATGTGTGGCTTTGCCGAGACCGCCGGGCTGTTCTGAATGGGCCACCAACACGCACCGTCGGCGCTTACACGCATGAATTCCCACCTTGCCTCCCGTTGCGGTGCGGGTCTCTTCGTCCTCGCGTTGGCGCTCGTTGCCCACGCCGATCACGATCAGCCGGCCGGTCATTCCGTGCATGGCGACGCGTTCAACGAAGGCCCGCGACAGCAGGCGCATCTCATGCCCGGCATGGGCGCGGTGCATTTTCCCATCACCTCGAAAAACCCGCTGGCGCAGAAATTTTTCGACCAGGGCTGCGGGCAGTTGCACGGGTTCTTCTATTTCGAGGCGGAGCGTTCATTTCGGCAGGTGGCGGCGTTGGATCCATTTTGCGCCAGCGCCTATTGGGGCATGGCGCTCGCGAACCCCGGCAACCCAAAGCGCGCGAAGGAATTCATCAAGTCCGCCGAGAAGTTTCTGGCCGGAGCCAGCCCGCGCGAGCAGCGCTGGATCACCGCCCTCGCCGCGTTTTACCGGGACGAGCAGAAAGGTGAAAAGAAGGATGAGAAGGAGCGCCGGAAGGAATACCAGAAGGCGCTCCAGCAGATCGTGAAGGACTACCCCGACGACCTCGAAGCTAAGGCCATGCTCGCCGTGCGGCTCTGGCAGGACAGCGCCGATGGGGTTCCCTACGGCGACAAGAAAAACGTGGATGCTTTGCTGGACCCGATTCTGAAGGCCAATCCGTTGCATCCCGCAAACCACTACCGCATCCACCTCTGGGACGAGGGCCAGAAGGCGACGAACGCGCTCGTATCCGCGGCGAACGACGGATTCTCCGCGCCGGGCATCGCGCACATGTGGCACATGAGCGGCCACACCTACTCGGCGCTCAAGCGTTACTCGGATGCCGCGTGGCAGCAGGAGGCCAGCGCCCGCGTCGATCACGCCTACATGATGGGCAACCACGTCCTGCCCGATCAGATCCACAACTTCGCGCACAACAACGAGTGGCTCATCCGCGACCTCAATCACATCGGCGCCGCGCGGCGGGCGATTGACTTGGCGAAGAACATGATCGAGCTGCCGCGCCACCCGAAATTCAACTCGTTGACCAAGGGCAGTTCCAACTACGGCTACCAGCGCCTGCTGGAAACGCTCGTCCGCTACGAACTCTGGGACGAGCTGCTGACCCTTGGCGGCACGGTGTATCTCCAGCCGACGGAAAACAACGATCACGAGGCTCGGCGTTTCCACGCGCTCGGCCTCGCCTCCCTGAACACCGGCGACATCACCGCTGGCAAAAATCAAATCGCCGCGCTCGAAGCCATTGCTCTGAAGGTAACCCCGAAGCCCTCAACAAACGTCCCCGCCGCAAAGCCAGCGGACGCCTCCAAAGCAGGTCTGGCTTCCAGCCTGACATCTAACTCCTCCAACGCGCCCCTCTCCAAACCGAGCGCGCCGGCTGCCCCCCCGGTCGTCACCAAGAAAGGCGCACCTTCCACCAGCTACAGCGGTGGTGGCGTGCTTGCTACTGGCAACACCAACGCTATCGCCGCCGCCGTCGCGGAGCTGCGTGTGCTCGTGGCGTTGAAGGAAGGGCAGTTCGCTGCCGCCAAGGAGCAGGTCGCCAAGCTGACCGGCGTTCCCAAGGAACGGTTGGCCCGTCTGCACTTCGCCGCCGGCGACAAAGTGAAAGCCGAGCAACTCGCGCAGGAAGCCATGAAGTCCGGTGAAAAACAGGCGCAGCCGTTGGCGAACTACGTGGACCTCGCCTACCAAAATGGTCACTACCAAGAAGCGTTCGACGCCTTCTTCAAGCTTCGTGAAATCGGCGCGGAGGTGGACTTGGATGCGCCGGTGTTCCGCCGCCTTGCGCCCGTGGCGAAGGACCTGAAGCTCGCCGCCGACTGGCGTCCGCCGCTGACGCGTTCGTGGGATTTTGGCAAGCGCCCGAGCCTCGCGTCGCTCGGGCCCGTCCGTTGGCAGCCCGTCTCCGCGCCGGATTTCGCGCTACCCGATGGCGATGGCAAGAAGACCACGCTGCGCCAGTTCAAGGGCAAGCCGGTCATTGTCATCTTCTACCTTGGCGCGGGTTGCGCGCACTGCATCGAGCAGCTCATCGCGTTCGCCCCGCTGGCCGAGGATTTCAAACAGGCCGGCATCTCGCTCGTGGCCGTGAGCACGGACACCGTCGAGGGCCTGAAGTTCACGGTGGAGAAGGCGAAGTATAATGGTGGCTTTCCCATCCCGCTGCTCTCGGACGCGGGCTTGAAGGCGTTCAAGGCGTATCGCGCGCACGACGATTTTGAGAACCAGCCGCTGCACGGCACGTTCCTGATCGATGGCGAGGGGCTCATTCGTTGGCAGGACATCAGCTTCCAGCCGTTTATGGAGACGAAGTTTCTCCTGACCGAAGCCCAGCGCTTGCTTAACCTGCCGAAGAGCAACGGCGCGCCGCCGATGAAACTGGCGGGGCAGAGGCACGAGAAGGCGGTGGCAGCAAATGGCCGGTAAACTGCCGGTTATTTGAGCCACGGATGAAACACGGATTGAACACGGAAGTGAAAGTTGTGTTTTCGGCTCGGTGATCAGCCGCGTTTCGATCGTGTTCCATCCGCAGCTAAATAACTCCCCTGCCGTGACTTGGTTTCGCCGTTTGCGTTGAAACCCGTCCCCGTCTTGCGGTTTAATCCCGCCGCAACTCATGTGCGCCATCGTCGGCATCGTCCACTTCGACCGTCGTCCCGTCGCGGAGTCCGAGCTCGTCACGATGCGCGACGTGATGGTCAACCGCGGCCCGGAGCACGGCGGCCAGTGGCTGGGCGGGCACGCGGCGCTCGGCCACCGGCGGCTGCGCATCATTGACCTCTCCCCGCTCGGCAACCAGCCGATGACCAACGAGGACTCGACCGTCTGGGTCACGTTCAACGGCGAAATTTACAACTTCCAGTCGCTGCGGAAGGAGCTCGAAGCCAAGGGCCACCAGTTCCGCTCGCACTCCGACACCGAGGTCATCGTCCACGGCTTCGAGGAATGGGGCGAAGGCGTCGTCGGGCGCATGGACGGCATGTTCGCCATCGGCATCTGGGACACGCGGCGCGACACACTGCTCCTCGCCACCGACCGCTTCGGCAAGAAACCCCTCTACTACTCGCAGCACGGCGCGACCGTGCGCTTCGCCTCCGACAGCAAGGCCTTCTGGTCCCTACCCGGTGCGGCGCTCACGGTCAACCACGCCGCCATTGACTGCTACCTGCACCACCTCGCCGTCACCACCGACCACACGATTTACAACGAGGTCAGCAAGCTCCCGCCGTCGCACTTCAAGGTCTTCGAGCGCGACCCCTCCGGCGGCGTGCGCGCCCGCGAGGTGCGTTACTGGCAGCCGAACTTCCACGACAAAATTAACGTCACCGAGGCCGAGGCGCTGGAGCGCATTGACGCGGCGCTGAAGGAAGCTGTCCGCAAACGCATGATTGCCGACGTGCCCCTCGGCGCGTTCCTCAGCGGCGGCGTGGACAGCAGCCTGGTCGTCGCGATGATGAGCCAGCTTTCCAGCAAGCCGGTGAAGACCTTCAGCATCGGCTTCGAGGAACAGGACTTCTCCGAACTGGAATATTCCGACGCCGTCGCCGCGCGCTACCAGACCGAGCACCAGCAAATCCGCCTCCAGCCCGACGTGCTGGAAATCCTCCCCTCGCTCGTGTGGGAATACGGCGAACCCTTCGCCGACTCGTCCGCGATTCCCACCTACTACGTCTCCAAGGCCGCGAAGGAGTTCGTGACCGTCGCGCTCACCGGCGACGGCGGCGATGAACTCTTCGGTGGCTACGACATCGCGCGCGCCTCCTTTTATGCGATGCGTTACGACGCCTTCATGCCCGGCTTCGTGCGCGGCCCGTTGGAAGACTGGCTCTTCGCCGCCGAGCGCAGCGGACTTGCCCAAAAACTAAAAACCCTCGCCACCCACGCCAGCCCCGATCCCGCGCGTCGGCACGGCTACTCGATGGCCTTCAACCAACGCCAGCGCGAAGCCCTCTACACCGACAGCTTTCGCGCGTCCCTCGGCGCGCACCGTCCGTGGCACATCTACGAACGCCACGCCACCGCGATGGTCGAGCTGAACCTCCTCGACCAAAACCTCTACTACGTCCTCATGGCGCGGCTCTCGAACGACTACCTCGTGAAGGTGGATGTGGCCTCGATGAAGGTCGCGCTGGAGTTGCGCAGCCCCTTCCTCGACACCGACCTCTGCGCCCTCTCCAGCTCCCTCGACCCGTTGCTCAAGGTGCGTGGCGGCGTGCAAAAGTATCTCCCCAAGAAACTCGCCGAGCGTTACCTGCCCTGGGAAGTCATCTACCGCCCGAAGAAAGGTTTTAGTCTCCCGCTCAAACACTGGCTCCGCACCGACCTCGCGCCCGTGCTGCACCGCCTGCTCCCCGATGGCAACCTCGTGAAAGCTGGCTGGTTTCAGAAAGCCGAAATCCAGCGCCTCATCACCGAGCACACCAGCGGCGCGGCCCAGCACACCCACCGCCTCTGGTCCCTCCTCTGGCTCGAGCTCTGGCACCGCATCTTCGTTGAGCGTTCCATGACCGGCCGGGAGAGTTTGCGCGGGTAACCGCCAGTCCGCAGCCCCAGCTAATCAGCCGCATAACCAAAACCGAAATCTATCCCGGCAGCGGTCCGCGGGCTTGCAGTCGGGGGGTGGCTCCATTAAATCACCCCGGCAGTCGCGACCATTCCCGTGTCCGGCTTAACCTGAGCAGTCTTGCACGAAGCAATATTTGGCCGGCAGTGATGTGAAATAATTCACAAACTGACGCCCGCCACCTGACAACCAAACTAGTTCACCATGTCAGACATTTTTCCGAAGTGGACGAACAAGCTGCCGGCGATGGTCATCGTCGGCGGGCTGCTCGCCGGCGGCGTGGTCACGGCGGGTGTGACCTATTACCTGACGCCGAAGTATGCGCGTGTCGGCTACAAGCCGGTGCAGCCGGTGGCCTTCAGCCACGCCATTCACGCGGATCAGCTCGCGATTGACTGCCGCTACTGCCACAACGGCGTGGAAAAATCATGGTATTCCAACGTGCCCGCCGCCAGCACTTGCATGAATTGCCACAACCAAGTGCTCAAGGATGACCCGAAACTGGCGCTCGTTCGCGAGTCGGCTGCGACGGGCAAGCCCATTCCCTGGGTGCAAATCCACAAGACGCCGGACTTCGTTTACTTCAACCACTCCGTTCACGTGAACCGCGGCGTCTCCTGCGTGCATTGCCACGGCCCGGTGAACAAGATGGACGAGGTGCGCCACAGCAAGTCGCTGGGCATGTCCTTCTGTCTCGAATGCCACCGCGACCCGGCGGCCAAGATTCGTCCCAACGACCAGGTCTTCAACCTCGACTGGCAGGCCCCGGAGGGCTTCGCCAAGAAAGAGGGTGCGAAGCTGGTCAAGGATTGGAACGTGCATCCCGGCGAGAGCTGCTCCGTCTGCCACCGATGAAATTCATCCCCCCTGTCTGCCCGGAGCCGGAAACCGGCCCGCAATACTTCCGCAGCCCTGAAGCGCTCGCGGACGCCCCCGAGCTGCGCGAGTGGGCCGAGCGCGAATTCCCCGCCGGGGCCAGCGAGTTGACCAGCGCCGAGTCGCGTCGCGACTTCATGAAGCTGATGTCCGCGTCGTTCATGCTCGCGGGCTTCGGCCTCACCGGTTGCCGTCGGCCGACGGAGCACATTTACCCCTTCGGCAAGCAGCCGGAAGGCTACATTCACGGCATCGCCCAGCATTTCGCGACCGCCATGCCCACACGCACGGGCGCGGTGGCTTTGCTTGCCAAGTCCAGCGATGGCCGGCCCACCAAGGTGGAGGCGAACCCGCTGCATCCCGATCAGGCCGGCACAGATCAGTTCGTGCAGGCTTCCGTGCTGGGGCTTTACGACCCGGACCGCGCGCAGCATTTCCGCAACAAGGGCAATATCGTCAAACGCGAAGCCGCCCTCGACGCACTCACGCAGCTCGGCAAAGCCGCCGCAGCCAACGGTGGCCGTGGTCTTGCGATCATCGCCGAGAGCAACAATTCGCCGACGCGCGCGCGCTTGCAGGCGCAGCTCGCCGCGAAGCTGCCGAACGCAGTTTGGGCCAATTACGACGCGGTGGATTCCACGATCCACGCGCAGGCCGCGAGCTTGGTGACGGGCAAGTCGGTCGCGCCCTACTTCAAGTTTGGTCAGGCCAAGCGCGTTCTTTCACTCGACAGTGATTTCCTCGGTGGCGAGGACGAGGCCTCCCGCTATACGCGCGATTTTGCCAAAGGCCGCAAGATTTCCAAGCCGGACGCGGAGAAGAAGGACGACCTCATCAACCGACTCTACGTCGTCGAGTCGCTGATGACGCTCACGGGCGGGAACGCCGACCACCGGATGCGCGTGGCACCAAGCCAGGTCGCAGCAGTGGCGGCGCAGCTCGCGGCGGAAGTGCTCAAAATTTCCGGTTCATCCGCCTCGCTTAACACGGCTGCGCTCGCCGCTGGTGCCAAGGTGGACGCCAAATGGATCACCGAGTGCGCGAAGGATCTCGTGGCTCACAAGGGCACGACCCTCGTCGTTGCCGGTCAGCGCCAGCCGCTCGTCGTTCATGTGCTCGCGCACGCAATGAACGAAGTGCTTGGCGCGTTTGGCAAGACCATCGAGCTGCATGAGGCACCTGCTGCCGCGAAGCCGCTCGCTGCGGCCATCGGTGCGGAAACGGTCGTTGTCCTCGGCGCGAACCCGGCTTACACCGCGTCGGAAACGTGGAGTCAGATTGCCAACGGCGCGAAGACCATCGTCCGGCTCGGCTATCACGAAGACGAAACGGCCACCGGTGCGACGTGGCATGTGCCGGCCGCGCACTACCTCGAATCGTGGGGCGATGCCCGCACGAGCGACGGCACGGTCGTTGCCATTCAGCCGCTCATCGCCCCGTTATTCGGCGGATTGACGGAAAGCGAAGTGCTCGGGCTCCTGCTCGGCAACCCGGCGGCGAATGCTCACACTTTGACCCGCGAAACCTTCGCCAGCCTTACCGGTGGTGCGCTCGACGAGGAAAAGTGGAAGAAATTTTTGCACGACGGCTTCCTAGCCGGCACAAAGGCGCAGGTGGTTTCCGCTGCTTTCAACTGGTCGGCGGCGGCGGGAGCCGTGGCTTCTGCGGCGGCACCATCGGCTCCGTCCAAGGACAAGCTCGAGGTTGTTTTCCACCGCGATTACAGCGTGGATGACGGTCGTTACACGAACAACGGCTGGTTGCAGGAACTGCCCGATCCCGTCACGAAGATCGTCTGGGATAACGCGGTGCTGATCAGCCGCGCGACTGCCGAGCAGCTCGCGTTGAAGAACGGTGATGTGATCGCGATTTCCGCCAATGGCCGGGTGGTCGAGGGTGGCATCTGGATTCAGCCGGGCATGGCGGATTTCACGCTTGGGCTCGCGCTGGGTTACGGCCGCAAGTGGGGTCGCGTGGCGAGCTTCGAGGGCGGCGTGGTCGGGTTCAACGCCTACCCGATTCGCCCCGTCAGCGCGGGCTTTGTCACCGGCGCGACGGCGAAAGCCACGGGCCGCACGCATTCCTTCATCTGCACGCAGGACCACTGGACGCTCCACGGTCGCCCGGTTGTGCGCGAGGCAAACGTCGATCAGTATCAAGCGAAGCCCGACTTCGCCAAAAACTTCGACCTCGATGCCCACACGGATTTCCTCGTCAAGAATCCGGACGGCACGATCAAGAACATTTACGAGCACCCCTACAAGACCAACCCCGGCCTCGTCAGCAAGACGCATCAGTGGGGCATGGTCGTGGACCTCAACGCCTGCACCGGTTGCTCGGCATGCGTGATCGCGTGTCAGAGCGAGAACAACATTCCCATTGTCGGCAAAGATCAGGTCGCCAAGGGCCGCGAGATGCACTGGATGCGCATCGACCGCTACTACGCGGCGGACCCGAAGAAGAAGCAGCAGGGCGGGATGATTGATGCTTTCCTGAGCAACGCTACGGGCAGCCAGGGCAATCCCGACACCGTCAACCTTGTCGAGCGCGACGAGTTGCAGGCCACCAAGAAGTGGATCGACGATCCGCAGATGCTGACGCAGCCGATGATGTGCCAGCACTGCGAGAACGCGCCGTGCGAAAGCGTCTGCCCAGTCAACGCCACGGCGCACGACGACGAGGGCTTGAACGTGATGGCCTATAACCGCTGCGTGGGCACGCGGTATTGCGCCAACAACTGCGCGTGGAAGGTCCGCCGGTTCAATTTCTTCGACTTCAACAAGCGGCCCATCGGCGGCGGCAAGATGGCCGACACGTTTTTCAAGACCGACATCGGCCTCTACAAAGGCCCACTCGGGCATCGCCCCGGTGACGAGATTGACCTCGTCACGATGGCCCGCAACCCGGATGTGACCGTCCGTATGCGCGGCGTGATGGAGAAGTGCACGTTCTGCCAGCAGCGCATTGAGGGTTCCAAGATCGCCCAGAAGGTTCGCGCCGGGGCGAGCAATGATGTCCAAGTCAAGGACGGCGCGATCAAGACCGCCTGCCAGCAGGTCTGCCCGGCGGGCGCAATTACCTTCGGCAACGTCCTTGATCCAAACAGCGCGGTGTCGAAGCTCAAACAGCAGGACCGCAACTACACGGTTCTGGGCTTTCTCGACAACCGCCCGCGCACGACCTACCTCGCCCGCGTTCGCAACGTCAACCCGGCCATGCCCGATGCCAAGATCTGGAGCTTGGAGGAATACAAATCCATTTCCCACTCCGACCCGATGCAGGGACATGGACACGCGCCCGCCGCTGAATCGAAGGGAGCCAAGCACTAATGAGCGCCGCCGCTGAACATTCCGTCCCGTCCTCGGTCAAGATCGCTCCGCCGCCCGTCGAGCTGGAGCGCCAGCCCTTGGTCCTGCACAACCGCAGCATCGGCTGGATTTCCGATCACATCGCCGGCATCTGTGAGGGCGATGCGCCCAAATGGTGGCTGCCGGCGCTGATCTTCAGCGTGTCCCTGCTCACGATGATGGGGGCCTGTATCGCCTATCTGATCGTATCGGGCGTCGGAGTCTGGGGCTTGAACCAGCCGGTCGCGTGGGCGTGGGACATCACGAACTTCGTTTTCTGGATCGGCATCGGCCACGCCGGCACGTTGATTTCAGCAATTCTGTTCCTGCTCAGGCAGAAATGGCGCACCTCGGTAAACCGCGCCGCTGAGGCGATGACGCTCTTCGCCGTCGCTTGCGCCGGCATCTTCCCGCTGATTCACGTCGGCCGCATCTGGTATGCCCTCTGGTGGCTGCCGCCCATTCCGAACAACTATGACATCTGGCCGCAGTTCCGCTCGCCATTGCTGTGGGACGTGTTCGCAGTTTCGACCTACGGCACGGTGTCGTTGCTCTTTTGGTATACCGGCTTGATCCCGGACTTGGCCACGATGCGCGACCGCGCGACGAGCAAGGTAAAGAAATTTCTCTACGGCTTCTTCGCCTTCGGCTGGACGGGCTCCAACCGCCACTGGAGCAACTACGAGAAGGCGTATTTGCTGCTAGCTGGCCTGAGCACGCCGCTCGTGCTTTCCGTGCACTCGATCGTGTCGTTCGACTTCGCCGTTTCCCAGCTCCCAGGCTGGCACACGACGATCTTCCCGCCTTACTTCGTCGCGGGCGCCGTGTTCTCCGGCTTCGGCATGGTGCTCACGCTGTTGATTCCCCTGCGCACGCTGTGCAAGTTGGAAGACATCGTGACCGTCCGACACGTGGAGTTGATGTGCAAAGTCATCCTGGCGACGGGCTCGATCGTTGGCTACGCCTACGGCATGGAGTTCTTCATCGCGTGGTATGGTGGCAACCCCTACGAACTGGCCGCGTTCAAGAACCGCGCGTTTGGTCCCTACTGGTGGAGCTACTGGTGGATGATTTCGTGCAACGTGATTTGCCCGCACCTCTTCTGGTTCAAGAAGCTGCGTGAGAACATGGTCTTCGTGTTCATCGTGAGCATCTTCGTGAACATCGGCATGTGGTTCGAGCGGTTCGTCATCATCGTGACTTCGCTGCACCGCGATTACCTGCCGTCGAGCTGGGGTTACTTCCGGCCAACGTGGGTGGATGTCTGCACGTTCGTTGGCAGCTTCGGTCTGTTCATGACCCTTTTCCTCCTGTTCATGCGCTACCTGCCGATGATCGCGATTTCCGAAGTGAAGGGCGTGACGCCGCAGGCCGACGCGCATCACCCGCTCGGCGGCGCCAAGCACGGAGGGCACCATTGATGAATGCTTACGGACTCATGGCCGTGTTCGAAACGCCGGCCGACGCGATCCACGCGGCGGAGAAGGTGCGCGACGCGGGCTACTCCAAATGGGATGTGCACACGCCGTTCCCCGTTCACGGGATGGACGCGGCGATGGGGTTGCCGAACTCAAAAGTCGGCTGGTTCACCTTCCTCGGCGGCGTGACCGGTTACACCTCCGGCATGTTGATGATCTGGTGGATGAACGCCTACGACTACAAGATCGTCATCGGCGGCAAGCCCATGTTCAGCCCGTTCTTCAGCTTCCCGGTGAGCTATGAGCTGACGATTCTGCTGGCCTCCTTCGGCTCGTTGATCGGCATGTTTCTGCTAAACCGCCTCCCGCGGCTGCATCACCCGCTGCTCAAGAACCGCAAGTTCTGCGCGGGCGCAACGCACGATAAGTTCATCCTCGTCATTGAGACGGCGGACCCGAAATTCAACGATCAGGAAACCCGCAAGTTGCTCGCGTCCGCCGGCAGCAAGCACATCGAGTTGGTGGAGGACTGACATGCGTTACTTCTTCGCCTTTTTGCTTGGGTTCGCGCTGCTGTCGCTGACGGTGTTCGGCATCGCGGGCCGGCGCGGCACGGATTTCCGCAAGCCCCCGCTGGAAATTTTTGACGACATGGTGCGCCAGGCCAAGCTGCGGCCGCAGGTGCCGAACAGCTTTTTCGCCGACGGCCGCAGTTCGCAGCCGCATGTGCCGGGCACGGTCGCCCAGCGCATCGGTGGCATGAACAACGACACCTGGCAGGGCACCGCCAAGAACACCGGCATGACGCCGGGCACGACCAACTTCGTCGCGACCATCCCCGTGCCGGTGACCTCCGCGCTGCTGGCCCGGGGTCGTGAGCGTTACAACATCTCCTGCCTTCCGTGCCACGGTGCGGTGGGCGATGGCAACGGCATCACCAAGAAAATCGGCGCGATGCCCGTGGTAGCCAACCTGCTCGACAAAAACGCCATCGTCATCCCGGACGGTCAGATCTTCCAGATCATCAGCCAGGGCAAGGCCCCGAACATGCAGGGCTACGCTGCCAATATCACCATCGAGGACCGCTGGGCCATCGTCGCCTACGTCCGTTCCCTCCAGCGGGCGCGCTTTGCGACGTTGGATGAGGTTCCCGCCGCTGATCGCGCCACCCTGAAGTAACGCCATGACCACGCCCGCCTTCAATTTCATCTCCGGTCTGTGCCGCAGGTCGTGCGTCGCCGCCGTGGTCGTCGCGTTTGCAGTCGCCGCGCTGCTGGGCTCCCGCCTCACCGCCGCCGAGCACGCTGAACACGCCAAGGCCGAAACCAAGGCCGTCCAAAAGGCGGAAGCCGGACACGAAGGCCACGATCACGGGGCCGGCGGATGCCAGGGTTGTTGCGGTGACGAGCCGAGCGAACTCAAGAAATTCGGTTACGCCTACCTGACGGCTTATATGTTCTGCCTGAGCTTCTGCCTCGGCGCGTTGTTCCTCGTCATCTTGAACCACCTGTTCGATGCTCAGTGGATGCTGCCGATCCGGCGCTTCCTTGAACACCTCGCCTGTCAGTTGTTTCCGACGATGGCCATCCTGTGGATTCCCATCGGCATTTTGGCACCGAAACTGTATCCGTGGATGACTTCCGATCCGGCCACAGATCACGCCTTGGCTGCCAAGTATCCGCTCTTCACCATCAACTTCTTTTACGGCATCTCACTCCTCATCTTCTTGGTTTGGTGGTTCATTTCGAGCGGATTGCGTCGGGCCTCGCTCGCGCAGGACAAAGACGGTGCCGCGCAGCATACCCGCACGATGCGCAAGTATGCTGCCGGAGGAATTTTTTGTTTCGCCTTCAGCCTGACTGGCGCGGCGATCTTCTGGATGAAGGCGCTCTCGCACCAATTTTTCTCCACGATGTATGGCGTGGTGTATTTCGCCGGCAGCGTGTGGGTGACGGTCATCACGACCTACTGGCTGCTGCTCTATTTCCGCAATCGCGGCGAACTCAAGGACGTTACTCGTGAAGTCACCTTCCACGATTGCGGCAAGCTGTTTTTTGCCTTCACGGTCTTCTACGCCTACATTCACTTCAGCCAATACTTCTTGATCTGGAATGCCGCCGTGCCGGAGGAAACCTTCTGGTATGTCGCGCGGGAAAAGGGGAGTTGGTGGTGGGTCGGCCAGCTTACCATCTTCGGTCACTTCTGGATGCCGTTCCTCATGCTGCTGCCTATCCATCGCAAGCTGAACCTCGGCTTCATGAGCACGATGGCCGGCTGGGCTTGGGTGTGTCATTACCTCGACCTCCAGTTCAATATTGGTCCGGTGCTCTATCCTGATGGCCCGCACCTCGGCATCTATGATGTGCTTTGTCTCAGCGGATTGCTCGCCGTCATCATCTTCCGCTTCACCAGTGCCTTCAATGCCCACCCGCCCTATCCGCAACGTGACCCCCGCGTGGCCGAGTCGATGGGCGTCTATGTCGAACCCGCCGCCAGCAAGGCCGCCCACTAACCTGAAACCAACATGAGCTGCCCCGAATCCCAAGACTCCTGTTGCATGCCTGCCTGCCGCACGAAGGCCGCCTACTTCGTCGGTGCGCTCGTGGTCATCCTGTTGGGCGTCGGCCTCAACGCGATGCTGAAGCACTACACCGCTACCGGTGCCAAGGCCGCCCGCGAAGCTCGGGCACATGATCGCACCAAGGCTCAGGCGGAAATCCGCCAGGCCACCGCGCAGGAGTTGGCCACGGCTGCCGTGCTCGACAAGAGCAAGGGCATCCATCGCATCCCCATCACAGCGGCGATGGAGTTGACCTTGAAGGATTACCAAACGGACGCGGCTGCCGGCCGCTCGAATTTTGTGTCCCGCGTCGAGAACTGGGCCAAGCCGCCTAGTTTCGAGTGAGGCAACCGGTTTTGCACCCGCGACACCTGCGGCAAGAACTGAAATGACTTTGACTCAGCCCAGCAATCAGCCCGCTTGCGCCGCCGCGCCCACCGTGGCGACGGTGGAGGCTTCGTGCCGGCTGCCGGTTTTGTTCCTGGCCTTCAGCGGCGTGGCGTGGCTGCTCCTCGGCACGGCCCTCGCGTTGCTTGCCAGCGTGCAGCTATACAATCCTACGTTCATGGAAGGCTGCCCGTGGGTCACCTATGGCCGTCTCCGCCCGGCTGCCGTCAACGCGTTGACCTACGGCTTCGCGTTGCAAACCGCTTTCGCCCTCGCGCTGTGGCTCATCGCCCGGCTTGGACGCGTGGAACTCGTCGCCCCGCTCGGCCTGACCATCGCTGCCAAGTTTTGGAACATCGCCGTCACCGTCGGCGTGTTTGGCGTTCTCGCGGGCGATGCGACGGGTTACGACCTGTTGGAATTTCCGCTCTACGCCGCGCTGCCACTCTTTGCCAGCTACGCGTGCTTCGCGGCATGGACGCTTGTGACTCTGCACCAGCGGACGGAGCGTGAGCTTTACGTCTCCCTGTGGTTTGTGCTCGCGGGGCTGCTGTGGTTCCCGTGGATTCTCTCGACGGCCCAGGGGCTTTTGCTCGGCTGGCAGGTCACCGGAGTGGTGCAGGCCATCGTCGCCGGTTGGTTTGCCAACAACTTGTTGCAAATCGTCCTGACAGGTTCCGCGCTGGCGGTGCTGTTCTACTTCGTGCCGAAGCTGGTGAATCGCCCGCTGGCCAATCCCGCGCTGACCCGGACTGGCTTTTGGTTGTTGCTGCTCGTCGGTGGCTGGAGCGGGCTGGCGCAACTGCCGGCCGTGCCCGCGTGGATTCCGGCGGTCAGCGGCGCGGCGAATGTGCTGGTCATTGTGCCCGTGATTGCACTGTTGATCCCGCTTTGGCAGACGGTGGATGGTCGTATCAGCGATGCCTGGAATGCCAGCGCGACGTTCCGCTTTCTGGTGATCGCGGCGATTCTGCTGCTGGGCATCACACTCCGGACCGCGTTCCTTGGCGGTCACTTTACGCAGTTCACCTTCTTCTCCGTCGCGCGCACCGACATCACGATTCTCGGCGTGTTCGGGCTCGCTGCCCTTGGCGCGCTGCACTACATCGTCCCACGCCTGACGACGGGAGACGACAAACTGCCTTCGGAAGGGCTGGCGGACCTTGCATTTTGGGCGTCGATCTTGGGTGTGCTCGCGGTCGGCATCGGCTTCAGTGTGGCCGGGTTCAACCAAGGCTGGGTGAATGGCGACGCGGAGAAAAAATTTGTCGAGGGAGCCGTCACTGGCATTGCCGGACAGCTCAAGCTCGTCACGTTCGGCTACGGTGCGCTGGCGTTGGCGGCGCTGGCGTTCCTCGCGAACTTCGCGCTCGCGATTCGCCGTTGCTGCGCGGCCTGCTGTGGAGGTGCGCGATGAAATACGGACCGATCATCGGCGCGGGGGCCATGTTCTCGCTGGCTTGCTCGTGGGCCGCGCTCGTCATGGCTCCGCAAATCCAGCTCGGCTCGCTTGCGCCCGCTCCGCTATCGATATCAGGTAAGGTTCCTGCGCTCCTTGGGCATCTGCCTCGGCATTGATACCGCGCACCAGATTGATAACCTTTGCGCTGTCAGGACGGTTACTTTCTTTCAGCGCCTGGAGGGTTTCCTCGTCGAATTCAACAGTTCTTGTGAATCGATCTAGTCCATATGCTTGAGCGGTTTCACGAACAAGCAGTTCGGTCTTATTTGCTACCTCATCGAGGAAGTATGTCTTTCTACCGTAAGCATTTCTGAGAAGCAGATAGAGCTCGGCAAGCTTGTTGTAGTCATCGATATAATCGCGAAGCT
>RFVF01000095.1 GCA_009922615.1 Pseudomonadota bacterium
CACCAGCACCCGGTAATCACCGGAAACGCTGTTTTGCTGGGCATCGCGCAGATCCTGAGCAAGCTTCGGCGGCAACTTGGCCCAATCCGCATCCCGCAGCGGGCCCAACTCCGGCAGTGGTCCAAACTCCGATCCACCACCCGCGCGCGACGCCCCACCCACGCGCCCGGAAGCCCCGGTGCCGGAACCATCGCCTGCCCCGGCTGGTGAATTACCGACGCTCTGGCTCGCGCCGCGATTTTGGCGCAGCGCCTGTTCCTGAGCCTGCCGGGCGGCCTCCATCGCCCGGGCCGCGTCAGGATTTCCAGCGCCCAGCCCATCAAAGGCCCGGGCCATCCAGCGGGCATCCGGCTGATCGTTGCGCCCGGAGTTGAACGCCACGCCTCCATTTCCATCCGGCGCACCTCCAGGCGAATGAATCCGTGTAATCGGAGCACCCATCGGCGCATCGCCCCCACCACCACCCGAACCTCTGGCCCTCGTCCCGTTTAGCTTTTGCGCCGCTCCGGTGCTGCCGACGACAACATTGTTAGGCCCGCCACCGCCTCGCCCTTGCGGCGGCGGTGCGGAGGCGGCCTGGCCTTGAACCTGCCGACCGGCTTGCGCATTCCCGGAACTGCCTTCCGGTCCGCCCGCTCCCGGCGGCGTTGCGCCCGAGCCGTTCTTGGAAGCATCCACACTCGGCCGACCACCCGGACTCGAACCACCCTGACCTTCAGTCGAACCGCGCCCCGACTGATCACCTTGCGGACTGCCTGGCTGACTACCTGCCTGACTTCTCGGCTGGCTCGATGATTGTCCACTTGGCTGTCCTCCCTGCGAAGCCGTTGATTGCCCCGTGGGTTGTCCACTTTGCTGACCAGCCGACTGACCGTCTTGCTGACTGCTCGGCTGCCCCGATTGTTGTGCGCCTGCCTGCTGGTTTCCCTGCTGACCGCCGGGCTGACCTCCCGACTGGTTAGTGGGTTGTCCGCTCGACTGTCCATTTTGCGAAGGCGCCGATTGTCCCGACTGTCCTGTCTGCGGGCTGCCGGTTTGAGCACTCGACTGCCCGGCTTGCTGGGCGCTGGTTTGCTGCCCGGCTGGTTGAGCACCAGCCTGAGTTCCTCGCGATCCAGACTGGTCGGCCGATTGCGCGACCTGCTCGCCGCTCTGGGCGTCCTTCCGGCCGGGATTGCCAGACTGAGTGCCGGATACCTGCTCCAGCCCCGCACGCTGCTGCTCCAACTGGCTGCCCAACTGCCCCGCCGTCTGGCCTGCCTGCGCCGCATTCTGCCCATCCTGCGCCGCACGGCGGGCACGGTCCGCCTGATCCGCGCTGGCCTGGGCCTGTTGCGCGGCACGCTGCAGCGCCGACGCTCCCGCCTCGTTGCCGATCGCCCGCTCGTCCCGGCCCGCCCGCTGCAATTGACTCGCCGCCTCGCGCAACTGCCCCGCCACCTCGCCCTGCTGCTGCGCGGCGCGAGCCAAGGTTTGTTCCGCTGGCGTCTTGCCCACGTTGGCAAATCCCTCTGCCAACGCCCGCGCTCGGTCCAGATTCCGCCGGGCAAACGCCGCCAGCACGCCGCTGCGACCACTCAACGCGCTCCACTCCGCCGACCGGGTCGCGTCCCGTTGTGGCTCGGGAAGCTTCTTCTGCGCCTCGGCAAATTTCTTGTCGGCCTCCGTCGCCTTGCGTTCCGCGCCGCCCAGCTCATTCGTTGCGCGCTGCAATCCTGGGAGCATGTCACTCACCCGCTGCGCCACGGTCGCAGGCGGAAGATTCGTCTGAGTCGGGGCCTTGTCTGCGGCTTCGGTGAGAGCCTGACCGCCGCGCACAAGCTCATCGTGAACAGGCAGGCGAAGTTTCTCCGCCGCAGTTTGCACCGGCGGCAATTCCTCCTTCACCATCCGCCGCATGGCCTCCACCAGCAGCCGCAACTGCTCCCATAATTCGCCGAGTTCCAGCGCCGGGTTGGCCGCGCGCTCCAATTGCCGCTGCACGCCGCGCTCCGTTTCTGCCGCGTCCTGCAACCGTTGCCGCGCCTCGCCCACCGCGTCGCGGGACATCCGCGCCAGCTCCGCGCGCATGGCCGGGTTTCGCGCCAACTCGGCCGCCAAAGCCCGTTGCTGCTCCTCCGGCGACAGGCTGGCCATCTGCTGCAGGCGCTCCATCTGGGCGTAACGCTGATCCTGCGCGGCACGCATGCCCAGCGCGTCCTCCTGCTTACGCAACGCCAAGCGTGTGACCTCAGCCGCGCCGGCTTCCAGATTGCGATAATGCTCGCCCAACATCTTCAGACGGTCGGCCAGCGTCTTGTCCTCGCGCGCGGCCTCGTTCAACGCTTTGGCCCGCGCCGCCGCTCGCGCCGTGGTCGCACTCACGAGCGCCGCCTCCGCCTTCACCGGCGGTTCCCGTAACATCTCGATTGCCACATCCGCGTCCCGCGCACGCTCGCGTCCGGCGGCCTGGCTCAAGTCCTGCGCGTTCGCATCGCGCCGGATGGCGCTGGCCGCGTCGCCGAGCCGCACGTTCAACGTGGTTTGGTGCGCGTGCAGGTTCGTGACTTGCTCGCTCGTCGCGGTGACGGCCACGCGCTTCAAATCGCCTTCCAGTTCGGCCGCCGCGCGCGACAAACCCAGCAGGCGCTCGCTCAAACTCGGCGTCGTCCGGGCGAGCGCCTGACGCGCGTCCGCCGCCGCACGCGCTGCCTCGCTCTGCACCCGCTGCATCTGGCCGGCGACCTGATCCAGTTGATTGGCCATCGACGTCGGCGTGCGTCCGCCGCCGCTGCGCCGCTCCGCCATCTCGCGGCCGATCTGCTGGCCTGCGTTGCTGCGCATCGCCTCCGAGAGCGCGCTCGCCACCCCGTCACCCAGGCCGGCCTTGCGCGTTTCGCGCTGCACGGCTGGCATCTGCTTCTCAAGCCAGTTCCAATCCCGCGGCCGACTGGTGCTGTTCTCCGGCGCACTCGGATCAAAACGTTCCTGTCGCGCCAACGCCGCCGCCGCGCCCTCCAGCTCGCTCAACTGCCGGCCCGCCTCCAGTCCGCGCAAGGCTTTCTCCATCTGGCTCAATCGCTCGGTGCTGGCCGCATTCTGCCAGTCCGAGTCCGCCGCCGCGCGCATCGCCTCCAGCGCGTCCCGTGTCTGCCCCAGTTGCGCGGCGAACTGCGGATCGCTGTCCCGCCGCGCCTCCTCGGATTTCGCGCGATCCTCCAATTGCTCCATCGCAGACCGCCAGCTCGCCTCCGCTCGCTCGCGTTCGCTCTCGGCCTTGAGTTTCAACTTCACGTCGGCGTCGCCGTTCTTCTTCGCCTCGGCCAGCTTCTTCTCCGAGTCGGCCAGCCGTTCCAGATCGCGCCGGAGCCGCGCGATTTTTTCCGCGCTAGGCTCAGTAAGTTTCGCCAGCTCGCTGCGCGCCTTGTCCGCGCGGGTGGCCAGCTCGCGGCCTGCCTGCCGCGTATCGCTCGCGGCCTGCTCGGTGGCGTTTTTCAACTGGCGCGTCGGCGCAGCCAGCTCCGGTCCGGGCTGATTGTTCAAGCCTTCGGCAACGCTGCTCCGCGCGGCCTTCAAATTGTCCTGCGTCCGGCCGAGCCGGTCGGCCATCTGCCGGGGCGCGCGCTGGCGCAACTCCGCCATTTGCTGCTCGGCCTGCGCCGTCTCGCGCACTGCCCCCGCCTCGCGCCGCGCGACGCGCTGCCACGCGTTCGTGTCCGCGCCGGCCCCGGCGGCGAGCTGCTGCGCGCGCTGCTGCTCCTTTGCCAACTGGTCCAGCCGCTCGGTCAGCGCGTCCGCTTGATCGGCAACTACGAGGTCACTGAAGCCAGTGGCCATCTGTGCTGTGAAATCCGCCAGCCGTTGCGCTGACTTCACTGCCTCGTTGACATTGCTCCGCTCGGGCAGCTCGCGCATTTCCTTCGCCAGCGCCTCGCGATCCATCTGTGCGCGCGGCAGCAAGTCGCGCCGTGCCGCGCTCAACGCGTTGCCAAGCGTGGTCAACTCCGCGGCCTCGCGCCCGGCATCGGCCTCGCGCATCGCCCCGTCGAGCTGCTTCGCCGCACGATCCAACTGCCGCTGCACGTCCGTCAGCGCCACGCCCGCCCCGGCGACGGTCTGCTGCCGCTGCACGTCGTCGCCTTCGCGGATTTTCGCGATGGCCTCGGACGTGTATGCCTTGCGCAGTTCGGCGGCGGCCTTGCCGGCAGCTTCGAGTGCTTCCTGCAATTGCTGCCGTGCAGCGAGGGACTTCGCGCGCTTGGAACCACTCGGTTCTGCTCCAACGACAAGTTGCGCCGGGGCGGATTCGGCACGTGTGCCTTTGAGGTCCACGGCCACAAGCCGCGTCGTAATGCGGTCCCCGGTCGCCAGCCCCAGCAGGAGCAAATCCCAGCGATGCGTAACCGGAGAATTCGTCCGGTTGGCCAGCGCCAGCGGCACTTCGAGCCACGGGCCGGTGTTGATTTGGAATTGCTGCGCCACCGAGGCGAGCCCGACGTCGTCAGCCGCCGTGCCGTTGACCGTCACCACTTCGTCCGGAGCGACCACAAGATCCGTGCGCGGCGTCTCGAGGGTCACACGCGGCGCGAGGTCGGGCTCGGCGCGGATTTCAAACGTGGGACTGAATTGATTGCCCAACCCGGTCTCGGCGGCCACGAGCCGGACTTGGTAAGTCGCCGTGCCGCGCACCGGAACGCGCGCTTGAACGACGTTGGCCTCGGGCGCAGAGAGGGTGATGAGATTCGTGCGTCCCTCGGCGACGACCGTGATTTCGCCCGCGCGCACCGCTTGGTTGATGCGCATCCGCAAGTCCGCCACAGAACCGGCCAGCGCCGTCAGGTGGCCGTGCTCCTCCTCGACTGTCCGCGAGGGCCACTGCGCGTAAGCGGGTGGTTCGTAGGTCTTGGTGAACGCGAGCACCGCCGGCCGCATCCGCGTGGCAATTTTCACCGTCTGGGTCAACGCATCGCCCGCCCGCACGCGAAAGGAAAAAGTCCCCGGCCCAACGGGCACCGTCGCGGTGAACTGCCGGTCGCCACTGGCGGACATCACCATGCGCTCGGTCCGGCCTTCGGCACCGATCACTTCCAACTCCGCACGGTCCGTGTCCGTGCCAGCCAAGGCCACAATCACGGCTTGCCGATCCCCTTGCGCCAGCCAGCGAGTGCCGGCGGCAGGTTCGAGCACTTGAATCTTGGTCCGCGTGACCCGCTCGATCGCAGCCATGGGCAGCGCGGCCCGCAGCAATTGGCGCGGAAAACCCAAAGACGGCACGATGAGCAGGCCAGCAACCACGAGCGCACACAACCCGGCCGCATTCGCCCAACCCGACATCAAGGAACGCGGCAGCAAGACCTCCATTTTCACGTCCTTGATCCGCGCCGCCGCCTCTTCCTGAACCAAATCGCGAAACTCAAACGAGTCGTGCTTACCCTCGGCGTTCCTCTCGGCCAGCTCGACGGCGGCGACCAGATGATTCCGCAACCCGGGCCAGGCCTTCTCCACCAGCCCGGCCAACTCGCGCGCCGAAGGAGGCGCCAAGAGCTTGCAACCGGCCACCCGCCAGAAAACCGCCGCCGTCGCAGCGTAGCCAGACAGACTCAACAGCCAGCGCGTTCCCTCGGTCAGCGCGAAACGCCAGTCGAGCCAGGCCACCAGTGAAAAAGTGCCCAGCCACACGACCGCCGTCGCACAAATCCCCCGCGCCCAGACCAGCCGCGTCCAGCGCTGTCCAAAGGCGGACAACCGCTCCGCAACCAGCGGATGAAGGGATGGAGGCATGGTGCGAGGAAGCAGGCCACAACCGCGCGAATATGTGAATACAGAATTGGCAGTAGGCCTAAATCGGCTGCCGGGGAATTCTTTTGAATAGCTCCTCCTTCCCCGCGTCGGCCAATAAGAGTTTCAGCTATGATCAAACACGATTTTCTCTGCACGTTCGCCCTCGCCGCGACCCTGATGACGGCCGCTGCCGCGTCGGCCCCCAGTAAAGCCCCCGCCGCCAAGCCTGCCCCGGTGGACAAGGCCGTGAGTCTGGAGTTATTCAGCGGACCGGCCGTCTCGGCCTCCAAAGCTCTGGTGCTCAACGGTGCCGATGCCCGCGTGCAATTGCTCGCCCACGCCCGCTTGGCGTCCGGTGGCGAGAGCGACTACACCGGAAAGGTCACCTACACCGTCAAGCCCAGCAAGATCGCGGACGTGGACCGGTCGGGTTACGTAGTGCCAGTCGGCGATGGCACCGCGACCATCACGGCGAAATCACCCGAAGGCCTGACCGCCACCACCACCATCTCCGTGGAAAATTTCAAGGCGGTCCCTTTGCTCAATTTCCCGAACCGCATCGTCCCGATCCTGACCAAGGCCGGTTGCAACGGCGGTGGCTGCCACGGCAAGAGCGGCGGTCAAAACGGCTTCCGGCTCTCGCTGCTCGGCTTCGAGCCAACGGAGGATTTCGAATTTCTCGTGAAAGAAGCCCGGGGCCGCCGCCTCTCGACCGCCGCCCCGGAAAGCTCGCTGTTGCTGCTCAAAGGTGCCGGCATCGTGCCCCACGGCGGTGGCACGCGCTGGGACGCCGAATCATTTGACTTCGCGCTGGTGAAACGCTGGATCGCGCAAGGCATGCCCTATGGCAATGAAAAAGACCCCGTGGTCACGAAGGTCGAAGTCTTCCCGAAGGAGCGCACCCTGCAGCCAAACTCCGAACAGCAACTCAAAGTCATCGCCCGTTACTCGGACGGTCATTTCGAGGACGTGACGCGCGGCGCGCTCTTTGAAGCCAACGACAAAGACATGGCCACCGCCGAACCGACTGGCCTAGTAAAACTCGCCAGCCAACCCGGTGACGTGGGCATCATGGTCCGCTACCAATCCAAGGTTGCCGTCTTCCGCGCCACCGTCCCTCTCGGCGCGCCCGTCCAGCACCTGCCGGTGGCAAAGAACTTCATTGATGAATCGGTCTTCAAAAAACTCAAACGCATCGGCCTGCCGCCGAGCGAAGTCTGCGACGACGCCACCTTCATCCGCCGCGTGACGCTCGATCTCGCCGGCCGCCTGCCAAGTGCCGACGAGACCACCGCGTTCCTCGCCGACAAATCGGCCGCCAAACGCGACGTCCTCGTGGACCGCCTGCTCGCCAGCGGCGACTACGCCGACTACTTCGCCAACTACTGGAGCGCCCTGCTGCGCAACCAACGCTCCTCCGTCAACGGTCGCACCGAGCCCTACATGCGCGGCACGTTTGCCTTCCACGATTGGATTCGCGACGGCTTGGCCAACAACAAACCTTACGACCAATTTGCCCGCGAGATTCTCGCCGCCTCCGGCGACATCGGCCAGAACCCGCCCGTGGCTTGGTATCGTCAGGTTAAGACACCGCAAAACCAGCTTGAGGACACCGCGCAACTCTTCCTCGGCCTCCGCCTCCAATGCGCCCAGTGCCACCACCATCCCTACGAGAAGTGGAGCCAGGCCGACTACTACAGCTTTGGTGCCTTCTTCAGCCAAGTGAGCCGCAAACCGAGCGCCCAGCCCGGCGAGGAGTTGATCTTCACCAAGCGCAGCGCACCCACCATGGCGAACAAGAAAAACAACATCGCCCTCAAGCCCGCCGGCCTCGGCGAAACCCCGCTCGACATCCCCGCCGACGAGGACGCGCGGCAGTCGCTCGCCGACTGGTTGAGCAAGAAAGACAACACCTTCTTCGCGCACTCCCTCGTCAACCGCTACTGGAAGCTCTTCTTCAACCGCGGCCTCGTCGAGCCCGAGGACGACATGCGCGAAACCAATCCGCCCGTAAACCCCGAGCTGCTGGATGCGCTCGCCAAGTCCTTCATCGAATCCGGCTTCGACCTTAAGAAACTCGTTCGCACCATCGTGACCAGTTCGACCTATCAAGCTACAACAGCAGCAGCTACTTCCTCCAAGTCTTCGGCCGGCCTGACTCCGCCAGCGCCTGCTCCTGCGAGCGCTCTCAGGACGCCAGCCTCGCCCAGAGCCTGCACCTCCTGAATTCCAAAGACATTCAGGCCAAGCTGACGGCTGAAAAAGGCCGCGCCGCCCTCCTCGCCGCCGATGAGAAACGCACCGACGAAGCCAAGGTCAACGAGCTTTACCTCTGGGCCTTCAGCCGTCAGGCCGAGTCCAGCGAAGCCACCACCGCCCGCGAGCACATCGAGAAGAAAGTCGCCAAGGCCGCCGACGCCGACCTGAAGAAGAAGGCCAAGCGCGAGGCTTACGAGGACATCGTGTGGGCCTTGGTCAGCAGCAAAGAGTTCCTCTTCAACCATTGACCGTCGGCGGGCTGGCTGAGCCCTGATTTCAAGTTGTAGTGTTGACCCCGGTTCCCGGGTGGGCTATCTCCTGCGCACCAGCTCAACGAACAACCTTCAACCCGCGCCACCTATGACCAAACGCGACCTCGTGATCCGTATCAGCGAAGAAACCGGCCTGGCACAACAACAGGTGTATGATGTGGTGCAGAAAACCCTCGATCACCTCACCGAGGCACTTGCCCGCAGGGAAACCATCGAACTGCGCAATTTCGGCGTCTTCGAAGTAAGAATTCGCAAGGCCCGCATCGGGCGCAACCCCAACGCCCCCGCCACCGATGTGCCGATCCCTCCGCGCGCCATCGTGAAATTCAAAGCTGGCAAGGAAATGCGCGAGGCGGTCAGCAGGCTGAGTCTGACTGATGCCACCATCGCATCGACGGCCCAGAAGCAATAACGCGCGCATGCCCGCAAGGGAAGGAACGCAAATAATCACTTGCGCCCGCCAGACCCCCTTCCCTACATTCACCGCCTGCGGTCGCACCCGTAGCTCAATTGGATAGAGCATCTGACTACGGATCAGAAGGTTCTAGGTTCAACTCCTAGCGGGTGCGCCAATAAAATCAGGGGTTTCCTTCACTGTCCGGTTCGCCAGCGATTCTTCTTGGCCACTTCTTGGCCACTTTCAAGCCTCTCCAAGCCCGATCCCCGCACCCGGCCGCACTTGAGTTTGTTGACCGGGTGGCTGCCTCGGTCCACAGACGACGCAATCCGGGCGCTGTTCTATCCGGCGCCGCCGATATCTCAGCGGTCATGGGTGGCATCGACATGCTGCTTGATGATTCGATCACCAGGACGACCATGAGGGAAAAGGGGCCGCCCCCGCTGGATTGGTCGAAGATCAACTTCAAGGCCCTGGACAAACGGTTCAAGTAGTCGGAGCGGAAAAACACGGATTTGTAAATCTGACCTAACCTCGTCTCACTTTTCAACCGGCGTTTACAAGAAATAGAAGAGTGGAGCGGGTGAAGGGAATCGAATCATCAAATATTTTTCGCGACCTTTCGCAACCTTGCGCGTTCCAGCGTGTTACAAAAAACGTTTTCCCTCAACTCACGCAAGATCGCGCACCGACACGACGTTTTTTTGTCATTAAATGTCATTAACGAATCGGGTGCCGTTGGCAGCCGCATCTCTACGCCGCACCGCCATCCAACCCGACGCGAAGCTCCTCGGCCTGGCGGGCGAACTTGCCGGGATTGGACTGCTTGAGTTTCGCGAGATTCTTGAGCTTCCATCGGATCGCTGGCAGTTGTGACAGGTGTGGGCATTTCACCAAACTCCAGTCGGGTTCGCCAGCGACGAGTCCCAGCAGAAACTGCCGGTGGTTCACTGTGAGTGCAGCGGGCAATTCGGCTTTCAGTTTGCGACGAACCTGCTCCAGTCCCGCCAACGTCACCGGGATCCTCGTCATGCCCACAAACTCGTTCTCGAAGGCCAACGACATATCCTGATCGCGCGAGAACAGAACCTCATGCACCGGGCGGTTGTGACCGGCCAGATAGCAAACGAAGCACTCGACGACCTCGGGCGTGAGTCCACCACGTTCGAAGAGACCGCGAACATCGAAGAGGTCGCGTGGATGCTGGCGATCCATCGCCGCCACGAGTTTACTGCCGTAAAGCTCTGCCGTGGCCAGGACCGGCACTGACAAGTCGGTGGTGAAAAGCTTCCGCGCCTCGCCGCCCAGTCGCCGCGTCTCCACTGGCAGAACTGTGCCGCGAAAAACATGGTTGACCTCCACCTTCACCTGATTGCGGTCCCGCCGAATGAACAGCTTGATTTCGTCGCCAACCTTGGTGGCTGACACTTCGGCTTCCAACCCGTATTTTGCAAGCTGTTTCCGTGCGGCTTCCAACCCGCTGGCAATGGATTTGAGCGCTTCATCGCGGGGCGCTTGGAAGTCGGCGTAAACCACGTCAATGTCCACCGACAACCGGGGCATGGTTTCGATGAACAGGTTGATCGCTGTGCCGCCCTTCATGGCGAAATGCCGCGTTGCGAAGATGGCTGGTGCGCTTTCGAGCAGCACTCGGACGAGGTCGATATAAGCTTTGTCCATTAGGGTTTTAGCACCAACAACGTTCCGTCTTTGAGGCGAGCGGTCCAGCGGCTTCCTCCCAGTCTGGTTCCAGCCGCCTTTCTCGCTGATGTGGCCCACGGCAAGTTCAGTTCCTCGGCCCAGCACACACACAACCGTGCAACCTTGACGCGCTCGCAGTGCTTGAGCAAGGTGGCCAACACTTCCGGCCGCAGTGACCTTGCCCCCTCCATGATGTTGCGAGCTTCTTCGACCCCCTGATGAACCCCGACTTCGGTCAACATTTCCAGCAACGCCCGTTCCGGCACCGAGACGAGAACTCCGTCGGGTATTTCCGGCAGCGGTTGTAAGCCGAAGTTCTTCGGCAGCTTGAGGGAAAATGGATTGCGGGCCGTGTAGCGCGAGGGAAAGCGTTTCTGAAACCAGTCCGGCAAACTGGCCCTCACCTCGCCCAGCAAGCTTAACGGTTCGCGCGCCGGGAGATTGTGACGGATGCCGCGCCAGGCCAAAGCTGTTTTGCCTCCGACGTGAAAACCGGGCACTCGGCGCGACAGGAATTTCAGACAATCCTCCCGCCGCAATGTGTCGCCGGGGAACATGAAGACGCCGCGCCCGAGTCGCACTAGCCATCCCGATTTCAAATAATGATGCGCCAGCGCTGACGACACGCCCAGTTCCTTCAGTTGTTGGTGATCAAACGGAGCTCCGCGCGGGAACGCCGTTTGCAGATTCCTGACTAGATTCTGGCGCGTTATTAAAGCCACGCTTGAACAATATCTCAATAATCAAGCACTTGGCAAGGGAACATGAACAAACAGGCAGCACACTGCTGCATTTGCCCCTAGATTGCAGTTCGTCGAGCGATAACCGAAGCGACGCGAGTTTGATTGAAGCGCCGATGAGCTTAGATTTTCGACAACCGTTCCAGACCGCGCGCCAGCAACTCGCGCAGGCCAACATTTTCACGGCAACCCGTCGTGGGAATGCGGGGCTGGTGCGGTGGGTCGGATCAACATCCATCGGCACTTCCCTCGTTGGGTCAATGCCGAGAATGCCGAGAATTCACCTTGAAGCGCAGGCTTTTTTGCCACAAAGTAAGACCGTTATTTGTGGCATAAATTATGGGTAAACACGCCCAATCAGTGGATTCCAAGATGCAGGCCAGCATCCAATCGAAACGGCCTGGCTAGGTGTTCACGCCTGCGCACTTTTTCGACCTTGGCAGCCGTGATGCGGTAGCCACCCGCTTGAAACGACTCAAGAGCGCGAAGTTCAACAGCAACTCCAGCCCGCCTTTGCCGCGCGCATCCGCGCAACACTGGGAGAGACGGGTTGGCAACTCGAAGTCGATCCCGACATGGACGATGGCCAGTGCCTGCTTCTCCATTATCCCTCAGCCTTCGCTGCCGGAAGCGCACCAGCACCGTCTCGTCCGGCACCGCGTCCTGCAACCCCAAGCCGACGAAGCGCCGCCACGAGAGCCGGTCGCGCACCTGTTCCTCTCATTGCGGGTCGGACAGGTCGTAGCAGTGCTGTAGCAGGCTCATCTTGAAGAGCACCAGCGGCGGGTGCGCGGACGGCCCGTCGTCGCCGGATACATCGCGTGGAGCGCTCGCTCCAACGGTTGCCAGTTCACCAACGCCGCCAGCCGATCCAAGAAATCATTGGCCGGAATGGTCACGAAGCTGTCCAGCGGTCCGAGTTGCGCGTTGGGGTTGGTGTGCATGCCGTCCTATGACGCGCCAGCAGCAAAAGCAGCTTCGCAGTTTCGCAGTGGTCTCGTTTGACAGCCCCGACCGAATTTGCTAAGAGGAAAGTCCTTATGATTCGGCAGGGAATTGCTTTCTGCGTCTTTGCTTGGCTTTGTAGTTCCCACCCCGACGCCGTGCGTGCGCAAGCGGCACAAACCCAAAACATTCCTCTTTATTCCGGCTGGAATCTGATTTCCATTCAGGTAGGCACCGATGCTGGATTTCCCATGGCTGCCATCCAAGCCGGCCTGGATAAAAGTAATGCGCTCGTTTCGGTTTGGTCCTACAATCCCACTGCGGGCACCTACACGAGTTGGCAAAGCTCCCCTCCGAACTATCCGTCGGATTTGGCCGTCGTAGCACCTGGAAAGGGTTACTGGGTGCAAGTCAACGCCAATGCCGTGCTTACCTTGTCCGGCCCGGTCTGGAGTGGCAGCAACATCCTCGTGCCCGGCTGGAATCTCGTTGGTTTCGCGGGCTTGTCGCAGGATGCCGCGTCGTCCGTCACTTTGGATGCTGTTTTCCGTGATCGCTTTGGACGCATCCCGCAGGTATGGACCTTCCAGAGCGGCGCGACCATTTCCGGCGGACAGCGGTTCGTCGGTTACGACTCCACGGCGCGGCCCAACACCAAGGACGTGAAAACCATCGTGCCCGGCCAGGGCTATTGGGTTTACTGCCTCGACGGCGTCACGCTTTCGCCAGCGCGGTGCAGCCGAACGTGGGCGCCATTCTCGGTGATCTCTGGCTAACCTCAAGTCGATGACATAAGCTGTGCTTTCGCGTCGGCGGTTCGAACCGATGCGCCAACCAATGTGCTCATTTGCTGGAACCAAAGCGACGAAGGACTCAGGCGTGGAATCGCAACGAGCCGATGAGGACGCCGACAATGACCGCCAATGAACCACAGCGCCCTGGCGTATGCGAGTGCACCTCAAACTGGCAAATTCCCCTCGATGAAGCCACTGATAGGTGAGCGCAAAACACCAGATGTAGCGGTGCAATCCACCGAGGCAATTTTGCCGTTGGGCGGTGAACCACAGCGAGCCGCCGATGACTTGCGCAATTTGGTAGAGCGAAGCAGCACTGCCGCGGCTCTTGAGATTCTGGAAGGACTCAGAACGCAGGGCCACATCGAACGAGACGCTTTGCGATTGCTGTTCTCCCGTGATTGGACCTGCGGGGTGCTGGATTTGTTTCGCGAACTGTTTTCCACTTCTGGATGCGAATTCGCCCGATGGCTGCTCGCCGCACTACCCGTCGAGCAGAAGCCCAACCTTGTTCAGCAGCACCGCGACTTTTGGGAGCAGTTGCTGTTGGATTCCTGTCGAAACTATCATTCTGGTGGTCGTTACCGACTATCCGTGCTTCTGGGTTTCTTGGGAAATGAATTCTTCGAGGAGGCCGTGTGGGCCTTCGTTTCCGACGACAGAAATCGTGGAACTGGGTCAAATGGTTGGGATGTTGCGCTGAAGCTCTTGCAGACCGGGAGCGAACTCGCGGATGGCCCGGGCAGAACGCAATTGCTCCTTGCCGCACTCCAATCCTGTGAGCGCGATTCTATTGCCGTTGCGCAGCATATTTGGGAATGCCATGCACAGGAAGACGATCTTTCATCGGTCTGCAAAGGTGTTGAGATTTCTCACTTGAAACGGGCAATGCGGCTGCTTCGGCGAAAAAAGTTGCTTCAGTGGCACAGGTTTGCGTTAGCGATTGCTCGGGCCCTACGGCAGCATCCTAGCCAGACTCCAACAACGGCGGGACAGAATCTCACCAGAAACTGCCCCGATGGTTTGCACCGCGTGCAAAAGATTGAACCCGGGGACGTCTATCGGGGGTGTCTGGTAAAGGCATGCACGGATTTTGGCGCATTCATTCGTATCGAACCAAAAATCGATGCCTTGCTACATTCTTCGGACATTGCTTGGGATGCTAACGGCTACAGCCCAGCGGCACTGTTGGAGCATACTCAGGAGATCAATGTAGTTGTCCTCGAAGTCGATTGGATTTCAGGAGCCGTCCTCGTCGGGCTCAAGCAGTTTCCATTCGCCGAATGGGAGGGGATTGTCAGGAAATGTTTCATCCCAGGAAAGTTAGTCAGTGGAAGGATACAAGCATTTCTGGGGTCCGAAGCGCGCGTTTCTTTTCAAGAAGGAGTCGAGGGCGTGATACCGTGCTCGGAGCTCCCGTGGTCGGAGTTCACCTATTCGGCTCCCGATTTCCTGGCGGGTAGCCCGGAGGTTCAAGTCATTGTCTCAAAACTTGATTTCAAGGGCCGGCAAATCTACCTCACCAGACGACCGCTGATAAACGCAGAGCGCGAGATGGCTTACTCGAACTGGAAGTCGGGCGCAATTCGCACAGGGACGGTCAAAACGATCACTGATTCTTGTGCAATCATTGATCTCAACGGCGTCGATGGTCTGCTGCGCATTACCGACATGAGTTGGGGCCGCTTTGGTCACCCAAGCGAGATTCTCATGCTTGGTAAGGAGATAGACGTGGTTGTGCTTGATGTGAACAAGGAAATGGGCCGCGTAAGAGTTGGTCTCAAACAAACTATTCCAAATCCCTGGGAGACAGTTCAAGCCAAATACTTCATCGGCTCAAAGGTCAAAGTTAAGGTTTTCAGATTTGCTGCCCACGGTGCATTGGTCGAACTGGAGCCCGGTGTCGAAGGCCTCATTCACGTCACGGAGTTGTCTTGGAGCGAACGCTTTGAAAAGTCTTCTGACGTGCTCAGGCTCGGCCAGGAAGTCGAAGCCGTTGTGCTCGGCATCAACCGCGACGATCAGAAAATCTCGCTCGGTATCCGCCAACTCGAACCCAACCCGTGGGAAGCTGCGCAGGCGAAGTATCCCCCCGGCACCAAGGTCAAGGGCAAGGTCCGCAACCTCACTAAACGCTTTGCCTTCGTCGAACTCGAGGAAGGCCTCCACGGCACGGTGCACGTATCCGAAATCTCCTGGACTCGCAAGATTATGCATCAGCCCTCCGAAGTCCTTCAGATCGGTGACGAGATTGAGGCTTTAGTAGTGGCGGTCAACCCGATGAAAAATCAAATTGCGTTGAGCATTAGAGCACTCGATCCCAATCCTTGGGAAACAGCAAACGACATTTTTAAGATTGGAACTTTGGTGATCGGAACGGTCCACTATGCGGGGAGATGTGGCGCAATTGTCCAGCTGGCAAATGGATTTTACGCATTCATTCATAAATCCGAAATTCCGCTGGAAGAGGGCAGGGCAGTGAGAGATACATTAAGAATTGGCGCTGAAGTAAATGTTCGTGTGGTTTCACTAAATTGCATCAAGCGCGACATTGGGTTGTCTATGAAGTGAAGTATCGCACTTCTGGAATGAGAGAATGCCTTAATTGCCCCCTCCGAACACATTGAAAGCTACAGTGTGTCGACCGATATTGGTATTGGGAAATAGAATTGACACGCCGATGAACCTCGGTTTTCGACAGCAGCTCCAGACGGCAGTCCAACGTCTCGCCGCCAGCAACATCTTCGTTGGAACGTCGAGCTGGAAATACTCAGGCTGGTGTGGGCAGATTTACGACGAACAGTGCTACAGCTACCGAGGGAAGTTTGCCGAGACCAGGTTTGAACGGGACTGCCTCACCGAATACGCGGAGGTCTTCAAAACGGTCTGCGTAGATGCCGCCTATTACCAGTTTCCGTCCGCCAAATACTTGAGCGGACTGGTCGAAAAGGTGCCTGGCGATTTCCTCTTCACCTTCAAAGTGACCGACGACATCACGCTGAAACGGTTCACCAACCTGCCCCGTTTCGGAATGAAGGCGGGAAAGCCAAACGAGAACTTCCTCAACGCCGAACTGTTCGTTAACGCGTTCTTGAAACCGTGTGAGCCGTTCCGGAACAACGTCGGTCTGCTGATGTTCGAGTTCAGCCGGTTCTACTCCACCGACTACCAGCACGGTCGGGACTTCGTCGCTGATCTCGACAGCTTCTTCTCCAAGCTGCCGAAGAGCTGGAATTACGGGGTTGAAATCCGCAACAAGGACTGGCTCCAACCCGACTACTTCGCGGTCCTCCGAAAGCATGGGGTTGTTCATGTCTTCAACAACTGGTCGATGATGCCTACGGTTGGTGAACAAATGATGGTTCCAGGCAGCGAGACCAGCGATTCACTGGTGGCGGCGAGGTTCCTGTTGAAGCCCGGTCGCAAATACGAGGAGGCAGTGAAGGAATTCAGCCCCTATAAGGAAGTGAAGGAGGTCAACCTAGAGGCGCGGGCAGCAGCGAGGAAGCTGATTGCTGGTGCGAAGCGTCAGGGCAAGCAGGCGTTCATCTACGTCAACAACCGGCTCGAGGGGAATGCGCTGGAGACGGTCAACGCGATGGTGGGGGATGGCGAAAGCTGACCCTAGTGCGGCGCAAGCCGATAAAACCGAAGCAGGCGGCTGCTGAGGAAGGCGGTGAACAACTCCCGGTTGACGGATGCCGTGATATGCTGTGTATTTGGGCAGTATGTTGGAATTGACACCGCGCCAGCGCCAGATCGTCGAGTTCATTCAGCGCAGCCAGGAACGCTCCGGCATTGTGCCAACGCAGCAGGAGATCGCCGCCCACTTTTCCTTCCGCAGCACTAATTCAGTCCGCCAGCACCTCCGTTTGATCTGCCAGAAGGGTTTTCTCGCAGCCAGCAACGGCAAGGCCAGGGCGTTGAAGGTTGTTTCCCCGCTGCAACGCTTTCGCCAACGCACCGCCGACATCCCCGTGTTTGGCTCCATCCCCGCCGGCATCCCTCAAGATCGAACGCAGGAAGCAAAAGGCTGCGTGTCCATTGACATTGGCACGCTCAACTTCAAGCCAACTCCCCGG
>RFVF01000096.1 GCA_009922615.1 Pseudomonadota bacterium
CCCGTGCCGGCGACTTGCAGTCGCCGAATTTGGCTTCGGCAGCCGCTACTGACGGCGACTACAAGTCGCCGGCACGCGTCTTTCAACTCTCAACCTTCAACTCTCAACTCCGCGACTGGCTCTGGCCCTGCCCGCAAGCCTGGGCCGGACTCGCCGCCGTGTGGGGACGGGGCGGAGGGGCTGGCGGGCGAGGCGTTGCTCGAAGGGATCGGGATTCATGGGGTTTAGCCGCGAAAGGGCGCAGAGGACACAGAGCAGGAAGGGGGAAACTTCCAACGTTCAACGTTCAACGTCGAACATTCAACGGGGGCAATGGACGCTCGGGCGCGGCTTGGGACGTTGAGCGTTGAGCGTTGAGCGTTGGACGTTTCTGTCTTCATCGAATCTCGTCGTAGAGGGGACGCAGTCGCGCGCGGAGTTTGTCTAGGCCGTAGCGGTAGCGGCTGGCGGCGGTGTTGAGCGGGAGGTCGAGCGCGGTGGCGATGGCCTCGAAGGTCAGGCCTTCCCAGAGTTTCAGGTGGACCACGGTGCGTTGCTCGACAGGCAGTTCGCCGAGCGCCTCGGCAAGCTGGCGGCGGAAGGCGGCTTCGTCGGGGTCGGCGGTGGTGGCGAAGAGGGCGGTGGACTCGATGGTGAATTGCTCGTGGTTGCGTTCACGCGTGCCTCGGCGGCGGAGTTGATCGATGGCGGCGTGGTGCGCGAGGCGAAGAAGGAAGCCGCGTTCGTCGCGGATGTCGCGCAGCAGTTCGGGCCGGGCGGCAAGTTTGCAGAAGACTTCCTGTAGCACGTCGCGGGTGTCGGCCTCGTGCCGGGTGACGTTGAGCGCGAAGGCAAACAGGGCGGACGCGTGCTCGTCGTAGAGGCGGGCGAGGTCCGGGGACGACATGTTGCCCAAAGGACGCCGCCGGGCCGGGGATTTGTCTAGCGGGAAGCGCTGAGTGCGGTGCGGGCGCTACTTCTTCCGGGTCTGGTAGGTCTTCAAGTGGCCGGTGCTGGGAACGCTGACGGTGTAGCTCTCACCGGTGCGGTTCACGCTGAGTTTGATGATGTGGGCGGCGCAGTCTTCGCCCTTGTCGCCGGCGTTGGCGATGTGGTCTTTCGCGGTGTTGGTGTCGGGCTCGGGGCGGACGTTTTCGTGGAGCTGGTAGATGGCGGCGATGCTCTTGGTGCCGCGCAACGCGGCGACGGCCTTGGGCATGGTGCCCTTGCGCGGGCCGTTGTTCATGATGGCGACCGTGGGCTCGATGGATTGGAGGAGCAGCGGGTGGTTGCTGACGTCGAGGCCGTGGTGGTTGACCTGATAGACATCCACCTTGCCAACGACGTTGTGCGGCACAACGAGCGACTGCTCAGTGCGGAGCGTGGCATCGCCACCGTCAAAGAGGCGGAAGCTGCCGTATTGCAGGAGGAGGACGACGGAGTTGGCGTTGTCGGACTTGTCCTCGGGCTGTGGCTCAGCCTTGTCAGCGAGCGGATTGGTGCGCCGCTGGTCGGGCCGCGGGGAGATGACTTTTTGGTTTGCGCAGAGGACGCGGAGGTCGAGTTTGGGATGGGTGGGGACGTTGGGTTGCTTGAGCGGGATCAGGTCGCCGGTTTTGATGGTGACGCGTTTCTCGACCTTGGCTTCGCGGTAGGGCTTGCTGATGAGCGGCCAGCGGGGATCCTTGATTTCCTGGGCGGGGCTGGTGTCGGTGATCCCCTTGTCGTAAAGCGCGCCGACGGGCATGAGGTCGGCGACTTCCGCCGCGCCGCCGAAGTGGTCGATGTGAAAATGCGTGATGACGATGTGATCGATCTTCTTCAAGCCCGCGATCTCAGTGGCGACCTTGTGAATGCGCTTCGCATCGCGGCCGCCGGGATTGCCGGTGTCGATGAGAACGGACTCGCCTTCGGGCGTGACGATCAGCGTGGAGCCGCCACCCTCGGAATCAATCCAGTAGAAATCGAGGGTTTGGTCGGCCTTGCCGGCACGCAGGGTGGTGGTGGCGGCGAAGAGCAGCCCAGCAACAAACAAACGGGAAAGGACGGTGTTCATGGCGCGAGTTTGTGGAGCGCGGCCGGTGGCGGCAACAGGAAAGAAGGCTACGGCTTTGCCTTTGCGGCCGACGGTCGTTCCGGCAAACTACCTCACGTCCAGATGACGCACACAAAAGCCCAGTCCCGCCACGCCCAACTCGTCCGGGAAATCCGCCGGCATGACCACGCGTATTACGTGGAGGCGCGGCCCGCGATTGCTGACCGCGAGTATGACGCGCTCTATGCGGAACTGCTGGCGCTCGAAAAAGATTTCCCCGAACTGGTCACGGCCGATTCTCCGAGCCAGCGCGTGGGCGGTGCGCCGAGCGAAGGCTTCGAGCGAGTCAGGCACGAGCACCCGATGCTTTCGCTGGAGAAAATCCAGGCGTCCGACTCCCCGACGAAGGATGAGGAACCCGACCGCGAGCGGCGCAACCGGCTCCAAGACGAGCACACCATCGAGGAATTCCGTGTCTTCGACGCCACCATCCGCAAGCAGCTTGGCAAGGAGCGCATCAGCTACATCCTTGAACCCAAGGTGGACGGCGTCTCCATCAGCGTCCACTACCGCGACGGACAGCTCGTGCTCGGCGCGACGCGCGGCGACGGCCAGCAGGGCGACGACATCACCGCCAATCTCCGCACCGTCCGCTCGATCCCGCTCCAGCTCGACACACCACACCCGCCTGCGCGGCTCGAAGTGCGCGGCGAAGCCTACATGGCCACGACGGAATTCGCCGCGCTCAACGCCCGGCTCGCGGCTGCGGGCGAGGCCGCGTTGCCCAACGCGCGCAACGCCACCAGCGGGACGTTGAAGCAACTGGATCCGCGCATCGTCGCGCAACGCCCGGTGCGCGCGGTGTTTTACGCGGTCGGCGTATGCGAGGGCATTGAGTTCGCCTCGCACGCCGAAATGCTGGCCAAGCTCCGGGAGTTCGGCCTGCCCACGCAAACCGCGTGGTGGGTCTGTGACGGCATCGAGGAAGTGTTGCGGTGCTATCGCGAGCACGTGGTTTTCGATTACGACGAGGACCGCGACCTCCGCACAAGGTTGCCCTACGAAATCGACGGCGTCGTGCTGAAGGTAAACGACCTCGCCGACTGCGAGCGCATCGGTCTCAAGACGCGCGCGCCCGGCTGGGCCATCGTCCACAAGCCGATTCCTTGGATCACGCCGGCGGAGACCCTGCTCAAAGCCATCACCGTGCAAGTGGGCCGCACCGGTGTGCTGACGCCGGTGGCGGAGCTGGAGCCAGTGTTCGTGCAAGGCTCGACCATCGCGCGCGCCACGCTGCACAACGAGGACGAGATCCGCCGCAAGGACATCCGCATCGGCGACACGGTGGCAGTTCGCAAGGCGGGCATGGTGATCCCCGAAGTCTTCGAGGTGATGAAGACCAAGCGGCCGGCGGGCGCAAAGGAATTTGATTTGTTCCAGCACGTCGGTGGCAAGTGCCCGGCGTGCGGCGGACCGATTGCAAAGGACAAAATCAAGACACCTCGTGCCGGCGGTTTTCAACCGCCGTTGCGCACGACAACGAATGCAGGTGATGGTGGCGGCAAGTCGCCGCTGCAGTCGGCGGTGGAGCGAGAGGAACTAGGCGGCGAGGAAGAAGTCGCCTGGCGCTGCCAAAATGTCGCGGGCTGTCCGGCCCAGAAGACACGTCGGCTCGAACACTTCGCCCAGCGCAAGGCGCTCGACCTCGAAGGCCTCGGCGGCATCGTGGCCGAGAAGCTCATCGAGCGCGGGTTGGTAAGCGAGCCGCTCGACGTCTTCCAGCTCAAGCTACCCGAACTCGCCGTGCTGAACCTCGGCACCGACAGTGAACCGCGCGTCTTTGGTGAAAAGAATGCGACGAAATTGATCGAAGCTGTCCAGCGCGCACGCGCGCTGCCGTTGGCCCGCTGGCTTTTCGCGCTGGCGATTCCCGAGATCGGGGCAGAAACCGCGCGCGACTTGGCGAAGTTTTTTGACAGCCTCCACGCGCTGTCCGATTCCGAGGCCCTGCGAGATTGCGTGGCGTTGGGTGACTGGTTGGCCGCCATCAACGAGCACACGGTTCCCCGAGAATGGAAACAACAGGGGCTGGCCGAAGTGGACGTGCAAGCCCGCCGGCAGAAGCAGAAGGAACTCAAGGCGCTGGCGAACCAAGTCGGCGAACGACTCATCCAAGCCCGGTTCGCGACTCCTTGCCCGAGTGCCAGTGCCCAACCGTGGCAGGCGCTCACTTTGGTAGGACCCGCTGCGGCGAGATCACTGCTCGCATGGTTTCAGAGTGAGCCAGGGCGGGCGACCCTCCGGCGAATGGACGAGTTGGGCATCAATCCCAGGGGCGAATCAGTTGCGCCATCAGCCGGTCAGCTGGCCGGCAAGACCTTCGTGCTCACCGGCACGTTGGCGAGCATGACCCGCGAAGAAGCGGGCGAGCAGATTCGCTCGCTCGGCGGCAGCGTCACCGGATCGGTGAGCAAAAACACTGACTACGTGCTGGCCGGCGAGAACGCGGGGTCAAAACTCGAAAAGGCGCACACGCTGGGCGTCCGCGTCATCGGCGAGGACGAGTTCCGCGCGCTGCTGGGGCAACCTCCCGCTCCCAAGGGCCCGGGCCCGGGCATGTTGATTTGAGTGAGCTACGCCCCCGGCGCTCACGGGGCCGGTTTCAGCAGGCCGCGTTCGCCCAGCCATTCTAACGAGCGCTTCTGCCAGGCATCCCACTCCTCACCCTTGTAGCCGTTGTAGCCGTGATTGCCCTTGGGAAACTCCTGCAACTCCGCGGGAATGCCCTTTGCCTTGAGGGCCGCGTAAAACATCTGGCTGTGCGCCACGGGCACCACCGCATCCGTCCGCGCGTGGGTCAGGAAGGCCGGCGGCGTCTTATCCGTGATTTGCTTCTCGTTGGAAAACCGTTCGATAAGTTCCGCCGAGGGTGATGGCCCGAGCAAATTTCTGCGGGAGCCACCGTGGGTCTGCTCGCCCATGGTGATGACCGGGTAAACCAGCACCATGAAATCAGGCCGGCAACTTTGCCGCTCGACCGGGTCCGCCGATTGCGCGTCGCCTGCGTTGAAGTGCGTGCCCAGCGTCGAGGCCAGATGACCGCCCGCTGAAAATCCCACGACCCCGATGCGGCGCGGGTCGAGCTTCCACTCGGCAGCGTGCGACCGGACCACGCGGAGCGCCCGCTGTCCATCCAACAACGGGCGATGGTAGTTGCCCGCCGGCAGCCGATACTCCAACACCACCCCCGCGATGCCGTGGGCGTTCAACCACCGCGCGATGCCGTGGCCTTCGCCCTCCACCACGCGCCCGCCGTAGCCGCCGCCCGGACAGATCACCATCGCCGTGCCCGTGGCTTTGCCCGGATCGGGCAAGTGCACTGTGATGGGCACCTTCGCCGGTTCAGATTTCCCGTCGCCAAGCGGAGCCTCGGCCGGCCACAGGGACAAACGGATCGGTTCGCCTGCTTGAGTGGAGTTCGTTGCCACGGTGAATGCGGTGAACAAGGCCAATACCCCGAGCGACCATGGGAAGTTTACGAAGATGTGCATGACGCGGAAGTTGGCCGAATTATTTGCCCGTGCCGGCGTAGTGCGCGATGCGCTCGTCTTTGCGGAGGGTTTCCTTGATCGTGTTCGCGGCGGCCTGCACTTCGGCGGCCGACTTGCCCGCGTCCTTGAGCTTCTTCACCTCGGCGAGGAGCGACTTGAAGTAATGCTGCTGGTTCGCCAGCACCTCGGGGCCGCCGCTTGGGCCGTGCGCGGGGCAGACCTTCAGCGGCTTCAGCGCAATGACGTGGTCGAGGGTTTTGATCCACGCGTGAATGTTGCCGTCGCCAACGTAGTTGTAGGGGCCGTTCACGCAGGCGTCGCCGGTGTAAACCACGCGCTCCTTCGGCAGCCACGCCCAGCCGTCGCCGTGCGTGTGCGCGACACCGAAGTGCAGCAGCTCGACACGATGCGTGCCGTCGTCGAAGGCCATCTTCTGCTCGAACAGCAGGCTGGGCGGGCGGAGCTTGCTGGCGGCGACGTCCTTACGGCCCTTCGCGGCGTCTTCCCAACGGCCCGGCCCCTTGCCGGTGAAATAGTTCGTCTCGTATTTCTTCATCTCCGCCAGCACGCCCGCGTGGCCGACGATGGTCGCGCCAGCCTCGTGCATCACTTGGTTGCCGTAGGCGTGGTCGCCGTGATGATGCGTGTCGAAGGCGAACTTGATGGGCTTGTCGGTCAGTGCCTTGATCTTGGGCAGAACGACCTGCGCACCGGAGGGGAAGTTCGCGTCAATCACGAGCACGTAGTCGCTGAAGATGATCCAGCCGTTGTTGCAATGGCCGTGGCGGCCGATGTCGCCCTCGTGGAAGTAAACGTCGGTGGCAACCTTCTCGACGACGTTCACCTCGGCGCGGACGAGCGAAGCGGCGAAGAGCGAGGCGAGGGCAAGGGTTTGAGCAGAGCGAAGCAGTGGTTTCATGGGGGTGACTTTTGCAGAATGCGAAGGGGCGTCAAGCGCCAGCCCGTGCCGGCGGCTCGAAGCCGCCGACACGAGTCAAGGGAACGTCGGCTTCAGGTCGCGGATGTTTTCCAGCTTCGCGTCCTTGCCGGCGGCGGGGGCGTAGAGCATCACGGGCGCGACAATGCCGCCCGTGCCCAGCTCGTTCACGACTTGGTTCGAGATGCAGACCACGAGCGTGTTCTTGCCGGGCTTCACGGCGTCGGTCGCGTCCATCTCGAACGGGTAGAACGCCGCGCCGGGGCTGTTGCCGATGTGCTGGCCGTTGACCCAGACCTTCGCCGCCTCGTCCACGCCGCCGCACCAGAGGAAGATGCGCTGCCCGGCGAACTTCGCGGGCACGTCCACCGTGGTGCGATACCACGCGAGGCCTTTGTAGTAGCGCAGTCCTTGGTTGCTCCACGAGGAGCTCGAGGTCTTGAGCCGCTGCCAGTTGCCGCCGGTGTTCGCGGGTCGCCAGAGGCCGATGTCCTCGCCGACTTTCGCCGGGTCTATCTGAAACTGCCATTCGTCCGGCGCGGCGGCGACGAGCTGGTTGCCCTCGGTGACGCGCTTGAAACCCTGCTCGGTGCAAGGCCGGTAGAAGCGCTTCATGTAGCCCGTGTAGGTGCTGAAGCGTCCGGCGGAAACCATCGGCACCGGCTTCAAGGCCATCAGCTCGTCGGCGATGGCGTCGAGCTTCACGAGCTCGGCCTTCGCCGTGGGAAAGTCCACGCGCACGCGGGCGTCCATCATCGTGTTGAACGCGTCGAGCATGTCGAGGGTTTGGCCGAGCAGCTTCACGCGCGCGGCATAGTCGCTGCCGGCGGGCGCGAGCTTGGTCGCTTGTTGAATCAAGCCCCGCGCCCTCGCCCGCAAGGCCGGCGGGTAGAAGTGCGGCATGTCCCACGCGCAACCCGTCGCGAAGTCGCCGTCGCGCAACGCCGCGTCCATGAGCGTGAGATACTCGCCCATCGGCGCGGCGGCGGGACCGAAGAACTTTTCGTGGCAGTCCTTCAGCAGCGCGTCCACGTCGAGCTGGTGATTCCACATGAGCTTCCCGGCGACATACATCGAGGGGAACTGCGCCGCGTAGTTGGGGAAGGTCTCGACGCGCCAGCCCTTCACGCCGAGCGCGTGGCACGCGGGGATTTCATCGCGCAGCCGGTGGACGATGATGAACGGGAAGCCCGGGTCCGCGAGGTTGCTCCAGTAGCCGCGGTCGTAGAGCTCGGGCAGCAGCTTGCCCCAATCCTCGTAGAGCGACCGCGCGTAACTCTTCTCCGGCGCGATGGGATTCGAGAAGCCATGCACGCGGTCCAGCGCGATGGGGGCGAGCGCGCCCATGATGCGCGGGTCGGGCTTCCAGCGTTTCGGCGGCCGCATGTAGGAGTGGTAGATGTAGAACGCGAGCTTCGTGTCCGGGAACTCGGCCTCGACGCCCTTGAGCACCTGGTTGAAGAACCAGATGTAGCGGTCGGTGACGGACAGCTCGTTGGAGAACGGGTCGAAGTCGCCGCCGTCCAGCGCATGGCAACGGTCGCACTCGCAGAAGCCCGCGCCATCGTTCGGCCCCATGCCGATGACCGGGCCCTTGCCGGCCTTGCGCAACTGCTTCACGTGGTTGATGGCGAACTCGAGGAGCTTGGGGTTCGACACGCAATGCTGCCGCGTCGTGCGCTGGCCCTTCACGAGCGAATACATCTCGGCGACTTCCGCGTTCTCAATTTTCTTCGTGGCCTTGTCCAACGTGACCTTCGGCGCGGGCAAGCCGTGGCCGCCGAGGAACACCGTGCCGCCGCAGCGCACGCGCGCCTGCCAGTCCTTGTCCGGCATCTGGAACCACCGCGAGGGAAACGACGGCGCCTGCGCGGTCTGCTGCACGCGCACATCCACCGTGGCGAGCTTGGGCACGACCGTGCCGAGCGGGCCGGGCATAAACCACCGGCAGCCGAGTTGTTCGAGCAATTCCAGCGCGCCGTAAGTCGTCCCCTCCTCGACACCCGCAATCATCACCGCGTCCGCCGTGACATGCAGCGCGAACGCACCGCGCACGGCGTTCGCGGCCAGGCCGACGCGGTCGCGGACATTGCGCCCGAGGAAGACCGGCACTCGCCCGGCGGCTTTGCTCTGCTTGAGGAAGTCGTTCACGCCCGCCGCGTCCACCGAGGCGGACTCCAGCTTCGCGCCGGACATCATCTCGATGTGGTCCGTGAGTTCCTTCGCCGCGAGTTTCTCCGCCGCGTCCGCATCCGCCGGCAGCGCGAGCACGGCGGCGGGCCGGCCATTTTTCACGAGCGTGGCGGCGGGGAGAAGTGGGCAGACGAACGGGACGAGCAACCAGACGAGCGCGAGCTTGGACAAGGCGCGTGATTTCATGTCCAGCTACAGACGCAATGAGCGGAAGTTCTGCTCACCACAGCACCGGGCTTGAGTTCCGTCGCTCCAAACCGTTCACTCGCAGCATCAGCGCCGCAACCTCAGCTACGCCGTCGCCGCCCACGCCTGTGGGCCGCGTCGTGCTCGCCAGTTTCATCGGCACCACCATCGAGTGGTATGACTTCTTCCTCTACGGCACGGCGGCGGCGCTGGTGTTCAACAAGTTGTTCTTCCCGAACATCGACCCGCTCACGGGCACCATGGCGGCGTTCGGCACGTCGGCGGTCGGGTTCTTCGCGCGTCCGCTCGGCGGTGTCATCTTCGGCCACTATGGCGACAAGCTCGGGCGCAAGTCCGTGCTCGTCGCCACGCTCATGCTCATGGGCGTGGCGACACTCTGCATCGGCCTGCTGCCGACGTATGAGCAAGTCGGCGTGCTCGCGCCCGTGCTGCTCGTGACGCTGCGCCTCGTGCAAGGCCTCGGAGTCGGCGGCGAATGGGGCGGCGCGGTGCTGATGGCCGTGGAGCATGGGCATCGCGGACGACGCGGACTCTATGCCAGTTGCGTGCAAGCCGGCGTGCCGGTCGGGCTGCTGCTGGCCAACGGAGTCTTCGGACTCTGTTCGCGGTTGCCGGAGGACCAGTTCCTCGCGTGGGGTTGGCGCGTGCCGTTCCTGCTGGGAATTTTCCTGCTCGCGGTCGGCATGTTCATCCGGCTGCGCGTGCTGGAAAGTCCGTTGTTCGAGGCCGCGAAGGCGGCTGCACCCGAAACTGCGTCGCGACTCCCCGTGCTCGAAGCCATCCGCCTGCACCCGCGCAACGTGCTCGTGGCGATGGGCGCGCGCTTCGCGGAGAACGTCTCATTCTATGTCTTCACGCTGGTCGTGCTGACCTACGCGACAGCACAGGCGGGCGCATCGAAGGCGGACGTGTTGAACGGCGTGCTCATCGGCTCGGCGGTGCAGCTCTTCGCGATTCCATTCTTCGGTGCGTTGTCCGACCGCATCGGGCGTCGCCCAGTTTATCTCGGTGGCGCGGCGGCGCTGGCGTTGTTTGCGTTTCCTTTCTTCTGGCTCGTGGACACGCGCACGACGGCGGACTTGTGGGCGGCGATTGGCACGGGGCTGTTCATCCACTCCGCGATGTATGGCCCGCAGGCGGCATTCTTCTCCGAGTTGTTCAGCACGCGCGTGCGATGCAGTGGCGCATCGCTGGGCTACCAACTCGCCTCACCGCTCGCGGGCGGGCTCGCGCCGCTCATCGCCACGGCGCTGCTGAAGTGGGCCGATGGGAAACCGTGGCCCGTGTCGCTTTACCTCATCGCGATGGCCGCGATCACGCTGTTGTCCGTGTGGTGTGCGCAGGAGACGAACCGGACCGAACTCACGGAACCGCACGCAGGCCGGGAGTGAAACGCCATCCCATCCAGCGCAAACCAGACGCACCTACCGATTTCAGCCTCGGCGAAGGTGACTGCCGTTGAGTGGAGAGCCAATCAATCCTTCGCCATCGCCATTTTCGCCTGCGGCAGACGAATGGCGCATAAACCGTAGTCCACCACGCCCGCCTCGCGTCGGTATTTGGGCGGGATCGCGAACCACACATACCGCCGATCCTCGCCCGCCAGCACCGACACCACACCCGCCTCGCGCATCAACCGCAGATGTTTGCTCACGCCATCGAAATCGCGCTTCAACACCGTCGCCACATCAATGGCCCGGCGGGGCCGGCCATCCGCCAACAATTGGAAAATCGCCCACCGCACGTCACTGCCCAGCGCGAAGAAGAAATCGGCCGGAATCAGGTTTGAACTCCCCGGCGTTTCCGCGCCCGAGGTCGAAGACGAAGTCTGGTCAACCATGAGCGAAGGTTTTGGCCTGCCCGACGGCCTTCGCAAGCCAAATGTCGGAGCAATTTGGCGGGTCATTTACCAATATTTAGAGGACATCGGACGGATTCGGCGGGTCTAATAGCAAAGAAGTTCAAACGCCGGAGTGATTTAGCGGGCGATTCGTCAGCAAAACCCCATCGTCGGACAAATTTGGCGGGTGCTCTGACAATTCTCCTCAATCGTCGGACGGAAAAGGCGGGGCAACTCATGAAAAACCCCTATCCGTGAATGAAAAACATCCGTTATCGCCGCAAAATCATGTGTTTTCCCCAGAATACGAGCGGAGCGCGGGTCTGCGACCCGCAACGGCTTCGATGATTTGGAAGCGTAAAGGTTATCCGACGACGTGAATCATGGCGGCATGCAGCGGCTCACAGAGCCGCGCTCCAACCGCAACGCGGTGGCAGCCTTCAGACCAGCGTTGGAGCGATGGTGGCCGTGCGCAAGCACCAACGCCTCCAGCGTTGAAAACATTTTGGGGAACGTAACCCAGGGTAGCTCGGTCCGAGCCGGACGGGCCAACCTCGCAACCCGGGGCTGATGAATTTGAATCCCGTTGGGATTCGCAAACCGGAGCGCCGGCAGGCGCGGCATAGTTGTAGCAGCCAAAATCAAACAAGGTTTCAAGCTCCGTCAGGAGCGACATGGTGGCCGCCTGCGAAGGCTATGCCGCCCCGACGGGGCTGGGGCATTGGGTGGCGTGGATGGCTACAAAGATTTCGCTCCTGACGGAGCTTTCGGACGGAGCGCGGGTCTGCGACCCGCAGCGGCTTCGGCGGTTCGGAGGCGTTTGGTATATCCGATGACGTGAATAGTGGCGATGTGATGCGGCTCACAGAGCCGCGCTCCAACCGCAACGCGGTTGCAGCAATCAGCCCAGCGTTGGAGTGAAGCGACTACGCCGGGTGAACGCGCAAAAATGAATACAACTGTGAAGGAGTTGTGGCGAAACGGCGGCGGAAGGGATGCAACGCCTTCAGCGTTGAAAACATTTTGGGGAACGCAACCCAGGGTAGCTCCTCGCCCGTCCGGCTCGGACCAACCCTGGGCTGGTGGATTTGAATCCCGTTGGGATTCGCGGACGGATGCGTCAATTGTTCAGACCTGCCGGAGAGGATTCAACCAAACGAATCGCCCTGATTGGATCGCCGCCGACTGGGTTTTCTACTTCGTAGATCTCTACGAGACCCTTTGCCTTCAATCCGTCTGCCATTGTGTATGACGCCGCAAAATCAAACCCTTTTGCCCCGAGGTAAAACTTAACAAAGTGAGCAAGCCCGACGTAACCAGCCTTCTTTGCGAAATATGCTTGCTGGGTCTGTAGCTCCTTCACGAAGTCGGCTTCTGAAATCACAGACCAAGCATTGGTTCGCAGAATGAAGCTCTCGCGAATCGCCTGCTTTTCTTCGACTGGAAGGTCTAGGGCTGGGGCGTTCGAGTCAGCGGCTTGGACAATAGCGCTCAGGTCGACCCCCAACTGTTTGCCTTCTGCGAGATCCTGTGAAGTGAACAGGCTGGTGTGAGCGACTTTGTGCCTGAGCTTTTCGAATCGCTCCCACTTTTCTTGGAATCCCTTGTCTTTGAACGTCTCTCGGAAAAACTTCTGGTAGTTGCTCTGCAATTGCTCCTTGAACGAGCGAATCGCCTCGGGAGTTTCCTCCAACTCGGCGATACGGCGGACTATGTCCTCCTTGGTGGAAAACCCCGACGAATGCGAGTGAACAAGTTTACCCAAATCTCCGAAATCCACGAGGTAGGCTTTAACGTCTACGTGCTCCGAGAAATTTGTTTCGTTGTTTTTTCTCTGCGTTACTTTTTGACCGAACTCAGCCTTTGCAGTGACATCCCACCAACTCGGCCCCAGCCGAGTCACCATGAATCGAAGGAGGTAGCCACGTAATGCATTCTCGACCTTGTAAAGCAACGGATACAATTCACAAGCGATGTGCTCTGAAACCTCGTCGCGGAGAACATAAATGAGGTCAAACCGTTGATGCCTGTAATGTCGGAGCAGAGCGAGTCGGCGGCATTCAACCGCTTCGTATGCTCCAGCGAGCTCAATTTCAAATGCACGGACGAAAGCATCATCCAAATCTGCATCCGGGCTAATCAGTTTCACATTCAGCGAACACCCATCATCGCTCAGATGGGGCTGCGGCGAGTTTTTGATTTCTGGCTTCTTCCACAAGTCGCCGTGAGCGACCGTGGCATGAAGAAGCTGCTGCTCGTTCTTGATGACGGAGTCACCATTTGTATCGAGCACCAGAATTCTGAATCGCCTTTTTTCTGCCATAACTCACCTTTGGAATCAGTTCTTCGCCCCCGCCAGCTCCTCCTCAAAATCCACAATCTCTTTGATCTGAACCGCAGGAAGTTGAGAGTTCATGGTTGAGAGTTGAGAGCCGGAATCAGTTCTTGGCGGTCGCGAGTTCTTCTTCGAAATCTACGATTTCCTTAATTTGGACTAAGAACCAGCGGTCAATTTTCGTGAGGTTGAAAATTTCCTCAATGGTGAAGCCGGCGCGCAGGGCGTGGCGGATGAAGAAGATTCGTTCGGCGTTGGGCACGCTCAGTTTGCGGCTGATGACGTCGCGCGGGAGGATGTCGCGGTCGCCATAGACTTCCGTGCCGATGCGCCAGGGTTTGCCGTCGCCGCCGAGGCCGCTGCGGCCAATCTCCAGCGAGCGCAGGCATTTTTGCAGGCTTTCCTTGAATGTGCGGCCGATGGCCATCGCTTCGCCGACGCTCTTCATCTGCGTGGTGAGCGTGGGGTCGGCTTGCGGGAATTTTTCAAAGGCGAAGCGCGGAATCTTGGTTACGACGTAATCAATGCTTGGCTCGAAGCTCGCGGGGGTTTCGCGTGTGATGTCGTTCTTGAGTTCGTCGAGCAGGTAGCCGACGGCAAGTTTGGCGGCGATCTTCGCGATGGGAAAGCCGGTGGCCTTGGACGCGAGCGCGGAGCTGCGGCTGACGCGCGGGTTCATCTCGATGATGACCATGCGGCCATTGTCCGGGCTGACGCCGAACTGGATGTTCGAGCCGCCGGTCTCGACGCCGACGGCGCGGATCACCGCGAAGCTCTGGTCGCGCATGATCTGGTATTCCTTGTCGGTGAGCGTCTGGATGGGCGCGACGGTGATGCTGTCGCCGGTGTGGACGCCCATGGGGTCGAAGTTCTCGATGGAGCAGATGATGACGCAGTTGTCGGCCTTGTCGCGCATGACTTCCATCTCGTATTCCTTCCAGCCGAGGAGGGATTCTTCGATGAGGACTTCGTTGACGGGTGAGAGGTCAATGCCGCGCTTGGCAATTTCCTCGAACTCATCGCCGTTGTAAGCGATGCCGCCGCCGGTGCCACCGAGCGTGTAGGCGGGGCGAATGATGACCGGGAAACGGCCAATCTTTTCTTGGATGGCGCGGGCCTCGGCCATGTTGTGCGCGACGCCGGAGATGGGCACATCGAGGCCGATCGCGAGCATCAGCTCCTTGAAGACGAGCCGGTCTTCGCCCTTGTGGATGGCCTCGGGCTTCGCACCGATCATCTCGACGCCGTGGCGGGCGAGCGCGCCGTTCTTGTGCAAGGCCATCGAAGTGTTCAGCGCAGTTTGGCCGCCGAGCGTAGGGAGCAAAACCAGTTTTCCTTTCGCGCCGGTCCGAGCCATCTCTTCCTTCTCGCGGATGATGATTTTCTCCACGCACTCCGGCGTGATCGGCTCGATGTAGGTGCGGTCGGCGAACTCCGGGTCGGTCATGATCGTCGCGGGATTCGAGTTCACGAGGATGACGCGGTAGCCCTCTTCCTTGAGGGCCTTGCAGGCCTGAGTGCCGGAGTAATCGAACTCGCACGCCTGCCCAATGATGATGGGGCCGGCGCCGATGATGAGGACGCTGTGGATGTCGGTGCGCTTGGGCATATCGAAAAGTCTGGGGAGTGAACGGCATCGCGCGGCGGTTGTCAGCGGTTTTTTCCAATTTGCCGCCTGTTGACAGGCCGGGGGAAAAGGCGCAGTTTGCGCCAGAATCTGATTTATCCTCTATGAAAACACCGCTCCTCGCTCTGGCCTTGGCTCTCGTTTGCACCGCTTCCACCGCCCGTGGACAGGGGGCGGCCGTCATCATCAAACAACGAGCGAAAGAAGCCGCTGGCCGACCGGTCACGCCCTTGCCAACGCCGGGCGCCGCCCAGCCGGCAACGGGGGCACCCGCACCCCAGACGGCCGCCGCGCCGAACGTCTCTAAAATTCTCGCGGACCTCGCCATCATCAAGTCCCGGCCGCAGGCCACGCAGGAGCAGAAGGACAAGCTCGCCTTGGATCTCGGCGCGGTGGCGCTCGGGGCCAACAAGCCGTCCGCCGAATCCATGCAGGCGCTGGCCAACGCGCTCGGAGACGCCATCGCTGGCAAGAAGATCACGGCGGCTGACCAGGCCACGCTCGCGCGCGATCTGGCCACGGCGTTGAATGCGGCGGTGGGTTCACCGCAACTGGCCGCGGCCATTCAGGGCGTCAAGGACGCGCTCACGCTCGCCAGTGTCAACGAGGCCGCCATCCAGTCCGTCGCCAGTGCGCTGACCGGCCTGACGACCAAGGCGAAGTAATTTCCTTTGAGCCCACCTGACCGGACATCTGCCGGCACGCCGATGGCGGACGCGGACCTCCGATGTCTGTTGCGGGCGGCGGCGTTGCCGCTGGCGGTCTGCCTGTTGTTTTACTTCGTCACACCGACGACGGATCGGCCGTTGCGGCCGAGTTCGGTGGAAGTTTCCCGGCAAGTAAGGACGGTGGTTGAATCCCAGTTCGCCGCTTTTCGCGACGGCGATTTCCAGCGCGCCTACTCCTTTGCCTCGGCGGAGATCCAACAGCAGTTCACACCGCAGGCGTTCGAGCGGATGGTGAAGGATGGATACCCGGTCATCGCGTATTGGCGCACGGTGGCGTTCGGATCAGTCGAAGACAACGGCCGCGAGGCGGTGCTGGATGTCTCCGTAAAAGGCCGGCGCGGGGCCACGCGCTTTTTCCGTTACGTGCTCATCCGTGAGGCAGACCACTGGCGCATCCGCGGCGTGCAGGAAGTCCGTCTGTCGCCGACCCAAGGGCAGTTCGCCTAACCCAGAACTCTCCGGCTGAACCAGCGTTCCCGGGTCAGTTTCATTCGGAAGGTTTTTCTGCCTCCGGGATAGTCACCCACTCCCTAGGGGATGCCCTCATCTGGCAATCGGTCGGGCAACCCGATACCGCATCCCAAACGCGCGCGTAGATTGGCGCCATGAAAAACGCACTGAGCTATCCGAGTGGCAGCGAGGAAGCCGTGCGCATCGCGAACAACTCACAGCCTGACGCCATGAACAACAAACCCTCCCTTCACACGACGCAGACCATCCGCGTGAGCTTCCCGCAGAAGCCGGTGGTCTTCCTCGACATCGTCGTGAAACGCTTTGCGCGCAGCGTGGCGGTCAGCCGACCGGGCTTGCTGGCCAAGCTCGACCGGCCCTTCAGCGGCGTCCTGGCATTGTTGCTGGGACTTTTCCTGACCGCCGGTCGCCCGGCCGCCTCCGCTGCGCTGACGAATGCATCCACTGATTTGGCGGTGTTGGTGGTGGCGGCGACGGGCCAGGACGCGGCGCTGCCGGCCATCCGGCAGGCCCTTGATTTT
>RFVF01000097.1 GCA_009922615.1 Pseudomonadota bacterium
GCGAGGTGAAACACCGATGTCCTTCAGGTAAATGAGTTCATCCGCCGTGGGACTGATGGAATTGGTGGATTTCTCGACGAATGCCTTCACGACGGATTCGTCCAGCCCGGCCTGGTGCAGGCGCGCGATTTCCGCAATCGGCGCGGAGACATTGGCAGCGGCGGGGTTGGGCCGAACGACGACTTGCGGCTCGCTCACCGGCACCGCGGGCGCGGGCGCGGCGGGCGGCACAGTGCTCACTGTGGGGCGCGGTTGATCCAGACAGCCAGCGAGCAACGCTACGCTGGCGGCCACGGTGAGTGTGATGAGAGGGCGGGCAAACAGGGTTTTCATGGCAGGTAAAAGCCGCGACCGGCGCGAGGCCAGACGCGGCAGCAGAAGTTCAACTTTTTCGGACCGAGTCACAGTAGCCGGCCATCGACGGACAACCGGCTGGCTAATGGACATAGTAAGTGTGCGTAGTATTCAGCCGTCCCCGCCGGGCTTGTCGGCCATCGCCGAAACGTGTTTGCTGCGGCCATGTTCAGCTCGCAAATGACCGTTGCCTTCCTGCTCGCCACGTTGACGCTGGGGGCGCAAGTCCCGTTGCCCGGGGCCAAGCCCGTCCCGCTTTTGCAGGCGCTGCCGCAGCCTTACGAACAGGTTTCCTTCCAGCGCAACGGCACTGAGCTGGCGCGGCTGCACTTCGGACCGGGGCTGAACCGGCCGTTTGTCTTTCCGCTCCTCGGGCCGTCGGGCCGCTCGGTCACGCGTATGGGCCACCCCCACGATCCGGTGAGTCACAGCCATCACAACTCGATCTGGGTTTCGCACAACGACGTGAACGGCTGGAGCTTCTGGGCCGATCGCGGCACGAATCAGGGCCGCATCATCGGGCAGCGGTTGGAGCGGCTTGACGACGGCGACTCAGGCGCGGCGGCGACGATTTACAACCACTGGGTGGACAAGAACGGCAAGGTGGTTATCGAAGAGCGGCGGCGCGTAAGCCTGGAGTTGCTGCCGAACCACGAGACGTTGCTCGTGCTCGACTTGCGTTTCGAGGCCAAGGTCGCGCCGGTCACCTTCGGCAAGACGCCGTTCGGTCTCGTGGGCGTGCGCATGGCCAAGACCATCGGTATCGCGGATGGCGGCGGGACGATCCGCAACTCTGAAGGGAATGTGGACGAACAGGGCGACAACGGCTGCTTCTGGAAACGCGCCCGCTGGTGCGATTACTCCGGGCCGATTCTTCCCGGCAAGAACGATGGCGCGACGTTGCTCGATCATCCAGCCAACCCGAACCATCCGACGGTTTTCCACGTGCGCAGCGATGGCTGGATGGGCTCGAGCTTTACGCACGATGCGGCGCGGGTTGTCGAGCCGGGCAAGCCGCTGCAACTGCGCTATGCCATTTACGTCCACGCGGGCGTGCCTCCGCGTGACGCGCTGCAAAAGCAATGGGAGGCATTTGCGAAGACCGCCTTGCCAGACCTGACTGGGAAGAAAAAGTAGGGCGGAACCATTGCTTGCGAATTGAGCCTCCCGCCACCATGTTGCGCAAGTGCGAATCGGTTATCAGTCGGGCCAGCAGCGCGAACGGGGAGACGAACCTCGTTCCGTCTTGGTCATCTTTTTTCAGCGCTGGATCATCAACACCGTTGCCGTCCTCGTCGCCACGCACATCGTTCCTGGCATTGACTACGATACGGTCCCTGATCTCTTCGTCGCCTCGCTGATCTTTGGCAGCCTCATCGCGTTCCTCCGGCCATTGCTGTTCCTTCTCACACTGCCGCTGGTGGTGCTCTCGCTTGGATTTTTCGTGCTCGTGATCAACGCCGGCCTGCTCTACCTCGTCGGCTCGTTGGTGAAGGGCTTTCACGTGGCCGGCTTTTGGCCCGCGTTTTGGGGCGCGCTTGTCATCAGCCTTGCGTCGTTGATCCTCAACACGCTGACCGGCTCGGGCGAGAGTCGCGTGCGCGTGCGGCGCTCTTCACCCCAAGCCAAGCCCCCCGGGGGCGACGGCCCGGTGATCGATGTCTGAGCCTCCGGCTAAACCGGCAGGAGCAGCCGCTCGATTTCCTCGTAAGTCCGCACCACGTGATGCGCGTGCGTGAGTTTCTCCGCCGGCAAGGTGTTCGTAATTGCGATCGCTGTCATGCCCGCCGCCCGCGCCGCCGTGACGCCGGCGGCGGAATCTTCAATCACACAACACCGCGTTGGCTCCACTCCGAGCAACGCCGCCGCGCGCAGGAAAATATCCGGGGCTGGCTTGCCGTGCGCCACGTCCTGCACGCTGACGACGACCGGGAAAAACCGTCGCAGCGATTTCATCGCCAACACTTCTTCGATCACGCGATGCACCGAGCCAGACGCCACGGCCATCGGGTAAAGCGCGGCGACTTTGGCGACCAGTTCCGGGAGACCGTCGAAGATCGGCTGCTCGCGCCGGATGATCTCAATGAGATGGTTCTGTTTCCACGCGGTGAGTTCGTCGAGCGTCCACTTCGGGTTGTGCTTCGCGATGAAGTCCACCCAGACCGCGCGGTCGGAGCGGCCGAGGTAGTGCTCGAATTGGATGCCGTGCGTCTGGCCGTAGCCCATCTGCTCGAACACATCCATGAACGCGCGTTCGTGGCGCGGCTCGCTGTCGATGATGACGCCGTCCATGTCGAAGATGACGGCGGAGAATTTTGACTCTGGCATTTGGGGTGATGGGTAGGAGCGGGATTCAGAGTATGATTAGGAGAAAGAGCAGGATTTGGAGCGGACGATGATCTCTTGCTCGTGATCCTGCTCACACTCCTCAACCTTCAATGAAACACCGATTCCTTCGGTCGCTCAACAAGGTGGAGCAGGTTGCCTTCGAGGTCCGCGAAGAACAGCACGCGTCCGCCGCCGCCGGCGGGCTTGGGTGGCTCGGTGAAACTCACGCCGCGCCGCGCGAGTTCTGCTTGTGCCGCCTCGATCGTGTCCACGCGCAACGCCAAGTGCCGCCAGCCCGCAACGCTGTTATTCCCGGTGTCCTTGACTGAACTGTTCGCCGCGTAGATCTCGATCATCAGCCCGCCGCCGAGTTCGAGGAAGAAGGCGGGCGGGTTCTGGCCGTTGTCGAAGCGCAGCTTCGCGCCCAACACGCGCACATACCAGTCCTTGAGGGCGGCGGTGTTGCGCGCGGGCAGGCCGAGATGCTCGACGGAGAATTTGAGTTCGCTCATGCGCCGGGGATTTCGGGCGAGCCGGGGCGAATGCGCAACCGGAAAACTTTGCGCGCGCAGCCAAGGCCCGGCTTGCAGTCCGCCATGGAATGCGGACACTGCGGCCATGCGTCCGTTTCAAATCATCTTCACGCCGACCGGGGCTGCCGAGCTGTCCAAGATGCCCAAGGAGCTGCAGCTCCAGATTCTCGGCGAGTTCCGCGGCCTGCCGCAGGAAGTAATCAGCACCGAGCTGGAACGCTTCGGCAAGCTGGAGCGCGACGGCCACGTCCTCCACCGCTTCCGCGTTGGAGACTACCGGATTTATTTCGAGCGCCACGAACTGGGCGTGCTCGTGCAGCGCATCCTCAGCAAGAACACCCTGAAGGATTTCCTCTACCGCCAAGGCCTGCCCACCGGCGAGGACGAGGCGTTGCAGGATAACCCGAAGTTCTGGGATTTGATGCAGTCAGCGCGGGCGAAGTGAAGGCGAAGTAATTAGCGATTGGTCGCCATGCCGCGTGCCTTCACTCGGCACCAATTACTAATCACCTGTCGTCTCTCAATCCCCCAGCTCGACGTTCCAGTAGGCGAGGTCAAGGAAGTGCTTCCAACTGTCGTGATATTCCACGCCGTAGTTGAGCTGCACAAACGGCCGCCACTTGGGCTTCTTGGGCTTGCGGACTAAGTGCATGCCGCATTCGGAAGGCGTGCGATTGCTCTTGCGTGTGTTGCAGGGCACGCAGGAGCACACGATGTTTTCCCACGTCGTCGGGCCGCCGCGGTCGCGCGGGATGACGTGGTCGAGGTTCAAGTCCTTCCGGTCGAGCGTCTGGCCGCAGTATTGGCAGGTGTTTTTGTCGCGCTCGAAGATGTTGTGCCGGGTGAACTTCACTTCCTTGCGCGGCAGACGGTCGAACACAGCGAGCATGATGACGCGCGGCACGCGGAGGCGGAACGAGATGCCGCGCACGGACTCGGGGTGGGGCTCGCGGCGTGAGAAGTCCGCCCACGAGGAGAAGTCATACGTCTGGAATGCGCCGTCCTGATCGCCGAGCACGACCTGCGCGTGACCCTGAAAAAGCAGCGAAAGTGCACGCCGGGCTGTGCAGATGTTCACCGCCTGCCACAGCCGGTTCAAAACGAGCACTGGTTGGTTGAGTAGCGTAGCCATAACCGCCGCAATGCGCGCGGAACCTAGCAATGGGCGCGGCTTCGTGTCAATGGCCGTGGTCGGGGCTTGACCTCAATAAAACCCGCTGGCCACGGGCCTGAAACGCGCGTCCCGCTCAACGCAACTGCGCGCGCAGCCACTCGGGACGATTCGTGGTGATGCCGTCCACACCGGCGGCGAGCATCCGCTTCGCGACCACCGCGTCGTCCACGGTCCAGACGTAGAACTTGAGGCCGGCGGCGTGCGTCTGCTGCACAAACGCGGCGTCGAGCGGGCCCTTGAAGGCGAGGTTGAGGCCGTCGAGCCCGGCAGCCTTCGCCTTCGCAATGAGCGACTCCGGCGCGGGTGACCACTTCCCACTGGCCTTGTCCTGCTTGAAGCTGGCGAGGAACAACACCGGGATTTGCGGAAACAACTTTTTGGCCGCCGCGCAAACGGGGTGGCTGAAGCTGATGATGACGAGCTGCGCTGCGGGCTTGCCGGACGCCTTCAGCACGCGCTCCAACTCGGGCAAACATTCCACGCCGCACTTGATTTCGATGACGAGCCGTTTGTCCTCCGGAATGAGCGCGAGAACTTCTTCGAGGGTCGGGAGCTTCTCGCCTTTCCACTTAGGGTCTTTCCATGCCCCAGCGTCCAGCTCGCGCAACTCGGCCAGCGTGCTCTCAGGAATTTTTTTCGCCACGCCCGTGATTCGTTTGGTGTCCGCATCGTGTGAGATGATGAGCTTGCCATCCTTGGAGAGCCAGATGTCCAGTTCGCACGCGTCCGCGCGCTGCGTCCAGCCGAGCTTGAAAGCGGCCAGCGTGTTTTCCGGCGCGTCGTGCGAAGCGCCCCGGTGCGCGATGATGTCCACGGCGGAAGTCTGGGCGGCGCAGGCCAGGAGAAGCAAAAGCAAAGCGTGAACTTTCATGCCGACAAAACGGTGCCAAGGCGCTTGATGCCCTCGGCGAGATCGCGTTCGCTCGCGCCGCCGTAGCTCAGGCGCATCTCGTGGTCGGGTTGGCGGCGCGTGGGATCGTTCGCGTAGCACAAGGCGCCGGGGACATAGAGGACGTTTCGTTTCAGCGCCGTTTGGAAGAACCTGGACTTCGCGCCGGTGCGCAGCCGTTTCGGCGCGCGGGCCCAGACGTAGAGCCCACCGGCCGGCTCACGCCACTCGACATTCGCGGGGAAGTGCGCACGGATGGCGTCGGTCATCACGCGGGCCTTGTGCGCGTAGCGGCGCTGGAGTTCGGCGAGATGGCGCTCGTAAGCACCCGTGGCCAGCGCGCGGGCGAGCAATTGCTGGAGCAAGTTCGCCGTGCCGAAATCGTGGTTGCCCTTGATGCGCGTGGCGGTGGTGCGAATGGGTTCGGGCAACACGCCGAAACCCACGCGCACACCGGTGGCGAAGGGCTTGCTGAACGTGCCGGCGTAGAGCACGCGGTCGGCTCCGCCCGGCGCGGCGAGGGCGGAGGGAACTTCTTCCCCGGCGAAGCGCAGTTCGCGATACGCCGCATCCTCGATCAAGTAGAGCGGATGGCCGGCGAACTTCTCGTAGCGGCGCAGCAGCTTCAGCGCGGCGGCCTTCTTGGCGAAGCTCGTCGTGTAGCCGGTGGGGTTTTGGTAGTAGGTGACGAGGTAGAGCAGTTTCACGCGCGGCAGGTCGCCGCGGCGGCGGAGTTCCTCCAGCACCTGTTCCAAGTGCGCGAGGTCTAGTCCGTCGGGCAGCAGCCGCACGCCGCGACAGCGCAGGCCGTGGCTTTGCGCGATGCCGAGATAAACGAAGTAAGTCGGGTCCTCGACGAGCACGATGTCACCGGGGTCGCACAGCGCCTCGGTGAGGAGGTAGAGCAACTGCTGCGAGCCGTGGGTGATGAGCAGGCGATCGGAGGAAATGTCTGTGGCGGCGGGCTGTGGCCGCCGAAGCTTGGTTGCATTTGGCGCCAATCGGCGGTCGCAGACCGCCGCTGTAGTGGCGTTTTCGTCGAGCTCGGTCAGCCGTTTGGCCGTATTGAGCAACTCCCGGGCTTCGCTCACTGGCAATGAGGCGTTGTCCGTAAAGCCGGCGGCGAGGGAGATGAGTTTTGGCTGGCCGAGCGTGAGGCTCATCAGCCACGAGATGGCGGGCGGCGCGGTGCGCTGGCCGAGTTGCGACAGGGCGGTTTTCATGGGGATGCTTTCGCAGCAGCAGCTTCGGCGAGTTGCACCAGCTTCTCCGCGCCGGCGACGTAGGCGGCGCGGTTGGCGAGCAGGGCGTCGTTGTGGTCACCGTGGATTTCCAGCAAGGCCTTCGGCTCGCGCGCGGCGGCGAAGTTCCGCTCCGCGTGATGGAAACCAATCGTCGTATCCGCGCGGCTGTGCAGGACGACGACGGGGCACTTGAGGTGCGGCAGGCGGCTGTGCGTGTCGTATTTGATGCGACTGATCATTTTCACCGGCAGCCAAGGGAAAACTTCCGCGCCGATGTCGGGAATGCTGGTGAAGGAACTTTGCAGCACCAGGCCGCCGACACTATGCGTCGCCGCGACGTGGCTGGCGATGCCACCGCCGAGCGATTCGCCCCAGACGAGGATGTGCTCGGGCGCAAAGCCCCGGGCGCGCAGCCACGCGTAGGCTGTCGCGGCGTCGGTGTAAGTGCCGGCCTCGCTGGGCTCGCCCTCGCTGTGGCCGTAGCCGCGATAGTCGAAGGCGAGCAGGCTCACGCCGGTCTCGAGGATGGCGCGGTAGTAGCCGGGGCGCGAGGTGAGATTGCCGCCATTGCCGTGGCAGAAGAGCATCACGAAGCGAGCACGCGGCGAGGACTTCGCCGCCGGGAAGAACCACGCGTGGAGGCGCAGGCCGTCGGGAGTGGTCAGCCAGAAATCCTCGGCGGGTCGGCCCACGTCGTCGGGCGTGGATTCCGCGTCGCGGGTCGGGTGATAGACCTGGCTGTGCTCGAAACGGTAAAGCATCACGGCGATGACCAGCAGGCCCACGCCGGGGACCAGCCAGTGGCGGGCTTTCTTAACGCGGGTGAGGAACGAGCGCAAGGCAGGCGCTCACTTCGCTGCCAACGCCTTCTCGATGGCCTTTACCAGCGCGGAGTCGTCCGGCTCGGTGCCGGTGTCGAAGCGCGCGAGCAACTTGCCGTCGCGGCCGATGAGGAACTTGCTGAAGTTCCATCCCACTGGGCCGGGAAGGGGCGAGCCTTTGCCGGTGAGCGCGGCGAAGAGCGGGTGTTGCTCCGGCCCAGCCACGATGCTTACCTTGGCGAAGAGCGGGAAGGTGACTTTGTAACTCGTCGAGCAGAACTGTTTGATCTCGGCGGCGGTGCCCGGTTCCTGCGCGCCGAAGTCATTGCACGGAAAGCCGAGCACGGTGAAGCCGCGCGCGCCGTATTCCTTGTGCAGCGCTTCGAGGCCGGCGTATTGCGGCGTGGCCCCGCACTGCGAGGCGACGTTGACGATGAGGAGCACCTTGCCGGCGTAGGCTTTGAGCGAAGTGTCCTTGCCGTTAATGTCCTTGAGCGGGATTTCGGCGAGGGGCTTGGATTGGGCGGAGGCGAGCTGGGTGAGCACGGCGAGGGCGAGGGTGAGTGCGAGTTTCATGGCGGCACGATAGCGGGATTCGCTCGCGGCTCAAGGTTCTTGGGTGGCCAGTCGGGAGGTTCGGTCGGGAGCTTGGGATCGCCGACTTCGAGTTCGCCAAGGTGCTCGCGGAGAAAGGCGATGAAACCCTCGCGCCACGGACTGACGTCGCGTTGCTGGAGCTTGCCGTCTTCAAGCCCGAGGTGCTCGAAGAGGCTGTAGCGCTCTCGCTGAAACTTCGCCGGATGCAACGCCACTGGTGTGCCGAGCGCGAGGCACGGCAACGCGACGTGCAGGCGACTGGTGTGGACTTCGGCGGCGCGCGCGTAGCGGGCGAGGGCATGGAGTCCGAGTTGCCACTGGGCGGCGAACGGCGCGCCGGGCTTCAGGCCGTGGGTGAATGGCGTGCCGGGGCCGCCGGGCAAATCCACGGAGAGCACGCCGTTACGCGGGTCGTCGTGACGCGGCAGCGTGAGCGTGGCGCAGCCGAGGATGACGGAGGGAATGCCGGCACGTTGGCAGCGTTCGTGCGTGAACGGGTCGCGCGCGCCGACCGGGAAGCCCGATTGCCGCAGCCACGGGAGGTGCGCGTCCGCGCAATGGATGCCGGCGAAGAGGCAGTTCGCATCGGCGGACGGGATTTCGCGCGGCGAGCGGTGCCAGCCGTTGACGACGAAGAGTTTGTCGGCGTGAAGTTGCTCGGACAGGCGGCAGCGCGGGATGCCGAGCGCGGGCGGGAGCAGGCGCGAGAGGGCGATGGTCTGGAGGGCATCGCCGAGGTTGCCGGTATTCCAGTAGGTGAGGAGGCGATACATGACCAATCCCCGCAAACGGTCAACTACCCAACAGGCGAAAACGTTGAAAGGATTTCTCGCTATTCACCGCGAGATGCCCGGCAGAGGCCGGGAGCTAAAGAGAGCCGATCTTCTGCGGCCCAGACTCGGCGATTACAAGTCGCCGGCACGGTCTCACGCCGCGCCGTAAAACTGCTCGACGACTCGCTTGAAGTCGTTGGCCTCGACTTTGACGATGCCCAGCTCGCGTTGCGCGTTTTCCACGGCGTCGCTGGCGTGGGCGGCGTTGACCATGATGTTGGAGCCGAACTCGCGGCGGATGGAGCCGGGCGGGGCCTTCGCGGGGTCGGTGGGGCCGAGGACGTCGCGAATCTTGGCGACGGCGTTCGTGCCTTCGTAAACGAGCGCGATGCACTTTTCCGTGCCGGGCTCGGCGAGCTTGTCCTTCGGACATTCGGACTCCGCGCGGCCGGACATGAAGCGAACGATGTTGTCGAACTGGTTATCGCCGAAGACGGGGCCGAGGATTTCACCGAGCTGGGCCTCGGCCTCGGGCGGGATGGTGAAGCCGATAGACGGGTCTTTTTCGAGGACGGCCTTGGCTTTGGCAGCGATGACGGACTTGAGCTTGGTGCGCAGGAAGCTCTTCACCGGGCCGTAAAACTCCATCGCCTGCGCGGTGCTCATGTGCAGCACGCGGATGCCGACGATGTAAAGGCCGGTGCGGCTGAAGAAATCAATGACGTTGCCCGGCCGGCCGGTGGCGAAGCGGAAGTTGTCCGGCTTGATGAGGACGAGCGTGCGCTCGACTTTTTCGCCGGGCGGGTGTTCGACGCAGTCTTCGAGAATCCCGCCGTCCTGATCAGAATAGCGCGCCCAGAGCTTGAGTTTTACGCCGGCTTCTTCGGCGTTCGGCGCGGCGAGCACGGCGGGTTCGAAGTAACGGACGTGGTCGTTTTCATCGATCACGTAATCACCGAAGGTGTCGCGGATGGTCTCGCCGCCGCGGCGCGAGTGGCTGATGTTGCCGACGACGGAGCGGACCTTGCGCACGGCGTCCTCGCCCCGGAAGAGGAGCATCATGCAGCGGCGACGGCGCTTGGTCTTGGGGTCGGGTCCGAGCTCGTGGACGATGTAGTCGTGGATGAGCTGCTGGATGTTGCGGTCCTGCGGGTCGGCGGCGGAGATCACGACCTTGGAGTATTCCTCGACGAGTTCCTGGCACGCGCCAAACATCCGCGCGGCGACAAGTTCCAAACCGGTGCGGCTGATCAACCGTGCCAAAATGCCGCCGGTGCGGGATTTGGACAGGGTATAGGGAGTGACAATGAGGTAGGCGAGTTGCTGGGCCATGAAGGGGATAAATGGAGAACGTGAACTCAGGCGGCCGGCGTGGCGGAACCTGAATTGTCCGGGGCCGGAGCGGCCGGGGCGGCGGGCGGGGAAGCCTTGCCGCCGAGAATCTTGAACATGACCGTGGCGCAGGTGGGGCAGCGGCCCTTGATGGCCTTGCGCCCGTTCTTCATCACCTCTTCAACGCCAGCGGTGATTTCCTTCTTCGCCTTGCATTTGACGCAGTAACCTTCGGCCATGAGAGCTTTCCGCTGGCCGCGACACGCGGCCTCGCAGTTATGGAAAAAGCCTACGGGCCGGTGAAGGGCAGCGTCAACGGCGAAATCAGGACGGAAGCGTCGCTGCGGAAACACCGAAACAATTCCGGGATTGCCTGCGTCTATCCAGCCGACGAAAGTAAGCACACGTATGAAGCATGTCCTCCTTGCCCTGCTCGCTGGCGCGTTGGTCGCCGCTGCCGCCGACCGCGCCTTCCCCGCGCACTGGGGCAATCCGCCACAAATCCAAACGCGGGACTTGGTCGATCTGCCCGGTGGCTATGGCAGGGGCAGTTCAACCCTTCGCAACTGGATCAAGGCGAACTTGGACAAGGATCAGCTTGCCCCAGCCAGCGGCGCGCAACCCGTCGCCAAGGCCATTTACGCGCAAGACTTCGAAAAAGCCGAACTCGACAAGGTGCCCGACGGGATGCTGGTGCTGGACGGCGGGTTCGCCGTGAAGCAGGCCGAGGGCGGCAAGGTGCTCGAACTACCCGGCGATCCGCTCGAAACGTTCGGCGTGCTCTTCGGCCCGACGGAGAAGGACGGTCTTTGCGTGCAGGCCCGCCTGCTCGGCACCGGCAAGGGCCGGCGCTTTCCCGTGCTGGCCGTGGGCCTCAACGGTGTGGGCGGCTACAAGCTCCAGGTTTCTCCGGCCAAGAAAGCGCTCGAAATTTATCGTGGTGAGGAAGCAAAGGCGACGGTGCCCTTCGACTGGAAATCCGGCGCTTGGGTCACGCTTAAATTTCAAGTCCGCAAAGCGAAGGACGGCACCTGGCAAGCCGAGGGCAAGGCGTGGGCCACCAGTTCACCCGAACCGGAGGTGTGGCAAGTTACCTTCATCGACGCTGCCGAACCTGCCGCCGGTCGCCCTTCCATCTGGGGCCTGCCGTTCTCCGGCACGCCCATCCAGTTCGATGACCTGGTGGTGACCGCGGCGAAGTAACTCGATTCCGTCGCGACGAATTTATCCGTGCCATCCGCGTCCCTTGCGGGCAGACTTTTCCAACACATGAAAGCCAAACTCCTCCTCGCCCTGGCCCTGGCCAGCCTCGTCTTCACCTCCACCCAAGCGGCGGACTACGCGCCCAAGGTCGGCCTCCAGACCTGGACCTGCCGCAACATGAAGTTCGACGAGGTCGTCGCCTTCTGCGAGAAGCACGGGATCAAGGAACTCCAAGCCATCGGCAGCCACATGGACCCGAACGGCCCGCTCGACGAAGCCAAGCGCCGCAAGGCCATTCTCGATGCAAAGGGCATTCACTTCTACACCTTCGGCGTCGCCGGCACTTCGCCCGAGAAGGAGAAGAACCGCAAGCTCTTCGAGTTCGCCAAGGCCATGGGCATCAAGGTCATCGTCGTCGAGCCCAAGAACGACAAGGCGCTGTGGGACGGCCTCGAGGAGCTCGTGAAGGAATACGACATCAAGCTCGCCATCCACAACCACGGCAAGGAGTCCGTCTATGGCACGCCCGAGAAAGTCTGGTCCGTGCTGAAAGACCGCGACGCCCGCATTGGCGTGTGTATGGATGTGGGCCACCTGACCGGCGCGGGCTTTGATGCCGGCAAGGAATTCGTCGCCTACAAGGGCCGCGTGTATGACATCCACCTCAAGGACAAGAAGGTGGACGTCATCGACGGCAAGACGGTCATCACCGACGTGATGGTTGGCACCGGCGCGGCCAACTACAAAGGGCTGCTCGCCGAGTTGAAGAAAGCCAAGTGGCCCGGCGTGATGGCCATCGAGACCGACAACGGAACCTTCGCCAAGGAGCCGACCGAGTTCGTGACCGGCGCGATCAAGTTTGTGAAGGACAACGCGAAGTAGGCGTTAATTCCAAAGCTGGGGTAGCGGCGAGAATCTCCGCTCAAAGCGGCGGTGTTTTCTGCGCCTATTTTCCTGGCTGACGCGAGCGAAACTCGGTGAACTCGATGTATTCGTTGAAGTTCAACGGCTGGCCGTCTTTGCGCTTGGGCACGGCGGAGAGAAGCTTGGCGTCAATCAACTCCTCCCAGTAGTTGGGCGGGCGCTGCATCTTGACTTTGAACTGGTCGAACGCGGCCTTGACGGCGGCAGGGTCGGCCGCCTCACCGGGATGTGGTGCGGGAGCTCCGAGCGTGGCCGGAGCCACAGCGGTGGAGGCTTCAGGACTGGTGGACGCGGCGGAACCTTTGGCACTGCGCCGACAACCGGAGACCATGACCGCAAACACCAGGCACAGCGCCGATAATGCAGGACTTGGAAGCAACCTTCTCATTTGCCAGAGCATCGGTTTGTGAGTAATTGCCAATCCGGGTTCACCGGGCCACCAACTTGCAGTAGCCCCGTGGCGGGATTCCAGTCCCGCGTGCGGGCATCTTGCAACTTGATCATCTCGGTGTGCCCATCGGCATGACTTAACGGATACGCACCGGAGTGATGCGAGGCGGGCACATCGAAGTGGGTGGTGGTGGTGTAACGATTCACCGCGAAGAAACCGTCGTTGATGTTGGCCTCGTTTTCATCAATGAACGTGAAGCGCATCGCGGAATTATCAATCTCTGTTAGCCGGAAATAGACACTGTCGTAGTAGTTCGCAACCGCAGCGAAAATATCCCGCCCAGCCATGAAGCTGTTGAGCGAGTAACTTCGCACGTGATACTGGCCAACACAGGGTCCTGCCGAAGGCTCGGTGGCCAGAGAGAGTTGGTATTTGTCCGCCGGACAGCGGTAGGCCTTAAAATTGCCTGACATGTAACGGTTGAACAACGTGCGGGTGATTCCGTAGCTGTTGGTGGCGTAATTGGGGTTAACGTCGCCCGGCATCTCGTAGCCCGAGGTGTTTTTCATGTCGCCGATGGCCCAACCTTCAGGGTTCTTGACATTCGCGCCACCAGGTTGTGGGTTGTAATACAAGTGCGACTGCACCATGCGATCATCGGACTCTGGAGCGTAAAGACTCCAAGCCAAGCCGAGCTGCTTGAGATTGTTAAGCGTAAGCGTCGCCGTCGCCCGCTGTTTCGCCTTGCTCAAGGCTGGCAGGAGCATCCCCGCCAGGATCGCGATGATGGCGATGACGACGAGCAGTTCGATCAAGGTAAACGCGAGAGACCACTCGCGCCGCAGGGCGTGCTCCCGGCCAAGAGGATTGGTTCGCATGAGCTTGGAAAGGCGGTGCTAAACTGACCGCACCTTACTCGTCTAGCGGCGCTTGGCAAGTGGGCGTTTTTGCCTCGCCGGGTGCCACGTGAAGCGCCGTGGGTGCCCAGTATTAACGGCCCGGAGCAGTGGGAGTGAAGCCAGCGGAGCGCCGAGCATTGCTCGGCTTTGGGGCGTTCGTCCGTTTCTGCCGAGCAATGCTCGGCGCTCCGGTTCATGGGTGGGGCAAGGGTGAGGGAGAACGGCAACGGCACTCCCAAACTCCAATCCCACCGGGATTGCGTCCCCAGCTCAAGGTTGGCGGAGCTGCGCGACGCCTACTCTGGGTAGCCGGTCCCGATTTCGCAAACCCTGTCGGGTTCACGTCAGCCGCGGCCGTGCGTTGCGTGGTTTCACCATGTCTTCTGTATTACCAATTGAATATCAATGGGTTGAGCGACTTTGGTAACGGCAAAACTCTCCACCTGCACGGGGCAACTCTCCGGCTGGCTGGCCCGACTCTCCACCGGCTCGGGCCAACTCCGCCGCTGGACGACCCGACTCCGCGCCGGTTTAGCCCGACTCTTCGGCTGGCTGGCCTAACTCCGCGCCAGTTTGACCCGACTCTCCGGCTGGCTGCCCTGACTCCGCACCGGTTTGGGCTAACTCTCCGGCTGGCTGGGTGGACTCCCCGCCGGCCCGGCCTGGCTCTCTGGTTGGCTGGCCCGACTCTCCGGCTGCGCGATGAAACTCCCCGACCGGAACGACCGGGCCTGCTAGCGGGACGGCGGCGCCTTGGGCGAGCCAAACGATGGCGAATGGCGCTCTTATCCGGAACGATGCAGTTGCAACGCTGGGGAGCGCAGCCGCCCCGGCTGCGGTTCGGCGCGCCCCCGCGCCGAACTGGGCGTGGACGAGTTCACTGAAGGGTGCGGGTGGCTGAACGCTCTCCGCCAACCGCGAGGGCGCGGTGGGCGGCGCCCGGGGCGGGCGCGCTCCCCAGATCCAATTGCCTCGTTCCGGCTCAAAGCCTATTCCCAGCACGCCAATGCGGTGCTGGACAACTTAAGAACCTCGTTGCCGCTCTCCCTCACCCCGCCCTCTCCCGCTGGGCGAGGGAGGGCGACCGACCGCGTCACTTGGATGGGGCAGCGGCGTTTTAACGGCTTGGTCGGCTGGGCTGCGGAGCATGGGAAAACCCGTTGAAACGGGTGGTGGCCTTTGTTGGCCGGAACACCCGGCTGAAGCCGGGTGCTAATGGGAACTGCGGCGCGGGAGAGAACCAACGCCCGCCAACTGCGGCGATTTCGGCCACTGAACCGGGGCGGAGCGCCGAGCATTGCTCGGCTTTGGGGTGCTGCCGCGCTCATGCCGAGCAATGCTCGGCGCTCCGGTTCATGGAGAGGCGTCAGGGAATGCCGGCTTTGGTTGCCGCTTCGCGGTCAATAAGCTTCAAGGCGTTCGTTGCTCGCTCGCGCATATACTCGGATGGGTCAGTCAGCAGTGCAATGAGGGAGGGAACCGCAGATTTGGCGGCTTCGCCAAACCTATAGAGAGCGCGTATTGCGTTCAGCCGAACCACCTCATCTGGGTCACGCAAGCGGCTCGTTAGAAACGGCACAACTGATTCAGGGGAGGCATGGATGTAGCCCAGAACCATGAATGCATCGCTCCTGTTCTGGTCTTTTGCATCTGAGGCAATGACCAGCAAAGCAGGGATGGCCGCTTGTGCCGATGGGCCAATGTGGGCAAGGCAATAAATGGCCTCTTCCCGCCCGACGGTGCCGCTTCCTCCCTTCACTAAAGTGAGTAGGTCTGGGACAGCTCCTTTTGTGCTTTCACCGAGCGCTTTGAATCCCCGCACACCCATGACCCGGATGCGTTCAGCGTCGGCAAAGTTGAACTTAATGAAGGGCTGTTTTTCAACCAAGGCTTGAAGTTTCGTTCTAAAAGTTGAATCCGGAGTCTGTATGAGCCGTAAGAGCGTCGGAATCCCATTGGTGCCGATACTTCGGATGGCTGCCTCGGACTCGGCTTGCACTTCTGAGCCGCTTTCGCTCTCCGCGTAAGCCTTTAGCCAAACTCTCAATGTCTTGCCTTGGTAAACCGGTTCCTCAGGGCGCGAGGGCGTCCATGCCCAAGCCAAGAGGAGGCCCACCGCCACGATGACGAGCGCTGACTTGAGCCCGAACTTCGCCGGAGCAATGGGCTGCGGGTCTCTACCGCCTTGTTCGCCAGTGGACATCAGGGCTGGCTGAGTTCTTCCTGCCTTCCTAATAAACCGCTCCCCCTCAGTGCATCTCCACGTCGCACGAGCCGATGCCTTTGCGGTAGTAGTTGAACTGCACGTTCGGGTGGTCGGCGAGGAGGGACATGGGGACGGCGCTGTCCACGATGCGGTTGGCAATCATGTAGGCGGTCAGGCGCTGGCCAAAGGGGTTGTCGTGACAGCCCGCGTGCCAGATGGAGACCTTTTCCGCCAGCCACGTCTCGGCGGGCCCGACGGTGATGGCCTGCTTCGGGACGAGGGTCACGTTGCCGCCTCCGCTGGTGCGCGCGTTTTGCGCGATGGTCACGGGGTGGAGGTCCACGACGCGCGTGGCGAGCTTGCGGTATTCCGCCGGGGACGGCGGGGCATCCTTGTGCTTGCCCTTGCGGGGGAGCGGGTCGTTGAAGGCCCAGTGCTTGA
>RFVF01000098.1 GCA_009922615.1 Pseudomonadota bacterium
GGGGTGAGGGGTGCGCTCCGCCCCGTTCAGCAGCCCTGGTGCCCGGCCTTGCCTCCGGGGCATCCTCCCTTCTGAGGATAGGCAGGGCCGCGCGGCTCCCGGCAAACTGCCCAGCGTGAAAGCCCGTTCGCCCTGCCCTGCAGCCCACAGCCGGACCGTTCCCGTTGCTTGCCGGCGTCGGGCGGGCCATTGCCTGCGGCGCGGAGCGAGCTCCCCGCGTCGCGCAGGCAGTTGCCTCCGCTGTCCGGCGAGTTGCCTTTGCCGCGCAGGCAACCTCCCGGGCGACTCAGGCAGTTGCCTGAGTGACTTAGGCAACTCCCTCCGCCATCCGGGCAATTGCCTGCGCGGCTCAGGCAAACCCCTTTGCCGGGGGGCAATGGCCCCCGGCAAGATCAGCAAACTGTTAACCCTCAACTAGTTAAAAACATCATGGCCAAGCAAAACTGGTTCCCCAAGAAAGAGTCCGACCGCCGCACCCTCCTCAACAACCTCGCCGACAAGCTCCCCGGCGCGTATGCCACCAAATACGGCATCACCGCCGATGAGCTGACCACGCTGGGCAACTTCCGCCTCTGGTTCATCTGGATCCTCGACGTGCTCGAAGCCATCCGCCAGAAGGCCCAAGGCTACACTGGCTTCCGCGACGCCCTTGCCTACGGCAAAGGCACCGCCACCGGCCCGCTCACCCTGCCGCCCGCGCTGGCCCTGCCCGCCGTGCCCAGCACCGGCAGCCCGCCCGTGATGATCACCCCGCTGGCCGACGGTTGGAAGTTCACTGCCAGCCTCGTCAACCGCATCAAAGGCCACGCCGCCTACACCGAAGCCGACGGCCAGGACCTCGGCATCATCGGCGCGGAAGAGCAAGCCGCCGACCCCGCCACCACCAAGCCCACCCTCAAGCTCGTCCGCGTGGCCGGCGGGCAGATCGAGGTGCAATGGAAGAAGAGCGGCTTCACCGGCGTGCGCATCGAAGTGGACCGCGGCAACGGCACCTGGGTCTTCCTCGCCATTGATACCGAGCCTCACTACACGGACACGCTCGCCCTGGCCCCCGGCACCTCCGCGATCTGGAAATACCGCGCCATCTATCTGGAAGGCGACCAACCCTTCGGCCAGTGGAGCGACACCGTGCAAATCGCGGTGCAAGGATAAGAGAAAGCGTAGCCAACGCTCGCAACCGGAGCGCGGCTGTGTGCGTAGCACCAGCCGCAGCCGTGCTCCCGTGGAGACGCTGAACAAAGCCTTTGACCACCGAGGCACAGAGGACACCGAGAGGGGATTTCACCGACCTTTCTCGGGGAACTCTGTGGCTCTGTGATTTAATCAGCGGTTCCCTTGTTGTGACACCAACTACGGGTGAAGGTCGGTCGAACTGCACGAGGGGGATCGAAGTTGCCTTCTCCCTTCGCAGAGCGAGGGGAGAAGGTGGCCGCAGGTCGGATGAGGGGAGCGGCCACCAACGCCCACGCACAATACCCCTCACCCCGACCCTCTCCCCTTGCTCCGCAAAGGGAGAGGGAGTCGGCCGCTCGGCGGTGGTTGAGTTCAACCAGACTTCACCAGCAATTGGTATGATACGTTACGAAGATTCGGAACCGCTCGGTGCTCAGATGCCTGCGGCAGCCGGCGACGCAGGGCAATCCGCTCGTCTTTCCCAGCTACTATCGGGAGGAGCGGCCGGACATCGGGCAATATCCGGCGGTGCAGGTGAACTATCGCTTCACGGGATTTCTCGACAAGCTTTATGCCACGACTAGTCGAGCGCCTGCGTCACAGCGGCGCGTTCGCGCAGGACGAGCTGTGGCGTTACGCCGCCGCCGATTGCAAGACGAACGCCGGGAAGCAGCTCGGCATCAAGCTGACGCGAGCGGCGGCTCAGGTCCCTCACGCCCAATACCGGTAGTTCACGTCGGGGAAGAGGTTGTCCAGCCACTCGGTGCGGGCGAGCCACGGCTCGTCCACGCGGCCGGTGGTGAGCATCTCGTGCAACGCGAGGAAGCGCAGGAGGTGGTCTTTCACCCGCTTGCGCGCGTAGTCCGGGCTGGTGCCGGTGCGCAGGATGAAGGGCCAGTCGCTGGATTGCGCGAGGAGGAGTTCGCGCGCGGCCTGGTTCAGCGCGCGGCGGGTGAGGCCGGCGGCGTCCGGGTGCGCGCGGGCCAGCGCGGTCATGCGCTCCTGCGCGACGGTGAGGTGCGGGAGAATCCAGTCGTTGGTGTCGTTGAGCCAGAGTTTCCAGTAGCCTTCCTCGCCCCAGCTTGAGGGGCTGGGCCGGACGATTTGCAGGGTGGGGCCTTCCTTCAGGTGGTCGCTGGGCGTGACGAGCTTGAAGTCCTGCTGGTCGTAGTAGGCCTTGCGCACGAAGAGGTCGAGGAAGTCGGGGCCTTCATACCACCAGTGGCCGAAGAGCTCGGCGTCGTAGGGCGCGACGATGAGCGGCGGGCGGTCCATGATTTCGCCGAGCTTGCGGGCCTGCTCGCGGCGGGCGGCGAGGAAGTGGCCGGCGTGTTCATCGGCGGCCTTCAGGGCGAGGGCGCGGTCATAGACTTCCTTGTCCGGCGTGGGGCCGGTGATGCGGCAATACTTGAGGCCGGTGAAGCCGCGCAGGTTCGGGCTGGGCAAGTAAGGGCGGACGTAGTCGAAGTCGAGGTCGAAGCCGACGTCGCGGTAAAAGTCGCGATAGCGCGGGTCGCCGGGATAGCCCTCGTTGCGGCTCCAGACCTGACGGGCGGATTCGAGGTCACGCGCAAAGGCGGCGATGCCATTCGGCGTGAGCACGGGGGCGAAGACGCCATAGCGCGGACGCGGGCGGGCGTGCAGGAGCCCGTGGGTATCCATGATGAACCAGCGGATGTTCGCCTCCTGCAACACGGCCTCGACGCCCTCGACGTAGGCGCATTCCGGCAGCCAGATGCCGCGCGGGTCGCAGCCGAAGCAGCTCCGGTAATGGTCGCGCGCGGTGAGGATTTGCGCGCGGACGGAGGGCGGGTGATTCAGCAGCGGCAGCAGCGCGTGCGTGGCGGCGGTGGTGATGATTTCGAGGCGGCCTTGCTCCTGAAACTTGCGGAACGCACCGACCAGATTGCGGCCGTAGGCGAAGTAAGTCGCGCGCAGGCTGGTGAGCCGGTGGTGATACATCCACGCGAGCTCGCGGAAGTCGCGGTCCCAATGCGTGCGGTGGATTTCCTTGTCGGCGAGTTCGAGCAAGCCTTCGAGATGGCGCACGTAGCGGTCTTGCAGGAGCGGGTCCAGCAGCATCGCGCAGAGCGTGGGGGAGAGCGTGAGCGTCAGGCGTGTCTGCATGCCTTGCGCCAGCCAACCTTCCATCACCTGAATCAACGGGAGATACGTTTCGGTGACCGCCTCGAACAGCCAGGTCTCCTCCAGAAAGCGGTCGTGCTCTGGATGGCGCACGAAGGGCAGGTGCGCGTGGAGCACGAGGGCGAGACGGCTTTGCATGGCGGGATTGAAACGAAACTCGGCGCGCGGGGGAAGATTTTTAGGCCGGATTCGATTGGCGTCGGAAAACGCATTGCCAGTCGCGCGCCGCGACCTTTACGCTGCGCGCCTATGTTTTCGCACGTTGTCATTTTCTGGACCGACCCCGCCAACCCGAAGGCCGCCGATGAGCTGATTGCCGGCGGACAAAAGTATCTCGCGCCGATCCCCGGCGTGCTGCACTTCCACATGGGCAAAATGGTCGGCAGCCACCGCCCGGTGGTGGACCAGACGTATCAAGTCGCGCTGAACCTCGTCTTCCCCAACAAGCAGGCGCAGGACGATTATCAGGTGCATCCCGAGCACTTGAAGTTCATCGACAACTGCAAGGCGCTCTGGAAGAAGGTCACGGTTTACGACTTCGCCTGAGCGGAGCGACCGCCGCCCGGATCAGAGCGTGTCCACGATGAGTGGCGCTGCTACCGGCGGGGTCGGGGTGATGGAGAAGGCCGACTGCAACCGGGCCACGGCCAGTTCAGCTTGCGCCCCGTTGCTCGCGTGGATGCGGCCCAAAACCGTGCCGCGCCGCACTGCATCGCCGGGTTTGGCGAGCCGATCGATGCCCACGTCCGGCTGGATTACCGAGGCCTTGGTCATGCGCCCGCCGCCCAAGTCGCGGACGATTTCACCGATGATGCGCGCGTCGCAAGTGCGGATGAAACCCTCCTCGGCGGCGACACATTCCTGCACCACCGGCGCGGTGTGATCGAGCTGCAGCTTGGCGTGGAAGGCTTCGAGGTCGGCGCCTTGGGCAGCGATGAGTTCATCCCACTTGCGACGCGGCGCGCCAGAGGCGAGGCAATCGAGCGCAGTCAGCCGGGCCGCGACCAGGCTGGGGGATTTGTCCGTCTGCACAAGCAACGACGCGGCGCACTCGATGACGAGCGTTTGTAGATCGGTGGGACCGCAACCTTCGAGGCACTGCACGGCCTCCTTCACTTCGAGCCAGTTGCCCGCGGCGTGACCGTGCGGCGTGCTCATGTCCACGAGCAGCGCGCGGGTCATCACGCCGCACTCGACGGCGAGGCTGACGATGGACCACGCGAGTTCGCGGGCCGCGTCGCGCGTGGGCATGAAAGCCGCTGGTCCGAACTTCACGTCCATCACCAGCGCATCGAGGCCCTCGGCGAGCTTCTTGGAAAGGATGCTGGCGGTGATGAGCGGGATGCTCGGCACGGTGCCGGTCACGTCGCGCAGCGCGTAGAGCAATTTGTCGGCGGGAATCATGTTGGCCGTCTGGCCACCCATCGCCACGCCGATGCGCTGCGTCTGCTCGACAAGACGCTCGGGGCCGAGTTGCGTGGTGAGCCCGGGGATGGATTCCAGTTTGTCCAGCGTGCCGCCGGTGATGCCCAGGCCGCGCCCGGAGATCATTGGGACGCGGAAGCCCAGGCACGCCAGCAACGGCGCGAGCGGGAGTGAAACCTTGTCGCCGACGCCGCCGGTGGAATGTTTGTCCACGACGGGACGTGGGTCGTTCTTCGGGAATTGCAGCACTTGGCCGGAATCGCGCATGGCCAGGGTGAGCGCGCGGGTTTCGCCGCCGTTCAGCCCGCGAAAGAACACCGCCATCAGAAACGCCGCCATCTGGTAGTCGGGGATTTGCCCGGCCACGAAGGCGGCGATGACCTCCTGAAGCTGGTCGGCCGTGAGCGCCCGGCCGTCGCGTTTGGCTTCGATGAGCGGGAGGAAATTCATGCGCGGATCGGGGCGGAGGCATAGCGCAGCGGCCCGGTGGGCGGCAAGGCAATTGCAGGGCGCGGGCCGCCACATTCTCCTTTTCAACCGGCTCGAAAACCCCATTCTCCGCCGAACTTTCCGCCTCGCCAGTGGTGCCGGCGGGCCATTGCCATGTTGCCATTCGCGCTGACGATCTTCACCGGAGCGTTTCTGCTCTTCCTCGTTCAACCCCTCATTGGCAAATACATACTGCCGTGGTTTGGCGGCACGCCGGGCGTGTGGACCACGTGCATGCTGTTCTTCCAGCTCGTGCTGCTCGGGGGCTACGCCTACGCGCACTTTCTCAGTCGCTGGCTCAAGCCGCGCGGGCAGGCGGTGGTGCATGGCGTGTTGTTGCTCGCGTCGCTGGCCGTGCTGCCCATCGTGCCTGCGGATGCTTGGAAACCGACTTCCGGCGATGCGCCCATCTCGCACATCCTGCTGCTGCTCGGCGCGACGATCGGCCTGCCTTACTTCGTCGTCTCCACCACCGGCCCGCTGATGCAGTCGTGGTTCTCACGCTTGCATCCGGGCCGTTCGCCCTACCGGCTCTACGCATTGTCGAACATCGGCTCGCTGCTGGCGCTGCTGGCGTATCCGTTTCTCATCGAGCCCAACGTCGCGCGCAAATTGCAGGCCGTCTCGTGGGGCTGGGGTTTGATGGCCTACGTCGCGTTTGCGATCTGGTGTGTCGCGCTGCTGTGGCGGCGCGGGGTGGCAGAGGAAATCCCGGCGGGCGGAGTGATGCCGGTCGAAGAGCCGGGGGAAGAACCTTCGCTGCGGCACCGGTTTCTCTGGCTTGCCCTGCCCGCGTGCGCCTCGGCACTGCTGCTGGCCACGACCAACAAGCTGACGCAGGACGTGGCAGTGATTCCCTTCCTGTGGATTTTGCCACTCAGTCTTTACCTGCTGACGTTCATCCTGTGTTTCGATGCGCAGCAATGGTATTGGCGGCCGATTTTTCTGCCCGCGCTGCTTGGGTGTTTCGCGTGGTTGATCGCGGTGCTGGGCGACATCAACAACGTGCGCATCGGCTGGCAGGTGGCGGCGTTTTGCATGACGCTGTTTATCGCGTGCATGGTGTGCCACGGCGAACTTTACGCGCTGAAACCACACCCGCGCCGGCTCACGGGCTACTACTTGATGATCTCGCTGGGCGGGGCCATCGGCGGCTTCCTCGTGGCGGTGGTTGCGCCGCACGTGTTCCAAACTTACGCGGAGCTCGCGTGGTCCTGCGGCGCGTGCGCGCTGCTCGTGTGGCTGGTCTGCCTGCCGGACTGGCGCGTGCCGAATTTCCCGTGGTGGCGTTTCCACGCGTGGATGGCCGGCTCCCTCGTGGCGATGGCGGTGTGCCTGGCGTTCTTCATCCAAAGCCACGAGAAGGATAACGTCATCGAGGCCACGCGGAATTTTTACGGGGCCATGTCCGTGCTCGAATACGGCGCGGAGACGCCCGGCTCACGTTACCTCCTGCTCCAGCACGGCCGCATCACGCACGGTTTCCAGCTCACCGACCCCGACCAACGCCGCCGCATCACGAGCTACTACGGCGAGCAAAGCGGCGTGGCGCTGGCCATCCGCAACTTCCCGCGCGCGCAGAAACGTATCGGCGTCGTCGGCTTGGGCACCGGGACCACGGCGGCATTTGGCGAGAAGGGCGATTACGTTCGCATCTACGAGATCAACTCCGAGGTCAAGCGGCTGGCCACCTCGCGCTTCACCTTCGTCAACGACACCATCGCCCTCGGCGGCAAGGTGGACATCATAATGGGCGACGCGCGGCTCTCGATGGAACGCGAGGAACCGCAGCGCCTCGATGTGCTGGCGCTCGACGCCTTCAGCAGCGATGCGATTCCCGTGCACCTGCTCACCAAGGAAGCCGTGGCCATCTACGGCAAGCACCTCGCTCCTGATGGTGTGCTCGCCGTTCACATCTCAAACCGCTACCTCGATCTGGAGCCGGTCGTGGAGAATGTAGCCAAGGAATTTGGCTACCAACGGCTGTCCATTTCCGACGGCGACGGCGAGAAAGACTGGTGGATCTACAGCTCTACCTGGGTGCTGTTGAGCAAGAACAAGCCGCTGATGGAACTCATCGCCGCCAAGACTGAATCGGCCAAACAAGAAACCTCCAAGAAAGTCGTCCCCCTCTGGACCGACGACTATGTCAGCCTCTGGCCGATCATGAGCTGGTAAAGGAATCTTCTTTTGGTCCCGCTCCAGCCCGAGTTTCCGCTCGCCAGCCTGTCGCTCCGTTAGCAGCATCCGCCCATGAAACGCCTGCTTTTTCTATTTGCGTCGATTTGTGTTTTGGTCAGTTCAGCCTCTGCCGCCGAGGCCCCGCCCGTCCGCGTGCTCGTCTGGGATGAGCAGCAGGCCGCGCAGAAAACGGCTTACGACGGCGGCTTCCTCGGCGACACCATCGCGGCCTATCTCGCCAAGCAGCCCGGCTTCAAGGTCGTTTCCGTCAACTTCACCTCGCCCAACCAAGGTCTCTCCGACAGCGAGCTGGACGCCGCGCAAGTCGTCGTCTGGTGGGGCCATCAGAAGCACGCGCTCGTCGAGACGCCGCGCGTCGAGGCGCTCGTGCAACGCGTGCGCGACGGCCGGCTCGCGCTCGTGGCGCTGCACTCGGCGCACTGGTCGCGGCCCTTCGTGCGACTCATGCAGGAGCGCGCCAAGGACTATGCGCTCGCGCAAATCCCCGCCGCCGAGCGCGCCACGGCGAAGTTCGAGTTCTCCAACGACAACCCGCTCGGCAGGGTGCCGCGGCGGGACGCGCCGCTCACGCCCGCGCTGCGCCACGAGGACGGCGTGTGGAAGCTCACCTTGCCCGGCTGCATTTTCCCCGCTTATCGCGGTGACGGCGCACCGGGGCACTTGAAGACCTTGTTGCCCGATCATCCCATTGCGCGGGGCCTGCCCGCCACGTGGGACATCCCGCGCACCGAGATGTATGACGAGCCGTTTCACGTGCCCAAGCCGGACGCGGTGGTGTTCGAGGAACGCTGGGACAAGGGCGAGTGGTTTCGCAGCGGCTCGCTCTGGAAGGTGGGCAAGGGCGGCGTGTTCTACTTCCGCCCGGGCCATGAAACTTTCCCGGTGTTCAAACAGGCCGAGAATCTGCGCGTGGTCGAGAACGCGGCGCGCTACCTCGCCGCGCAACTTCCCGCCGATGCGAAGGCCGCGCCGCCCGCGAAAGCCAAGGCCGCCGCGCCCTCGGGCCGGCTCGCGCTGCCGCACACGGAAAACTTCACCGTGGCCGGCCGCCCCGCTTTCCTCTACCTGCCGCCGCCGGAGAAGCGCAGCACGCCGCAGCCGTGGATTTTTTACGGCCCCACGCTCGCGCCGTATCCCGATCAGGCCGAGCGCTGGATGCACGAGCAGTTCGTCGCCGCGGGCATCGCGGTCGCGGGCGTGGATGTGGGCGAGGCATACGGCAGCCCGAAGAGCCACGTGGTCTTCGATGCGCTCTATCGCGAGCTGACGGAGCAGAAGGGTTTCGCCGCGAAGCCATGCCTCTTCGGCCGCAGCCGCGGCGGACTGTGGACGAGCAGTTGGGCCATCGCCAATCCAACGCGCGTCGCGGGCCTCATCGGCATTTACCCCGTGTATGACTTCCGCACCTATCCCGGCCTGCAACGCGCCGCGCCCGCCTACGACCTGACACCCGAGCAACTCACCGCGCGCGCCGCCGAGTTCAACCCCATCGAACGCATCGCCGTGTTGGCCAAGGCGAAGGTGCCCGTCGCGCTCATCCATGGCGACGTGGACAAGACCGTGCCGCTCAAGGAGAACTCCGCCGAACTCGTCCGCCGCTACCAGGCCGAGGGCGCGGGCGATCTCGTGAAACTCATCGTCATCGAAGGCCAGGGGCACAATATGTTCGAGGGTTTCTTCCGCTCGCAGCCGCTCGTGGACTTCGCCATCGCGAAAGCGAAAGAGGGGGCTCGCAAGTAGCCGCATTCGTTCCCGGTCGAAGTTATCGTCCCACCGCACTTTCTGCTTTTCACACCCGACAGCTTGCCGTTTAGTCCCGCCCTGATTTGAACTGGATTTGAACTCATGAAAATCGTTCTCGCTTACTCTGGTGGCCTCGACACTTCGGTCCTGATGTCGTGGATCAAAGAAAAATACAACGCCGAGATGATCGGCTTCTGCGCCGACATCGGTCAGGAAGAAGAACTTCATGGCCTCGAAAAGAAAGCCATCAAGACCGGCGCGTCCAAGATTTACATTGATAACCTCCAGGAAGAATTCGCCAAGGACTTCATCTTCCCGATGATCCGCGCCGGGGCGATTTACGAGGGCCAATACTTCCTCGGCACATCCATCGCACGCCCGCTCATCGCCAAGCGCATGGTGGAGATCGCCCGCAAGGAAAAAGCCGACGCCATCGCGCACGGTGCGACGGGCAAAGGCAACGACCAGGTCCGCTTCGAACTCACCGCCGCCGCGCTTGCGCCGGATTTGCAGGTCATCGCCCCGTGGCGGGACGAACGCTATCGCAGCGAGTTCCCCGGCCGCCAGGAGATGATTGATTACTGCGCCAAGCACAAGATTCCCGTGCAGGCCAGCGCCAAGAAACCCTATTCGATGGACCGCAACCTCCTGCACATCTCCTACGAGGCTGGCATTCTCGAAGATCCGTGGTATGACAGCTACGACCTCAAGAACCGTGGCTATTTCTGCACGCTTTCCTGCTTGCCCGAAGACGCGCCGAACAAACCCGAATTCGTCGAACTCGATTTCGTAAAGGGCGATTGCGTCGCGGTCAATGGCAAGAAGCTCAATCCGCTCGGCGTGATGAAGGCGCTGAACAAGATCGGCGGCAAACACGGCGTCGGTCGGGTGGACATGGTCGAGAACCGGTTCGTCGGCATGAAGAGCCGCGGCGTGTATGAGACGCCCGGTGGCGCGATCCTGCATTTCGCGCATCGCCAGATGGAATCGCTCACGATGGATCGCGAAGTCATGCACCAGCGCGACGCGCTCATCCCGAAGTATGCCGAACTCGTCTACAACGGTTTCTGGTTCGCGCCCGAACGCGAGGCGTTGCAGGCCTACGTCGAAGAATCGCAGAAGAACGTCACCGGCACAGTGCGCGTGAAACTTTACAAGGGCAACATCATGGTCGCCGGCCGCAAGTCCAAGGTCAGCCTCTACAATCCGCACATCGCCACGATGGAAGCCGACCCGACCAAAGCCTACAACCAGGACGACGCCACCGGCTTCATCCGCCTGAACGGCCTGCGCCTGAAAGTCGCAGCGAAGGTGCATGGGAAGAAGAAATAGTCAGCGAGTAAAACTTCGGACTCTGTTCGGAACGCTCACGGTCTGTGGCCGTGGGCGTTTTCGTTTGATCGTCACCTTGCTGGCGAACCCCAACGAGATTGCATCCGTGTCGCTGCGTGCTTAAATCGCGTCGTTCAGCATGCGCATTCTCATCTTTGGCTCCAGCGGGCAGATCGGCACGAACCTTGCCTTGCGCCTACTCGCGGACGGGCATGAGGTTATCGGTGTGGACAAGCGGGCGAATACTTGGACGCATCGGTTTCCCACGCTGCTGCAGGACTTGAGCGGGAGCTGCCCCGCCTCGGCAACGGGGCTTGGTGCCGCAGAATATCCGCGTCCGGACGTGGTGGTGCACCTAGCCGCGAACGCGAAGGTCCACCAGCTCGTGCGCGAGCCGCACCGGGCGCTCGAAAACATCACCATCACGTTCAACGTGCTCGAATACTGCCGGCTCGCGCGCCTGCCGCTGGTCTTCTCCAGCAGCCGCGAGGTGTATGGGGACATCCACCGGTTCGCGACGGCGGAGGCGAGCGCGGATTTCGCCTACACGGAGAGCACTTACTCGGCGAGCAAGATTGCCGGCGAGGCGTTGATCTATTCCTACGCGCGCTGCTACGGGCTGCCTTATCTAGTCTTCCGATTCAGCAACGTCTACGGGCGCTTCGACAACGACATTGACCGCATGGAGCGCGTTATTCCGCTGTTCATCCGGCGCATTGCGGCGGGTGAGCCGATCACAGTGTTCGGCGCGGACAAGGTGCTCGACTTCACCTTTGTGGACGATTGCGTGGACGGCATCGCGCGCGGCGTGGTGGCACTCGCGGCGGGCCGCGTGCAGAACGAGACCATCAATCTCGCGTGCGGCCAGGGCAACACGCTGGTTCGCATGGCTGAACTAGTCGGGCAGGCACTGGGCAAATCCCCGCAAATCACCCTCGCCCCAACGCAACTCGGCGAAGTCACGCGCTACGTGGCCGACATCTCGAAGGCGCGAACGCTGCTCGGTTACGCGCCGCAAGTGCCACTGGAAACGGGCATCCCGCGCGCGGTGGCGTGGAGCCGCGAGTGGGAGACACGGGGCCGACGGTGAGCAGGATTGGCCAAGTTGAATCCGGTCGAACTCCTAATGGATTAGGGTGGTTTTATTAGGATTCAAAGCTAATTCATCTTAACCCGGACATGCCGCATTTAACTCCTTTGGTGTTCGTTTTGGTGTCCGCTTCGGTCGCGCCGCCTCAACTGTTCAGGGGCTGCGCACCCCGAGGGCAGGCTTCCACTTCACCTGCGTGTAGATCGGCGTCGGGCTCACATCGCTGTGCCCAGCAACTTCTGGACTGCGCGGGGCCAATGACCGGGCCACGGAGTTCCGGCAACGGTGCCCATTCAAGGGGTATCCTTGCACTCCTATCGGTATGCGTGGGCGGAACGGGCGTTGCGGTGTGGCTATCCGGAGCGGTTTGCACAGCAGGCGCTGGGACACAACTCCAAGGCGGTGCATCACGCCTATGCGAAGCATCCGGAAGTCACGGCACCTCCGCTGGATGATTGGGAGGGCCAGTGGCACGCTCACTCGCAGAGTCCGCCCACGCCCACGCTGGTCCCGGTGGATTTCCGATCCGCAGAGGCGGTCAGCCAGCAATCGCGCTGACAGCGCCGCAGGCTAGCGCAACCTCACTTCCCGTCCAGCTGCTTCACCTTCACCTCAGACACCACCCAGCGGGCCTGATAGGCGCCGAGGGCGAGGGCGCCGGGCGGGCTCTTCCAATCTGAATGCTGGCTGAGCGAGGACACCGGGCCGGCCCATTCATAGAGCGGCTGGCCATCGAGGGTGGTGGTGATGACGGCACTCGGGCCAGCTAGGCGGACGGTCACTTCCAGGTCGTGCGGCTCGGCGTCCTTCACCTGTTTGCCCTGCACGGCGCCGGGCACATCCCTGGTTATCTTGCCTTTCACCAGTTGCAGGCCGGTGTAGATGCCGCGGTCGGGACGTCCTTCCAGTTCGAACCCGCACATCCGGTCCGCAACGGGGAGGACGAGGTGGAAAGCTTGTTTCGGGTCGAGCTGCCGCAGCTTCACGCGCACTTGATAGCTGGTGCCGCTCAGGTCGCCGGGCAGCGGCAGGGTCGCAAAGGGCTTGACCGGGCTGTTGAGCGTGCCGTTTTCCATGCGCCAGCCGTTGCCGGTCTGCTCGACCACGTCGGGGGTGAGCGGGGCGAGAAGGTCTTCCCAGTCACCGGCGGGTTTGGCGGCGGCAGGCTGGTCGTTGAGCGACTCCGGCTCCCAGATGCGGGTGGGATCGCCATCGCCCGCGCAGCCGAGGCGCCGGCCGCTGGGGCTGAAGGCGAGTTCCGTGGGCACGGTCAACACGCCGCGCAGTTCCTCCAGCAGCCGGCCGGTCTCGAGGTTCCAGAGCTTCACGCTCAGGTCGGCGGAGGCGGTGGCCATGATGGGCTTCGTCGGATGCCACGCCAGCGCGGTGATGGGGCCGTCGTGCGCGCGGAATTCCTGCTGCACGGCCAGCGTGGCGGCATCGCGGATGCGCACCTTCTTGTCCGCCCCGGCCTCGGCGAAGCGGCGGCCATCGGGCGCGACGGCGAGCACGTCCATCGCGGTGCGGTTCGTCGTGGTCTGCACCACCTTGCCGGTGGCGGCGTCCCAGAGGACGATCCATTCCTCGGAGCCGGGATTGCCGCGGTCCGCCTTCGCGGTGACCAGCCCCACGAGCTGCTGGCCGCCGCTGAGCCAGCCGAGGTCCCAAAACTTTTTCACGTCCTTGCCCTCCAGACGGGAGAGTGGCTTGCCGGTGCCGGGATCAATCAGATCGGCCCGCTCTCGCTTGAGCTCAAGGGTCGCCAGCCGATCGCCGCCGGGGCTGAGCCGGAGCAGCGTCAGTGCGTAAGGGGCTTTGAAGACGGCAGCCTGCTCGATCTGAGTGCCGGGGTTGCGCAGCAGAAGGACGTCTTTGGCATTTATTGCAAAAATGTTGTTGGGGGGGTCACCGATGGCGGCGAAGCGGCCATCCGCGCTCACGCTGGGCCGACGATAGCTGCCGGCGGGCGGCTTCCAAAGCAGGTCGGGGCTGCCGGGCTGGAGCTTTTGCAGAGCGGCGTTGTGACTCCCCAAAGCGGCAAAGACCCAATCATCCGATCCCCAGAAGGCGATGCTTGAATTGCCACCGCCGCGCAGGGTCCACTTCTCCGGCGTGCCGGTGAGATTCCAGGCGCGGGTGTTTTGACCGGCCACCACCAGTTCGCCGGAGAGCGGGTGCACGCTTGCGTCCGAGACGGAGCCGCTGCCGCCGAGCAGCGTTTGCAACGGTGCGCCGGTGTTCGCATCCCAGACCTGGATGGCCTGCCGGCCATCCGCCAGCACGGCCACGCTCACAAAGCGGCACCATCGGGAGTGAAAGCGAGGTGCTGGATGTCGCGATCGTGCGCCCGGAACTCGAAGGCGACCTTTGCATCCTGAAGGAACACGCCCTGGATCTTGCCCTTGTCGGCGAATCTCCCGCCGATCACCACCATCTTGCCATCGGGCCGGACGGCGAAGGCGCTCACGCTCAATTTGCTGAGCTCGCGCACGAGAGTGCCGTCCTGGGCACTCACGAGGCGCACCGGCCGGCCGTCCCCGCGGGTGATCAAATGCTGACTGTCCGGGGTGAAGCTTCCCCTGGAACCGCTACCAGCTTCATTCTTCCAGCGGGCCTGGCCGGTGGCCGCGTCCCAGACGGTAAGGAGTCTCCCGTCGTCTGCCGTCTGGAGCAGCAGCCGGCCATCCGGGCTGAACTCGAGTTGCGATGTGTTGCGTGCTTCCCATTCCAACAGCTTCTTCCCGTCGCGTGCGCTGTGGATCACGATGCGGAGCACGCCCCACCGCCCCACGGCGATGCGCTCTCCATCGGGCGAGAAGGCGAGTTTTATCGGGAATTTTGTCTTTGCGGTGGGAGGCAGCCGGAGACCGGGATCGAACTCCAACAGGCGGGCGCCGGTGCGCACTTCCATGAGGATGACTTTGCCATGGTCCGCGATGGCGAAGACGCCGGGACGCCGCGGATGCGCGGCCACGCTGTCAATCTCAGTGCCTTCGCTCCGGATGAGGGCGACGGAGGTGTCGGACTGATCGAGCAGGTAGCCATACGTGGAATCGCGCAAATCCTCGGGCACCTGGGCCAGCGCGGCCTGCATCTCCGGGCCATTGCCCTCGCGCTGCGCCGCCTCGGCGAGATGGAGCGCCGCCCTCGCGAGCGACTGGCGCGCGGCTTCCTTTTCCTGCACGGCGAGGGCTTCGGCGGCCTTTGCCTCGGCGGCACTGGTCTTGGCCTTCTGCTCATTTGCCTCGGCCCGTTCCGCATGCGCAGTGGCCTTCTTCTCGCTGGAAATCACCTTGGCCATGAAGCCGACCGTCAGCAGCACGATGAGCGAGGCGGCCGCCGTCAAGGCCTTGTGCCGGTGGATGAACAGGCGCAGCAGAGTCAGCGCATTGGCATTCTCCGCACTCGTCGCAAACCCGCCTTGATACGCCACGATGTCGCGCGTGAACTCCGCCACTGATTGGTAACGTCGCGTCTTGTCCCGCGTCAGCGCCTTCATCGTCACGGCTGACAACGCGGCGGGCACCTTCCCGTCCGGGCAATGCGGCAGCGGATAAATCTTGCGCGGCTCCGTCACCGTGCCGGTCGCGCTGGGCTTGGCCTGCGTGGTGGAACTGGGCGCGTTGAAGGCCGTGGGCGGCGCGATGGTCCCGCTGCGCACCTTGGATAAGATCTCTTCCAGCGAATCGCCCTCCACCGGCGGGCGCAGCGTCAGCAGTGCATAAAGAATCCCGCCCAGCGAGAAGATGTCGGAGCGCGCATCCAACTCGGCGATCTTGCCCTCCGCCTGCTCCGGACTCATGTAGTGCGGCGTCCCCATCACCGCCCCTTCCAGCGTGGCGTAGGTGCCGCTGGGAGCGACGGGTTCTGGCTGCTGAGCCCCAAAGGCAAGCTTGGGCGCGGAGGCATTCCCAGCACCGGCTGCTAACGTGGCTTGGTCCTCTCCAGAGATCAGCGTGACCTGTTCCTCGGCAGCGGGTGCGTTGAGGGGCAACGTGCCGGTCGGCCCGGTCTGGCCCAGTTGGCCGCGCAGGGGTAACGTCTTGGCGGCTTCCTCCGCCGCTGGACTGCCCGGCAGGAGCTTGGCCAGCCCCCAGTCCATCACCAGCACTTCGCCGAACTCGCCCACCATGATGTTCTGCGGCTTCAGGTCCCGGTGGATGATCCCGCGCGA
>RFVF01000099.1 GCA_009922615.1 Pseudomonadota bacterium
GCCGCCGGGCCCGCCCGCCCACAGGAACCCAACTGTCCACAGTCAAAAATCGCCAGCCTTACTCCGTCGGAACAGGCAGCCAACCTTCTTGGACAGGATGCCTTACCTTTTCGGACAAGATGCCTAGACCGGTCGGCAAAGGTGCCTTGATCGAGCGAGCCAAGCCAACGGGAAAGGTGAAAGCGGGAATGCTTGCCTGCTCAGGGGTCGATCGCCACCGGTGGGTCAGTTCCCAAACACGCCCCGGAAGAGCCGTTGCAGACCGCGCGATTTTTCAGGACTAACTTCCGGGTCGGCCGATTTGTGCTGCGCGCGCCGCGCTTCGAGGTCGTATTGCAACGTGAGGCCGATGGTGTGCGCACCGCGCCCATCGCTGCGGATGGCATCCACGCCATAGGCGTAGCCCACGTTGATTTCCCAGACCTTGTCCGCCGAGGTGTAGCCCAACCCGCCGCCGAGGCCGGAGTGCCAGTCACCCGGCTGCGCCATGCCGGGCGTGTAGTCCACGATCGCCGTCGCGGCAAAGGTGCTGAGATGCCAGTGCTTCGCGGCGTCCAGCGGCACCGTGTAAAGCCCGCCCAGCAACGCGAACTGCCGCGCGTGGAGCTCCTGCGCGTAGTAGCCCGGCACGCTCAAAGGAAACTCCGCCCCCAAGGGCAGCACCGCGCCGAGCTTGTAGCCGGTGAGCCGATCCGAGCCGATGCTCGTGCCCGCCGTGAGACTCACGGCAAAGTAGTGTTCGCTCTCGGGCAAAGTGTAGGCCAGCAGCGCGCGCGACCAGAACAGGTGTGATTGCGGCCGGGCAGCGCGATCACCGGCAAAACCGTAGCGCCCGGAGTTCACTGTGAAGTCACCTTCATACCACGTGGAAAGCTCCATCGCGGCCCGGGGCGTGAGCAACGGCTCGCGTCCCCCCCAGCGCAGCCCCGTGCGCACGCGCAACGAGGTGGAATCCGGCGGCGTGGCGAAGGCCGGGGCTGTGCGATTCGACTCCTCATAGTCGGTGTAGTGAACCGCCGCGCGCACGATGCCGTTGAGCGGGATTAACGCACCGGGATTGAACAGGTGATAGAGGCTGCCGGAGAGTTCGCCGCCGTTGCCGGTGAAGGATTCCTCCTTGAGGTATTTGCCGCCGCGCACTTCGGAGTAGCTGTCGGCAAACCCGCCGCCGGCAAGGCCCAAGGCCAGGTGCGTGTTCGGCCCGAGCGCCTCGCGGAAGGCCAGCTCGGCATCGAGATAAACCGGCGCAACAGCGACGCGCAGCGTCTGCCCCTCGCGCGGCCAGTCCGGGAGGTTGACGTAGTAATACGCATAGGCCGCGATGGGCGCGGAGCCTTGGAAGGACTGGTTGTAGCCGAACTCGACAAGCTGGCGTTTGTCGGGATCGACTTGCGCCCACGCCTCGCCAAGGACTCCGATGCCGCACCCTCCGAAGAGCAGGAGTTGAAGGAATCGCACGCCGCGTGTCTAAGCAAGGCGGGCTGCAACGGCAAGTGCAATTCCGCCCGCGCCACATGGAGTCTTGCACCCTGTTCCAAAAAAGAACCGCCGGCAGCGTGACGCTGCCGGCGGTCTGAAGTTTCGTTCTACGCGGCGCTTAGTAAGCGGCCTGCACGCCCTTGACGTTGCGCTTGGGCATCCACGGCATGAGGCCACGGAGACGTTCACCGGTCTTCTCGATCTGGTGGTTTTCGTCGGCCTTGAGCAGGGCGTTGTATTTCTTGTAGCCGCCCTTGTATTCGGCGACCCAGTCCTTGGCGAACTTGCCGGTCTGGATGTCCTTGAGCGCCTTCTCCATCCGCTTCTTCACGGACTTGTCGATGATCTTGGGCCCGACGGTCACGTCGCCCCACTTGGCCGTCTCGGAAATCGAGAAGCGCATCCCGGCGATGCCCTTTTCGTTCATCAAGTCCACGATGAGCTTTAGCTCGTGCAGGCACTCGAAGTAAGCCATCTCGGGCGAGTAACCCGCCTCGACGAGCACCTCAAAGCCGGCCTTGACCAGCGCCGTGCAACCGCCGCACAGGACGGTCTGCTCGCCGAACAGGTCGGTCTCGGTCTCTTCCTTGAAGTTGGTCTCGATGACGCCGGCGCGCGTGCCGCCGACGCCCTTGGCCCAGGCGAGCGCGATCTTCTTGGCCGCGTTGCCGCCCTGATACACGGCGATGAGCGCGGGCACACCCTTGCCCTCGGTGTATTGCCGGCGGACGATGTGGCCGGGGCCCTTGGGCGCGACCATGATGACGTTCACGTTCTTGGGCGGAACGACCGTCTTGAAGTGGATGGCAAAGCCGTGGCTGAAGAGGAGCGTCTTGCCCTTGGTCAGGTTGGGCGCGATGTCCTTCTCATAGGCGGCGGCCTGCTTGGTGTCCGGCAGCGCGACCATGATGACGTCGGCGCACTTTACTGCCTCGGCGGTCGGGACGACCTCGAAGCCCTTCTCGCGGGCGACCGCGATGGACTTGGAGCCTTCGTAGAGGCCGATGATGACGTTGCAGCCGCTGTCCTTGAGGTTCAGCGCGTGGGCGTGGCCTTGGGAGCCGAAGCCGAGGACGGCGAGGGTTTTGTTCTTGAGCACGCCGAGATCGGCGTCTTTATCGGAATAAACTTTAGCGGGCATACTGGAATAATGATTTACGTTTTCGACTGGCCGGACTGAACACTGAAAACTGATTACTTTCTCGGCAAGGCCACCTTGCCCGTGCGCGTGAGATCAAGCACGCCGAAGGTCTGCATGAGCGTGAGGAACTTCTCGATCTTCGACTCGTTGCCGGTGATCTCGATGGTCAGGCTCTTGGGCTGCACGTCCACGATCTTGGCGCGGAAGATGTCGGTAATCTGCATCACCTCGGCGCGCGTCTTCGAGTCCACGGCCACCTTCACCAACACCAGCTCGCGGTCAATGTATTCGCCGTCGCGGAAGTCGATGACCTTGAGCACCTCGACCAGCTTGTTGAGCTGCTTGACGATCTGTTCGAGCGTGGCGTCGTCGCCGCGGGTGACGATGGTCATGCGCGAGACACTGGCGTCCTGGGTGGGCGCGACGTTGAGCGTGTCAATGTTGTAGCCACGCCCCGAAAAGAGGCCGGCCACGCGCGTGAGCACGCCAAACTTGTTTTCCACCAGCACTGAAATCGTGTGTCGCATACGGCTGGCGGCGCAACTTTTCGCCGCCAAAGGGCGCGCAACCTAGCAAGCACCCGCCGGAGGGTCAACCTTGGTTTTGGCCTCGCTGAATGCCTTGGGGCGGGTTGTGCCCGGTCACCGGCCCAACTGCTTGAGCCAGTCACCCGCATGGCGCTGATACGCGCCCCAGCCGCGCGCCCCGACGGCGGCCTGCAACGCGCGCTCCGTCTCCACGCGGATGGCGAGGAGCGCCACCACACGGGCCTCATCTGTCAGGTCCGGGTTCTGACGGGCCTGTTGCGCCTGCGTCTGCGCGGCGGTTTGCAGTTCGAGCCACTGCACGGCGGCGGCAGGGCTCAAGTCCAGGCGGCGCGAAAGAACTAGCAAGGTGCGAAAGCGCGGATCGCTGCCGCGCGCGAAGGCGGCGTAACCGGCTTCGCCCAGGCGTTCGGTGAGCATGGCCTTCCGCTGCGCCTCACGCATTTCCATTTTGCTGCGGTAATCCTCGTCGTCGTTGGGCCGTTTCGGATCGCGCGGCGTGGGTGCCGGATGCGCAGCGTCAAAGTCCCGCATGGCCAGCGCGAGCGAACGCAACCCTTCCGGGGTTGCGGAAAAACCACGCAATTCACGCACCTTGCCTACTTGCGGACTGCGCCGCACTTGATCTTCAGCCCACTCCTCATCAGAAAAAAGCGCGCGGCGTTCAGCTTGGTGACGTTTCGCCAATGCCGTTTCCTGTTCCGCTCGCTCGGCGGTCGTGGCTTTGGAGGTTTCCAGTTTCAATTTCAGTGCGGCACGCTCCTCCTGCATTCGGTATCCTAGCGCATTGAGCTGCGTTCGCGTTTCCAGTGAGAGGTGTTGATTGTAACCAGGTTGCACTGATTGCACGGGCGGAGCTTCCTTGCCCAGCACCACCTCCAGCTCCGCTAGCAGGCGCTTTTCTTCCGCCTTCAGCTCGTTCACTGCTTTTTCGGTCGGCGGGCTCTCAAACAAATCCTTCAGCCGCTCATCAGCCAGCGCATCCCAGAACCGGGCGTGAAAGGGCCGCAGCAATTCGCGACGGCGGGTCCGGAACTCATCGGCAACCCGCGCTTCCAAAATGTCGCGCACCGTCTCCTTCGGGCAGCCGATGGCCAGCAGGTTCGTGGCGAACGCGAGGGGGTTGGTGGTCTCGATCTGGCTCCAGTGAAACGGTGGACTGCCGGGAACCGTCACTACGGGCAGCGGCGCGGGCGTGGCGCTCACCACCTCGGCCACCACGTTCGTCGTCACGCTCACCCCGGCGAGCGCCACCGGGCTGGGCGAACGCGCCGCCTGCCAGAGCAGCAGCCCGACCAACGCGAGGTTCGCCGCCACGGTGCCGAGGATGAAGGCGCGTAAGTTCATTTCACCCTGATCAAGCCAGCCGGTGGCTGCGTCACGGGCAACGAAAGCGAGTTGGTGAGCTGCTGCCCATGCGTTTTCACATACGCATCGAAACCCACCGGACCGAGGCTGCGGGCAAGCGCCTGCGTCGTCTGCGCGCGGAGCGCGGCGAGCAACAGCGCGCGCTCGTCAGCAGAGAGTTGCGCATCGCCGAGGATTTGTGCGGCCTGCGCCGCGGCCGCGCGGCGCGCTTCGTAGGCCTGCACCAGCGCCGCCTTGGAAACGCCCCGATTTTCCGTGCTCTCGAACAGCTCGCGAAACAATCCGTCCTGCGCCCGCTCCGCGTCGGCGAAACGCTCGGGGCCGAGGAAGCGTCGGAGCAGTTCCTGAAACGCGGCGTCGCCTTTCTCCTGCATTCCCTCGGGATAGATTTCGCCCTCCAAGTTCAAGGTCTTGGCGAACACGTCATGCGTGTCCGTATAGAGGCGGTAGATTTCACGCAGCTCGGCTCCGGTCACGTTCACGCCGGCGCGACGGCTTAGTTTTTGTTCACCGCCGATCACCGCGAGGCGCAGGCGCAGTTCCTCGAACTCATCCGCCCGGAGCGCCGCGCCCAGCTCCCGTTCGTAGCGGTCACGCACCGCCTGGAGCTGGGGGATTTCCTCGTCGAGCAGGATGCCTTCGACGGCGGTGAGAAAGTCTCTCGCGTCCTCCTCGCGCAGTTTGTGGACGGTGAAGAGCTGGTCGGACTTGGCGACCTCCAGAAAACCGAGGAGCAAATCCACGATGCCCGAGGTCATGTTGTCCGTGCGTAATTCTTTCAACGCTTGGTAACTCAGCTCCGCGCCGAGCAAGCGCTGGATGAGCGCGCGTTTCTCCAAGGTCAAAGCGCGGGCCTTCGCTTCCCGCTGCCGCTGGAGCGCGTCGCGTTGATCGGAGGTTTGCCAGAACGTGTCCTCGGCGGGCTCGCGCATCTTGTGCTCGCGCTCCTCGTAGAACTTCTCGATGTCCGGCAGCAAGATGTCGCGCAAGGTGCGCTCGGGACAGCCGACGGCGCGGAGGTTCGCGGCGTAAACTGCGTAGTCGGCCGACTCCAACGCGCTCCAGTGAAACGACGGCGCATTGGTGGGCGACGCGGCCGGCGCGGGCGCAGGCTGGGTTTGACGCACGAGGCGCTTGGCCGTGACGATGACTTTGCGTTCCTCACCAAACCCGGAGATGCCGCCGTGGCTGCGGAACAGCGCGTAGTTCATCACCAGCAGCGCCCCGGTGAGGGCGAGTGACAAACCCAAGGCAAGCAAAGACCGCATACGCGTTCGTTGGACGGCACGGGGGGTTGTAACAGTCAGGCCTAAGCGCACGCAATCCCGCAACGGGAGCGCCGCCTCTTACTCTTGCCCCTACTCTTACTCATTCTCCTCCTCAGGGTGAGTCACCATGGAACAAGAGTATGAGTATGAGAACGAGTAGAAGTAGGAGCGGCAGGCGCATCGACTTTACGGGTCGGGCTGCGTAGGTTTCGCGCGTGGCCAATGCTTCACCCAACCCGCCGCGCCTGCGTTTGCGCGTGACTGCCGCCGCCGAGTCGGCGATCCGTGGCGGACATCCGTGGGTTTACGACGCGAGCATCCGCGAGCAGAACCGTGCGGGCACCGCCGGCGAACTCGCTGTGATCTTCGACCGGAAAGACAAGTTCCTCGCACTCGGTCTTTATGACGCGCTCTCGCCCATCCGGGTGCGCGTGCTGCATCACGGCAAGCCCGTGACGGCCGATGACGCGTGGTGGCGCGCCCGGCTCCAAGCCACGCTCGCGCGCCGCGCCGGCCTCTTCGACGCACAGACCACCGGCTACCGCTGCATCAGCGGTGAGAGTGACGGCTGGCCCGGCTTGGTGCTGGACCGCTACGATACGACCTTCGTGCTCAAGCTCTACTCAGCGGTTTGGCTGCCCCGCGTCGGCGAAATCGTGCAGTGGTTGAGCGAAGCACTTCCGCCCGGGCGACTCGTCTTACGCCTCAGCCGCAACATCCAATCGCTGGCGGAAAAAGACTTTAGCCTGCGCGACGGCCAAGTCTTGCGCGGAGATGCACCGGCAGGACCGGTCGTGTTTTTGGAAACGGGAATTCGCTTCGAGGCCGAAGTGATTCGCGGGCAGAAAACCGGATTCTTCCTCGATCAACGCGAGAACCGCCGGCGCGTCGAAATGCTCGCCGCCGGACGCGACGTGTTGAACGCGTTCAGTTTTTCCGGCGGCTTCTCGCTTTACGCCGCCCGCGGCGGGGCGCGCAGCACGACCGATCTGGACATCAGCCCGCACGCGCTGGACTCGGCGCGGCGCAACTTCACGTTGAACGCAGGTGCCCCGCACATCGCCGCGTGCCGCCACGAGTGCGCGCAGGCGGACACGTTCCACTGGCTGGCCGCGAGTGACCGCGCGGACTTCGATCTGGTGATCCTCGATCCGCCGTCGCTGGCGAAGCGCGAGGCCGAGCGGGCAGGCGCGGTGCAGGCGTATCGGCGGCTGGCGTTGCTGGGCATTCCACGGCTGCGGCGCGGCGGCATCCTCGTGGCGGCCTCGTGTTCAGCGCATGTTTCGAGCGAAGAGTTTTTCGGCGCAGTGCTCGATGCGCTGTCCACCGCGGGGCGGCCGTTTGTGGAGCTAGCCCGCACCACGCACGCGCCCGATCACCCGGCGACGTTCCCAGAGGCGCACTATCTCAAGTGTGTGTTTGTGAAGCTGGAGCCGTGAGCCGACGCACTCCGCGCGCTATTCCACCACGCGCGTGCAATTCTCACCGCCAAAAGGATTCGGCTTGCGCGTGTCGCACTTGGGATCGTCCACCCACTGGCCATCCACGATGAAGCGATATTCGTGCTGGCCGGGCGAGACGGCGACGGTGGCCTTCCAAGCGCCATTGCGCTGGCGCTTCATCTCGCGGGCGGCGTTTTCCCAGCCAGTAAAATCACCGGCCAGCTTGATGTTTCGAGCGTCGGGCGCGGAGAGGCTGAAGGAGATGCGGCGTTTGACGGACGCGGGAGATTTGGATTTCGCGGACATGGTGCGAGGCTGGGGTGGGGGAGGAGTTATCCGAGCGTTCGAGTTAGGCTTTTGACGGCCAGTCATAGCGTCAACCCTATCGCACAACCCGCGAACACCTGCAACCTGGAATAGGTGACCATTGCGCGACGCCGGCGCGCGTCGGTTACGGTGTCACGGCGAGCCGTTCCTCGGCCGGGGCGACGCCCATGAACACTCCTTGCTCCTTGTAGGTCTTGAGCATGAAGTGCGTGGACGTGGAGATGACGCCCTGAATGGTGGCGAGCTTCTCGGCGACGAACGTGGCGAGCGAACGCAAGTTGTTGCCCTCAATCACGACGAGCAAATCGTAGCCGCCGCTCATCAGATAACACGTCTTCACCTCTTCGTATTTCGCGATGCGCTCCGCCAGCCGGTCGAAGCCCCCGCCGCGCTCGGGCGTGATCTTCACTTCGATCACCGCGCGCACGGTGTCGCCGCCGACCTTCTCTTCGTTGAGCACGGTGCGGTAGCCGAGGATGGTGCCGTCGGCTTCGAACGCTTTGATCTTGGTGGCAACGTCGGCTTCGGGGAGGTTCAGCATCGCCGCGAGCTGGGCGGGCTTCAGGGAGGCGTCGTCGCGGAGCAGTTTAAGCAAAATGTCCATGCGCAAGGTGTAGCGGGTGACCGCGCGACTGCGAAGACTTTTCCTTGTGCCGCCAAGCGGCGCGCCGCGTTCAGCCCGCCGCGCTCACCATGGCCGCGTCAGCTTGGATGGTCGGCTCCGCGTCTGGCGGATGGCCGGCGGGACCTCGGACATCGGCGGCTCGGGCTCCGGGTCCGCCATTGGCTCCGGGTCAACTTCGGGCTCGACGACCGGTGCGTTTTTCCAGTCGGCCAAGGCGAGCTCGATCACCTTGAGCAAGTCCGCGCGACCCTGGCGTTCCGTCGAAGAGCAGAGATAAATCTCCGGCAGGGTTTCGCACCACTCCGCGATGCGCGCCTGGAAGGCGGCGATGTTGGCCTGCACCGTCGCCTTGGAAGATTTGTCGATCTTCGTAAAGACGAGCACGAAGGGCACGGAGCTGTCGGCCAGCCATTCCACAAATTCGAGATCGAGCAGTTGCGGCGGCAAGCTCGAATCGATCAGTGCAAAGACGCAGCAGAGGTTCGGGCGCTCCTGCAAATAATCGGCCACCGCCTGGTTGAACTTCGCCTTGTCCTTGCGCGCCACCTGCGCAAACCCGTAGCCCGGCAGGTCCACCAGCCGCCAGGTTTTGTTCACCGTGAAGAAGTTGATCATCTTCGTGAACCCGGGCGTTGGCGAGACGCGCGCGAGCTTCCGTCCGCCGGCGAGCAGGTTCAGCAGCGAGGACTTCCCCACGTTCGAGCGGCCGATGAAGGCGAACTCTGGCAACGACTCGTCGGGGCAACTGCCCAAGTCCGGGGCGCTGCGATCAAAAATGGCGGAAGCGATGTTCACAATTGTAACCGAGCGGAGACTGTCGCAGCTAATCGCCCGCGTTAACACTTCATTTTCGGTTCCTGGCAGCGGGCATAGTCATGATTTGAAAAACTTCGATCCAGCCCCAATGGAATTAGCCTGGCATCGGGGTTCCGGCTGCTTTCGTTTTCCTTCCAGCGCTCAGTTTTCGAGGATAGTTCCCCGCTGGCCAGCGATCTACCGCCCCATGAACCAAGGTCGCACGATCTTCACCTTGCCCAATCCGTGGCCCGAAGGCGGCGGTGCACAATGCCGTGCGGGTTTTCCTCATGCGGCTCGACTTTCCACCGCGCGGCTTCTACACGTCCCGCGTGCAAGATTGGTCTTCCATCCTGCTGGCGTCGGCGGCGGTGCTGTTCATCGGCATTGCCAAGGCGGGCTTTGGTGGCGGGCTGGGGATGCTGACGACGCCGTTGTGTGTGCTGGCGTTCAACCAGCTCGGGAAGGATTCCACGTATGCCATCGGGGTGTTGCTGCCGTTGTTGTGCGCGGGGGATGCGTTTTCGCTCTGGCACTACTGGGGCAAGTGGCGGAAGGAGAATTTGAAGTTCCTCCTGCCGGGCGTCGTGGCGGGGATCATCCTCGGCGTGAATCTCATCAGTTGGCTGGCGGAGCAGCGCGAGGACTCGACGCGCATCATCAACTTCGTGATCGGGGTGATCGCGGTGTTGTTCGTGGTCTTCCAGCTTTCGCGCGAACATTTGTTCAAGGCCGGAGAGCCTTTCCAACCGAACCACCGGCTGGGCATCCCGTGCGGAGTGAGCATGGGCGTGGTGTCCACGTTCGCGCACGGTGCGGGGCCGCTGGGCGCGCTCTTTCTGGTGCCGCAACGGATGCCGAAAGAACTCTTCGTCGGCTCCACGGTGCTGGTCTTCACGTGGGTGAACTGGCTGAAGATGCCGTTCTTCGTAATTGACCGCACGATGGTGAACCTGCCGATCTTCGTGAAGCACTCGATGGTGAACGCCGACACCTTGTGGATGAGCCTGAAGCTGTTTCCGCTGGTGCCGGTGGGCGTGTGGATCGGCGTGTGGCTGAACCGGCGTTGTTCGGAGGCGGGGTTCATCAAAGTGGTGCTGGGCTTTCTGTTCCTGACGGGGTTGCAGTTGATCTTCAATTTCGATCTCGCGAAGGCGTGGCGTTGACCGGTGCGCGGGGTGGGCGGGCTTTCACAGTCTGGTTATCTGCTGAATTGCCAGTCGCGGGGAGTCGTGGCAGTTTCAGCGCACCCAATGAACTCACCCGCTGCTGACGCCGAAGCTCCGTCCGTCGTGGTTGATCTCGTGCGCCGCGCCGAGACAGCGGGGGCGAGTGACATTCATCTCCAGACCAGCGCGGACCGCAGCGCGCTGGTGAGCTTCCGGCTGGATGGCTTGCTCGCGCCGGTGGTGACGTTGCCGAGCGGATTGGCGGAGCGCGTCTTCGGCCGCGTCAAGTATCTGGCCAAGCTCCAGACGTGGCATGATTCGTTGCCGCAAGATGGGCGGATCGAACGGGCGGAACTCGGCGCGCAGAACGACGTGCGGGTGGCGACGTATCCGACGGTGACGGGAGAGAAAATTGTCCTCCGCCTCTTCACGCAAATCACCCCGCCAGCGTTGGAAGAACTTGGCCTAGCCGCAGACGTGCTCGCCGAGTTGAAACACTTCCTTCACCAACCGGCGGGCCTGCTCTTGCTCACCGGACCGGCGGGCAGCGGCAAGACCACGACGATTTACGCCTGCCTGCGCGGCCTGCTCGCACTCGGCGGTCGCCACATCATCACTGTGGAAGACCCCGTCGAGCAAATCCTCCCCGGCGTGATGCAGACGGAAGTGAACGACGCACGCGGCCTCAATTACGCGACGGCCGCGCGGCACTTGCTGCGGCAGGACCCGCAAGTCCTCGTGCTCGGCGAAATCCGCGACGACGAGACGGCCACGCTCGCCGTGCGCACGGCGCTCACCGGCCATCAAGTCATCGCCACGCTGCACGCGGGCTCGTGCCGCGGCGTCTTCGAGCGGCTTTTCGCGATGGTGCCGGATCGCTCGGCGGTGACAGCAGCGGTGGCGCTCGTGTTGAACCAGCGCCTGCTCCGCCGCGTGTGCGGCGCGTGCGCCGGCGCAGGTTGCGACACTTGCCTGCGCACCGGTTACCGTGGTCGGCTGCCGGTGGCGGAGTTCTTCCGGCTCAATGATTCCCTGCGCGCGGCGTTACGCGAGCAAGGACCGGGCGCAGTGGTGCCCTCGGGAAATGACCTGAACACCAGCGCGCTTGCACTCGTGGCCGAAAAGCTTACAACTACGGTCGAACTCCACCGCGCTATTGGGCAATGAACGACCGGAAGCAATTTTTTATGAGGAAAGCAGGAGAACAGGAAAAACTTCTGTCCGGCTCTTTCTCCTGCCCTCCTGCCTTCCTTATAAAATCCCAGCTCCTCCCCTTCCTCGCATGAAACTTGACGAATTCGCCTTCGTGAACCTGCAACTCGCAGGGATGCTCAAGAGCGGCCTGCCGTTGGAAGGCGCGTTGCGCCAGCTTTGCACGAGCTTGGACCGAGGCGACTTGAAGGCCGAACTCACCGCCCTCGAAACCGACCTCGCCAAGGGCACGCCGCTGCGCGACGCCGTATCGCCACGCAGCCTGCCCGAGTTCTACAAGCAGATGCTCGTGCTCGGCGCGCAAGCCAACGATTTGCCCGGCGTGCTGTTGCTGCTGGCGGATTATTACCAACGCCTCGACGCGCTCTGGACACGACTTCGCGGCCTGCTTGTTTATCCGCTTATCGTCCTCATCACGGCCACCGGCCTCTCGGTGGCGTTGAGTTTTCTCCTCGACGCCATTAGCGGTGCAATACTTTCAGACAGCTTCGCCAGCGAGTTTTGGGGCGGTGTCTCACCAACTTCCCATGCGTGGTATGCTTTGCGATACTTGCCCACCGTCGCATTGTGCTGCCTCACGGTTGCAGTCTTCGCGACCATCGGCCTACCGACCTTGCGACGTAAACTGCGGTGGCGACTACCCGGATTCCGCGAAGCTGCAATCTCCCAACTTGCCGCCGGCTTCGCCATGCTGCTGCGCGGGGGCTGCCCGCTGGGGGAATCCCTCGCTCTGCTGCGCGAACTGGAACAAGGCTCGCCCGTCGCCGGTGAGTTAAAAACCTGGGGCGAGCGCCTTGCGTCCGGCCAAGGCGAACTCCGCGAACTCAGCACTGGTTCGCACGTGTTCCCCCCGCTCTTCATGGCGCTGGCTTCGGAATCTGGATCAGACCTAGCGAAGGGTTTTAGCCGGGTAGCTGACACCTTCCAAGCCCGCGCGGCCGCCCGTGCCGAAGCACTGCTCTACTCCGCCTTGCCCGTCACCGCTTTGGCTTTGGGTATCATCATCGTGCTGCAACTCACGCCGGTCTTCCACATGCTCATCCGCACGATGGACTCGCTGGGCGGCTCAAACTGACCGCATGGACACCCGCCCGATCACACCCGAACACCTCTGGCGCTGGGCGTCCGCACTGATGCTGACGATCTTCGGAGCGCTAGTCGCCACCTTGACACAGAAGCCCATCGTTGTGCTGGTGCTCCTCTTCGTGCTGGGCCTCGCCTACGGTGCCTTCTATAGCCTTCACTTTATTCTGAGTCTCCCATTCCGCCGCCGTGAGCGGGCACGAATGCTCCTCGAACTCATAGAAACCTCCATTGAGCACAGCCACAGCGTCGAGCAGTGCCTCATCCGCCTCTCGCGCAGCCGGGAACGCAGCTTCGGCGTGCGCTTCCACCTCCTCGCGGCGTATTTGGAGCAAGGCCTGCCATTGCTGGCTGCTTTGGAAAAAGTCCCCCGGATGTTGCCGCCCACCGTGCTGGCCATGCTGCGGGTTGGCGCGGCCACGGGCGATATACGTCGCGTGTTGCCGAGCTGCCGCACCCATCTGCGCGACGCCCTACCACGCGTGCAGAAGGCTCAGAACTATCTTGTCGCGCTGGTGCTGGTGGTGCTCCCCGCCCAGCTCATGCTCTACTGGATGGTCCGCGTGGTGGTGTTCCCGAAGTTTCACGAGATTTTCAACGACATGTTGGATGCCCACATGCCGTTGGCAACGGTAACAGCCATCGCCACGCTCGATGTCGCCTGGCCCACGTTCATGGCCGTGATCGCTCTGCCCATGTTCGTCGGCCTCGGGCTCTACATCCTTGGGCCGCGCCCGGCCTATTGGGTCGAATGGTTCGCGCCCAAGTTCGGCCCCGTGCTCGCCCGCCGGTTCGACTGGCTCGCCACCATGACCGACCGGGGGATGCTGGTCCTTCCGTGGCAACGTCGCCGCGTGGAACGGGACTTCGCCGCCATGCTAGCGCTCTTGCTCGATGCCGGATTGTCCGAGGAAAAGGCCGTGCTCTTGGCGGGTGAGAGCGTGGCGAATCGTGCCTTCCTCGCCCGCGCCCAGCGTGTGACCGAGCAATTACAGCGCGGCGTGAAGCTGCCCGAAGCACTCCAGTTCATGGACGACGCAGGCGAACTGCGCTGGCGCATGACCAACGCAGCGCACGCTGCCGGTCATTTTCGCGAGTCGCTGGCTGGCTGGCTCGATACGCTGGACGCAAAGGCCTTTGGCCAGGAACAGGCGGTGGCACAGTTTCTCACCAGTGCTTGTGTGCTCTTCAACGGCTGTCTCGTCGGCCTCTTCACGGTGAGCATTTTCCAGTGCTTCATCCAACTCATCGACGCTGCCAGCACATGGTAATTCTGCTTCCAGCTCCGAGTATGATCGCCAGTCGCTCCCGCCAGCGCGGCGTGATGCAGGCGGACTTGCTCGTGGCGATGGCCATCATCGCGGTGGCGATGCTGCCGTTGAGTATCGGCTACCTCACCGAGCAACGCGCCTTGCGCGGGCATTACCAGCGCGCCGTGGCGATGGAACTGGTGGATGGCGAGATGGAAATCCTCGTGGCCGGTGAGTGGCGTGCCGCCCTCGAGGGCACGCATCCCTATCCCATCAAGGCCGACGCGGCGAAGAACCTGCCACCGGGCAAGTTCACCCTCACGCGCTCCGGCAAAACACTGCGGCTGGAGTGGACGCCCGATCAAGGTGGCCACGGCGGCAAGGTGGTGAGAGAGGCGGTGGCGCGATGAAGGTCCAAGGTTCAAGGTTCAAGATTCAAGGCGGGCGCGCTCAGATTGATGGGCACGCGTCCCTAATCACTAATCACTCTCCGGGATTCACCCTCATCGAGTGCCTGGTTTACATCAGTGTTTTCGCGCTCGTCATGGGCTTGGCCATGCAGGTGTTTTTCGCGGGGCGTGATGGCTCGGATCGCTTGCGTCGCAACGCGGACGATCTCACCCGTGCGCTCCACGCCGGCGAACGCTGGCGCGAGGACGTGCGCACGGCCACGGGGGCTCCGCGAGTGATCGAGGAGAACGGCCAGACTTGGCTCGCCATCCCCCACGGGTCGAACGTGACGGTCTATACCCACTTCAAGACCGGTGTCTGGCGGCAGGAGCACACCAACGCTCCGTGGGCTCCCGCGCTCGCTCAGGTAAAGGCCTCGCGCATGGAGTCGGACACCCGCACGCACGTCGCCGCGTGGCGTTGGGAGGTGGAGTTGCAGATCAAGGACGATAAAAAACGCACCCGGCCGCTGTTCACTTTCCTCGCTGCTGCCGCCGCGACCCAACCGGAGAAACAACCGTGAACCTGCCGCCCAACGCCCAACGCTCAACACTCAACACTCAACACCGACGCCAGCGCGGCTCGGCCACCATTCTCGTCTTCGCGTTGCTCGCCATCATGGTGCTCTACATGAACAGCAATCAGCTCACGCTCCGTTCGCTCCAGCGCGAGCTGCGGCTGGTGGAGGCGAAGCAATTGAAGAAATTCCAAGCGCCAGCCAAGACCACGCCTGCGCTCCGGCCATGAACGCCAGCCGCCATGAGCCAGCCTGAGCCAACCACCGGCGCGGACTTCACCGTGTCGATGCCGGAGTCGTGGCGACCACGGCCCGCACGGTCCGAGCCAACGCAACCGGATTCGCCGGACGCACGCATCGCGGTGATCGAGGACTCGCTGCAATGCTTCACCTACGGCTGGCTCGCGTGCGTGCCGGTGTTCGGCGTGGCGTGGCTGTATCCGGCGGTGCGACGCTTCGTCCAAGCACGGCGACGCAAGGTGGAGTGGAATCCCGCGCGCGGCTATCTCGCAGCGGGATTGGCGCTAGCAAGTGTGGGGTGGGTGATTGGTTTGGTGGTGTGGCTCATCGTATTCAACGCCCTGGCCGTCGCTGGCGAGTGGGTGAGTTCCGGCAACGACTTCTTAGCCGGAACGATGCAGTTGAAAGGAGGCCACCGATTGGGAACTGATTGGTGGTAGATGAAAACAACGCAATCGTCGGGCACACGCCCGGTTCACC
>RFVF01000100.1 GCA_009922615.1 Pseudomonadota bacterium
GCAGTTTACCCGTGACCTCCTCATCTCGTTGGGCTACACGCTGCTCATCGTCGCCCTCGTGAAGTTCGGCATCATCAAGCCCCTGCCCGACTACCTGCCCCAGAAGTGGGCGTCGTGGAGCTTGAGGCCGGTTTCATTGACGATGCGCGCGACGAGCGGCAACTGCTCCGTGGGGCCGATGGGCCCGCAGATGCCAGCGGGGTTGTCGGGCGTGGCCTGCTTCCAGGCGTGGATGTATTCGAGGGCCTCGGCGCAGTAGAAGTCCTCGAGGGTGTCGTAGAAGACGACCTTGAAACCGGGCCGGGAGAGTTTTAGAAGCTTCTCCGGCGTGAGCTTCGCAGCGGCTTCGATGATGGAGGTGTCGAGGGTGGTGTAGTCCCACCAGGCGGGGGCGAGGGAAGAGAGTTTGCGTGACATGGGGCGGTTGTAAGGGGCGGACGGAGCGGGGGCAAGTTTTCAGTGTTCCGTAATCGGGCCTCGCCATGCACGGCACTGCGAAGACTTCTCTCCACGTGAATACTAGACTGCGCTACTTCTGCGGCAGGTAGTCGGGCAGGGGCTTGATGATGCCGAACTTCACGAGGGCGACGATGAGCAGCGTGTAGCCCAACGAGATGAGGAGGTCACGGGTAAACTGCACGGGTAAACTGCCGGCGCGTGTAGGGCGCGGGCTGGTCCGTGGCCATCTGCTGCGCGCCCTTTTGCATGAGCACGAAGCCGAGGAGGTTCGTGATCCAGTAGCCAAGGACAAAGCTTGCGCCAAAGACCGAGGGCCAGAAGAGGCTCACCACCCACGCGAAGGCCAGCGCCAGCGGGATGTTCACGAACAGGTCGTTCCACCACGACAACGGCGAGAGCATGAAGCCGAGAAAGGCCAGCGTGCCGCCGGAGAGTTTGCGTTTGAGGCTCACGGGAGGTTGGACGAAGTAGGAGGGTGAGGATGAGCAGGAGTAAGAGGATGAGTTGAGCATCCGATCATACTTCTACTCATCTGCAACCCAAACCTTTGTCGAGTGCTCACTCGACCACCCGCATCTGAACAGCGTCCACGATTTGCGTGCCGCTGGACATGGCGCTGATGACGACCACGGTGTGGCCCCGGTGCAAGGTGCCGGCTTCCTTGAGCCGGGTGAGTGCGAGGTCGATGTTGTTCTCCGGGCTGGCGTGATCGAAGGGAAACACGAGGGGAGTGAGGCCCCAGTTCAAGGCTAGTGAATCGGCCATCGGCCAGTTCTCACACACGGCGATGACGGGCGAAAATCGCGGGCGCAACCAGGAGGTGTAGCGGGCCATCGCCCCCCGGCGGGTGAAGACGATGACAGCCTCGGCGCGGAGCTGGTCTGCCATGACGACGGCGCTTTTGACGAGCTTCTGGCGCGGGCTGGTGAGCTCGGCGCGCTCGTGATAACCGGCGTTGCCGCTGCGTTCGATGCGGCGCGCGATTTTGTCGAAGACCTCGATACACTTCACTGGGTATTTGCCCACGGTGGTTTCGCCGGAGAGCATGATGGCGTCGGCTTGCTCGAAGACGGCGTTGGCCACGTCCGTGATCTCGGCGCGGGTGGGCATGGGATTCTCGATCATGCTTTCGAGCATGTGCGTGGCAACGATGACGGGCTTGCCGACGCGAAGGCAGATTTTGACGATCTTGCGCTGGATGATGGGCAGTTCCTCGTAGGGCACTTCGATGCCGAGGTCACCGCGCGCGATCATGATCGCGTCCGCCTCGGTGATGATCTCGTCGATGTTCTTCACCGCCGATTGATCCTCGATTTTGGCGACGATCTGCGGGCGGTGCTTAGAGCCCTCGGTGAGGGCGCGGAGCTGCATGACGTCCTTGGCCTCGCGCACAAACGAAAGCGCGATGTAGTCCACGCCAACTTCAAGGCCGAGCGCGACGTCCGCGATGTCCTTCGCGGTGAGCGCGGGGAGGCTGACCTTGACGCCGGGCAGGTTGATGTGGCGGCGGCTGCCGAGCTTGCCGGGCGTGAGGACCTCGCAATCGACATGGTTGGCGTGCTTGGAGAGCACCTTCATGTGGATGGCGCCGTTGTCCAGCAGCACCACGTCGCCAACGCTGATGTCATTGACGAAGTGCTCGTAGTTCACGTCCACGGATTGGACTTCCTCGCTCTTCTCGCCGCGCACGGTGAGGGTGAACTTCTCGCCGGGCTTGAGGTCGAGCGGCACGGGCAGGTCGCCGGTGCGGATGGCCGGCCCCTGCGTGTCCATGAGGATGCCGATGGAGCGCTTGCGAGCCTCGGCGGCGGCGCGGAGATGCTTCACGGTGGTGCGCACCCAGTCATGCGGGGCGTGCGACATGTTGAGCCGGGCGATGTTCATGCCGGCATCCATGAGCTGGCCGAGGATTTCCGGCGAACTCGTGGCGGGGCCGAGCGTGGCGATGATTTTGGTGCGGCGCATAAGCGGGAACGGTGTGGCGGGAAGACACGCGGCTGGCATCGGCCAGCGCAACCGGTGAGAAGATAGTTTTCCGAGCGGCGAAAGAAAGCCCCAAGTGCGGCCGGAAAAATCCTTTGCGTGTGCGCCTCAGTTCGCTAGGTTCCCGCCACGGTTTGTCCGATGGTGTAATGGTAGCACAAGGCCCTTTGGAGGCCTTTGTCATGGTTCGAATCCATGTCGGACAGCCAAACTTCAACCACCCGCCTTGATGCTGCGCAATCTGATTTTCCTCGTCGCCGTGCTGGCCATGAGCGGTTTCGCAAGGGCGGCCATTGACTCCGGTCCTGCCGTGGGCAGTGACTTGCCCGGGCTGAAGGCCGAGGCTGCGACGGGCGATGATGCGGGGAAGAAAATTACTTTCACCACCGTCCGCAAAGCCAAGCCCACCGTTTACGTCTTCGTCCGCGCGGACAGGTTCGACCGCCCCATCGCACGCTATCTCAAGGCGCTCGACCAGGCGGTGGTCGCGCTGGCCAAGGACACGCACGTCGTGGCGGTGTGGCTCACCGAGGACGCGGAGAAGACCCGCGCGTATCTGCCCAAGGTGCAGCAGTCGATGAAGTTTGAGGCCACCACACTCGCGTTTTACGCGGAGGACAAACTTGGGCCAAACGCGTGGGCCCTCAACGACCGGGCGTTCGTTACCACTGTCGTCAGCGATGGTGTCAAGGTGACGGCGCGCTTCGCCGAGCAGTCGCTCAATGAGACCAACGTGCCGGAAGTTGCCGCCGTGTTGAAGTTGTTGCTGAAGTAGGCGTTTGTCGCGCGGCTTGTCTTGGCCGTGACTTTGCCACAGTCTTCGCGCATGGCTGAAATCGTTAAGTTCGTTCACCGGGGCGCCGCGCAGGTCACTCCGAAGATCCTGGAGGGCATCCACAAGAAGCTGCCGATGCTCAAGATCGAGTTCGCGCAGATCAACGCGCCCAAATACCCGCATCTGGTGGAGCAGATCGAATTTCTCGCCGATGTGATCGAGGACTTCACGGAGGGCGCGGACAAGGAGTTGCCCTTGGTGGTGGTCGCCGAGGCCGCCTTCGCCCTCGCCTACGTCCACAAGCAACACGACCTCATCCCCGACACGAACGCCCAATTTGGCTACGCCGACGACTCCGGCGTTGTGCGCACCGTGCTGATGGAGAACGAGAAGGTGCTCGCCGCGTATGCGAAGCGGCACAAGCTCAATTGGAACAAAGTCACGGTGAAGCCGTAATAGCCGCCGCAAGTAATTAGCGATCAGCTCGCCAGTCACCACTGATTACTAAAGTCTAGTCACTCTGCCATGCCGCTCCTGCCCAACACGCTCGCCCAACTCCGCGCCCTGGTCGGGGCGGATCAGGTTCTCACGTCGAAGGAAGACCTGATTCCGTATTCCTTCGATGGCACGGCCGCGATGAGCCAGATGCCCGGCTGCGTCGTGTTCGTCACGAGCACCGAGCAGATCGCCGGCGTGCTGCGGCTCGCCAACGCCAACCAGCTGCCCGTCGTCACCCGCGGCTCCGGCACCGGCCTCTCCGGCGGCAGCCTGCCCTCGCCCGATTGCATCGTGATGTGCACGGCGAAGATGAACCGCATCCTCGAGGTGGACCGCGCCAACCTCACCACGCTCGTCGAACCCGGCGTGACCACGCTCGCCATTGCGGACGCGGCGGCGGCGGCCGGTTTGTTTTATCCGCCCGATCCCGGCTCGATGAAGATTTCCACCATCGGCGGCAACGTGGCGGAAAACTCCGGCGGCCTGCGCGGCCTCAAATACGGCATCACGCGCAACTACGTCATGGGCCTCGAAGTGGTTTTGCCCGACGGCGAAGTGCTGTGGACCGGCAACAAGTGCGTCAAAGACGTCGCGGGCTTTTCCCTGAAGGATCTGTTCGTCGGCAGCGAAGGCACCCTCGGCGTGATGACGAAGGTGTTGCTGAAACTCATCCCCAAGCCCGCCGCCAAGAAGACGATGGTCGCCACCTTCAGCGCGATGGACGCCGCCGCGCAGACCGTCAGCGACATCATTGCCGCGCAGATCATCCCCTGCACGCTGGAGTTCCTCGACCGCACCACGGTTCACTGCGTCGAGGACTTCGCCAAGGTTGGCCTGCCGCTCGACTGCGAAGCCTTGCTGCTCATGGAAACCGACGGCCACCCCGCCGCCGTCGAGGACGAGGCCGCCAAGATGGTAGAGCTGGCGAAGAAAAACGGCGCGATGGAAGTGCGCGTGGCGAAGGACGAAGCCGAGGCCACCAAGCTCGCCGCCGCCCGCCGCAGCGCCTTCAGTGCGCTCGCCCGCCTCGCGCCCACGACGATTCTCGAAGACGCCACTGTTCCGCGCAGCGAGCTGGCCAAGATGGTCCGCTTCGTCGAAGTCGTGGCGAAGAAATACAACCTGCGCGTCGGCACCTTCGGCCACATGGGCGACGGCAACTTGCATCCCACCTTCCTCACCGACGAGCGCAACCACGCCGAGATGCACCGCGTTCACGAGGCGTTCAAGGAAATCTTCGACGAGGCCATCCGGCTCGGCGGCACCATCACCGGCGAGCACGGCATCGGGCTGGCGAAGAAAGACTTCCTGCCCAAGTTCCTTGGCCCCGCCTCCCTGCGCGTCCACCGCGAGCTGCGCAAGGTGCTCGACCCGCACGGCATCCTGAATCCGGGCAAGATGTTTGACTGACGCGCGGTCAGAGGCTGGCGGGGCGAGGCTCCTGCCGAGCCGGAGCGAGTCATGTCGCTAAACACCAGGTGCGGGGAGCCGTCACGAGCGGGCGCTGCCCGTGGCGCGCTTGACAAGGGCCAGCGTGCAAGAGACGTTCGCCAACAGTCAAACGTAGCAACATGAAATTCTTCTCGCCCCGCGTCCGCGCCCGGATTGCCTTCACGCTGATCGAACTGCTTGTGGTCATTGCGATCATCGCGATTCTGGCCGGAATGCTGTTGCCTGCGTTGGGAAAGGCAAAGCAGAAAGCACAGGCCGCACAGTGCATCAACAACTCCAAGCAGTTCGGAATGTCCATGCAGATGTATGTGGACACCTTTGGTGGCAGCCTGATGGCTTATTATGACGGCCCGGCTCCTACCCCCACGATTAACAATCAGAATTTTTGGATTCCGTTACTTCGATCCAACTCCGGCCTTTCCGCTGACAAGGTGTGGCTCTGCCCGAACACAAAGCCAGACCCTGCCAATGGTTTTCCAGTCAACTTCACTCCACCTCCGACCGGAAACCCTTGGCCGTCTCTGGCCGCTTGGTATGGGAGTGCTGCAAGCTTCATTGGCGGGACCACCGGCAGCTACACTATCAATGCTTGGTATCAAAAGCGGACCAACCCTGCGAATCAAAATGCTAACTATTGGCGAAACGCTGAAGACGGAAATCCAGTGAACCAGCCAATGTTCGTCGATGGGGGATGGGTGGATACATGGGTCACGGCTGGTGATGCCCCGCCCACCCACTCGTTGTGGGGCGGCAACGCCAGTGGCATGCAGCGAGTGTGCATCTCCCGGCATGGCCAGGGCGTGAACACGGTGATGTTTGATGGACACTGCGAATACACCAAATTGCCAGATTTATGGAAACGGATCTGGCATTCCGGTTACGTCCCGCCGGCCGCGCCCGTGGTTGTCCCGCAGTAATCTGGATCGAAGTTGGCTATTCCTTTACAGCCACGACCTGCTTTTTCGCCGGGTCGATCTCGAACTTGAATCCGGCCGGTGCCTTTGGAGCAGGCCCGAATGATTTGATCGTCGAAAGTTCGCTTACATCCTTCGGAAGGCGGCCGTTCTTTCCCTCGAATTCCTGTAGCATCATGGTCAGCACTGACGCGTTGGAGGCGGCCATCTGCGCTTCATTTCCAGTCGGGGCCGCATTGGCAGGCGGTGCGGTGACTGCAACCTCAGGCTTCTTCCGGCAAGCACTGGCGCTGGTCAACACTACGGCACACAAGAGAGCGGTGGTCAGTTTCATATTCTGCGAGACTGTAGCTGGTCTGAACCCGCAGCGGGCAAGCACTTTCCTCCGCCATTATCCCCCGGCCAGATGCCGCGCAGTCGTTGTGCGATGCTGAAGTTGCCCTCCTCCGCACGACGCAGCCGCGGATGGATGTTCACTTGCCACCGCCTGATGTCGCGCAACGATTCCTTTGCCTCGATCATCCTTCCTCCGTGCCGCGCAGCCGTTTTTCGGTGTCCCGCAGTCATTTTATGGAGCCACGGAGTCATTTTTAGGCACCTCGCAGGCATTTTGTGGTCTGACAAAATGGTTTTTAGAGCCCACAAAACCATTTTTAAGGTCTGCAAAATGACTTTTAGGGCTCACGGAATGACTTTTAGGGCCTGCTCAATCATTTTTTGGGCTCACAAAATGGTTTTTTGACCCCGCGCAGTCATTTTTAGACCCCAATCAGCCATCCTCCACGGCTTCGCCGGGCTGGGAAGGGCCGGAACAGCCGCCGAAAACCCTCGTTTTAAGATGGTTGGACCTGAACGGGTGTTCGCGGCGCCCTTTCGTGGCTGAACTTCGGAGTTTGGATTGAAACCGGACTCGACTCCGTGTTTCATCGGCCTTCAATCCGTGGCTAACACGACCTCTCATTTTATGCGTCGCCTCACACAGCTCCTTGCCGTCGCCTTGCTCCTCGCCGTTTCAGCCCGCGCCGCCGCGCCTTTCGAGCTGAAGGACGGCGACCGCGTCATCTTCCTGGGCGACACGCTCATCGAGCGTGAGCAGCACTACGGCTGGATCGAGCTGATGCTCACCACGCGCTTCCCGGACCGCAACGTCACCTTCCGCAACCTCGGCTGGAGCGCGGACCTGCCCAATGGCGAGTCGCGCCTGGGCCTCTCGCTCACGCAGGCGGGCAACGAGCCAGAGGGCGAAGCGTGGAAGCTGCTTCAGAAACAAATCGAGGAGACCAAGCCGACGGTGGCGTTCATCGGCTACGGCATGGCGGCGTCCTTCGCAGGCGAGGCGGGCCTGCCGAAGTTCAAGGAGGACTACAACCGGCTGCTGGATGCGATTGAGAAGATTTCGCCGGGGTGCCGGTTTGTTCTGCTGTCGCCCATCAAGCACGAGAAATTGCCCGCCCCGCTGCCGGACCCGACGAAGCACAATGAGCAGATTGAGAAGACCAGCGCAGTCATTCGCCTCATCGCATCTGACCGAAAGGTGCCGTTCGTTGATTTGTCGCTGGAAGCGCCGACGCCTCAGGGATTGACGATGAACATCGGCGGACGCCCAACCAAGCCGTTGCCTGCGATTACCGAGAATGGGATTCACTTAACTCAAGAGGGCTACAAACAAGTCGCTGTCAGGATTCAACATCAACTTGGATTGGCTTCCGGGCTGCAAGGGCTGGTTCGGATAGCCGTTGCACCTTCAGAACCCCTCCGCCAAGTCATCCTCCGCAAAAACGAGTTCTACTTCCACCGCTCGCGCCCGGCGAACATGGCCTACATCTTCGGCTTTCGGAAACGCGAGCAGGGCAAGAACGCCGTCGAGATGCCGCAGTTCGACCCGCTCATCGCCGCCGAGGAGAAGAAGATTCGTGAGCTGTGCAAGCACTTGAACGACGCCAGCTTCAAGCCCGGTCCCGAGCTTCAGCCCGCCGCGTTGCTCGGCAAGGCCGCCGCCGCCAAGCACACGCCGCAACCCACGCCCGAGTTCACCGTGGCCGAGGGTCTTGAGGTCACGCTCTGGGCCGAAAACCCGCATCTGGCCAAGCCCATCCAGATCAACTTCGATCCGCAGGGCCGCCTCTGGGTCGCCAGCAGCGAGGTCTATCCGCAAATTGAACCCGGCCAGGCTGCACACGACAAAATCATCGTCCTCGAAGACACCACCGGCGCGGGCAAGGCGGACAAGCACACCGTCTTCGCCGAGGGCCTGCTGATCCCCACCGGCGTCATCCCCGGCGACGGCGGTTGCTACGTCGCGCAGAGCACGGAGCTGTTGCACTTCAAGCAGACTGACCCGAAGAAATTCGTCGGCGACCAGAAGCGCATCGTCCTCTCGAGCTTCGGCACCGAGGACACGCATCACAACTTGCACACGCTGCGCTGGGGCCCGGACGGTCGCCTGTGGATGAGCCAGTCCATCTACACCCGCAGCGAGGTCGAGACACCCCACGGCGTCGTGCGCCTGCGCTCGGGCGGCATCTTCCGCTTCGAGCCGGCGTCGCAGAAATTGGAAGTCGTCTTCAAGGGCTGGGTGAACAGTTGGGGTCACCAGTTCGATGAGTTCGGCCAGAGCTTCATGACCGACGGTGCGGGCGGTGGGGGCATCAACTGGGGCCTGCCCGGCGGCATGTATGTGACTTACGCCCGTGCGCGGCGCATCCTCCCGAGTGTCAGCCCCGGCGGTTATCCGAAGTTCGCCAGCCTCGAAATCATCCGCAGCCAGCATTTCCCGGCCGACTGGCAGGGCCGCATGGTGACGTGCGACTTCCGCGCGAACCGCGTGACCTCGTTCAGCATCACCGAGCAGGGCGCGGCCTACATCACCAAGCAGGAGGTCGACATCTGCCGCACCTCGAACAACACCTTCCGGCCCATCGACGTGAAGCTCGGCCCCGACGGCGCGCTCTACATCGCCGACTGGAGCAACCCCATCATCAACCACGGCGAGGTGGACTTCCGCGACCCACGCCGCGACCGCGAGCACGGCCGCATCTGGCGCGTAAGCGTGAAGGGGAGGAGTGCCTTGAAGAATCCCGCGCTCGCCAAGGCCAGCACCAAGGCGCTGTTGAACGAACTGCTTTCACCGAACCATTTCAACAACGCGCAAGCCACGCGCCTGTTGGTTGAGAAAGGTTCCGCCGCCGTCGCGCCCGAGTTGAAGGCATGGACCGCGACGCTCAAGACCGAGAAGGAACAGCTCGCCGCGCTCTGGATTCACCAGGCCTTGAACCTGCCGACGACTGACTTGCAAACCAAGCTGCTCGGCGCACAGGACGGTCGCATCCGCGCCGCCGCCGTGCGCGTGCTGGCGGGGGAACTTTAAGATCTGGTTCGCCGCGGTGCTCCTTCCGGCTTGCGAAGTTGAGCCGCCGAGGACGCAACGCCAGAGGTCCAACTGCGGTAGGCGGATTACTTGATGACCGCGCTCCCCGGTTTCGGGGCGGCGATGAAGTAGTGCAGGGTGTTGGTCTGCTCGTCGGTGACGCGGAAGAGGTGGCCGCCGAAGGAAGTCATCTGCGTGTGCTCGGCCGGGCGCAGTTTGGAGCGGTAGTGGGGCGCGCCTTCGTTGTCCACCCAGAAGAGCAGCACCGGCTCCTGACGCGCGTTTTGGAAATACAACTCCGCGCGGGCGCCGCCGGTGGCAGAGCGCCAACTGGGCTGTTCATCGGCGGTGTGCGGCGCGAGGGCGATGGCGTCGGCCGGAGCCATGGTGACTTCGCCGCGCCGGAACTTCTCCTGCCACTCGGTCAGCTCCCTGGGCCACGCGAACTTCCCGGCCTTGGCCGCATCGAAGCCCGCAAAATGCGGCGAGGCTGGCTGTCGCGCGGCAGGTCGGGCGTAGCGCCACGCGCGGTCGCCGAAGACTTCCTCGCAGAGTTTCGCCAGGCCGGGGTCGTATTCCTTCAACTGCCCGCGCAAGTGAACATGATTGTGGTCATGGTCGTTGGTGCGGTTGGTGTCGAACCACGATTGCGCGCCCTCGGCGAAATACTCGCTCGGGTTCGTGCCGGCGTATTTGTTTTTCCACAGGCCCGCTTTCGTCGCCGCGTCAAAGGTGGCCTGGAGCCGTGCCTGAAAGGTTTTGTCGAGCGCATTGATGCCCATCTGGTGCACCGCGTGCGCAAATTCGTGGACGAGGATGTTCTCCGCCGCGTAAGGGTCGCCGGGCAGGCAGAGCAGGTTCTCCTCGCCGCAGCTCACGGCGGGGCGCGTGCGGCTGGCTCCGAGGCCGCGCGCGCGTTTGTCCCAGTAGAGCTTCGGCGAAAGGTCGCTGTGCTCCGGGATGTCCGTGGTGAACTCATTCGCCGCCATGATGGCGAAGCGAACCTTGTTTGTTGCCATCGCCGTCAGCACCTCGGGCCGGTGCCCGATCATTTGCAGGATGAGGAACCGTGCCTCCAGCAGGGAAACGTCATTGACCTTCGCCGAGCCGACCACGGGCAGCCCGCCCGCGCTGATGAACTTTTGGTAGTGGTCTGCCAACTTGAATTCCGCACGGACCTCCGCCGGCACGGCGGTGACGCGGTCCGGGGCAGATTCGGCCGGACGCACCTGGACGGACAGCGCGCAGAGGAGCAGATAACCGAGGAAGTGCTTCATGATCGGGTGGGTTTGGTGGCGGGGGAAAACGCCGCCGCCTTCGTGGCCAGCTCGGTTTGCAGCCGCGAGCACACGAGATCGCACAGCGCGAAGAGCGACTCGTCGGCGATGAAGTAGAAGACATTCAGGCCGTCCTTGCGGCGGGCGACCATGCCCGCGTCGGCGAGGAGGCCGAGATGCTTGGAGACATTCGCCTGGCCGGCACCGGTGGCGGCGATGAGTTGGGTGACCGTGCGTTCGCCGGGGCGGAGTTCGTTTAGCAGCCGCAGGCGCATGGGCTCGGCGAGCATCCGAAAGCGGGCGGCGATGAGTTCCAGCGCGCCGGCTGACAACGGTTTGGGTGCTGGCTTTTTCTGGCGGGGGCTTGACATATTACCAAATAGTCATATAGTCAATTCACGATATGCAAACCATGCCGCAATCACCGCCCGCCGCCAACCCGAAACTTCCCGCCGCATTGCCGCCGGACGAGCTATACCGTCGGCTGCTGGCCGGCGAACGGCTGCAGCTCGTGGACGTGCGCGAGGCGGTGGAGTTTGCCGGTCTGCGCATCGGGCTGGCGGACCTGCTGCCACTGGCGGAGCTTGAGCAGCGCGCCGGGGAACTGGAGCGGGACCGGCCGATCGTATGCATCTGTCGCTCCGGGCAGCGGTCCAATGTGGCGGCGCGGAAGCTGGCGGCGCTGGGCTTCCCGGCGGTATCGCAGTTGCAGGGTGGTTTGATCGCGTGGGAACAGGCGGGGCTGCCACTGGAGCGGGTAGCCCAAGCTCCGTGGGCACTCGACCGGCAGGTGCGGCTGGCGGCTGGCTTGCTGGTGTTGCTCGGGCTAGGGGGAGCGATTTTCTGGCCGCCGGCGCGGGCGCTGGCCTGGTTCGTGGGCGGCGGGCTGACGTTTTCAGCGATTGCCGATTGGTGCGGCATGGGACTTTTGCTGGCCAAGGCGCCGTGGAATCAAAGGGCGGCAAACGGCCAAGGCAACGCGTGTGCCGTGAAGCGCCAGCCTTGAACGAACCGGGCTCTGCGGAGTTTGGCGGGCCGCTTACTTCGCAGTGACTTCGCCCGGGTAGATCGTGAGGTCCACGATTTCGCCGGCGTAGAGGTGCAGGTCGGAGGGGAGTTTTTCCACGATGATGGGCAGACCCATCTCCACGCGGTGCTGGCCCGGGGGAAGTAGCTGGCCACGAATGGGGGCGAGTTGCGGACTCACGCGATCGATCGTGGCTTCGTAGGTCTTGCGGCTGCGGGCGCGGGGACGGATGAGCACCTTCATGCCGGGCGAGGGATCGAAGGTCATCGGCTGTCGCAGGAAGGCGATGAGCCGGTCCGGACGGGGCGCGGTAATGGTCATGATCGGCTCGCCGGCGGCGACGACGGCGTTGGTGTCACCGGGGTAGCGGTGGATTTTCGTGATGGTGCCGTCGATGGGCGCGGTGAGGGGCACGGGGTTTTTGGGGTCGGCCCCGACGAGGCGCATGACGATCTGGCCGCTGGCGACCTTGGAGAAGATGCGAATGTCCTTGTTGGCTTCGGCGAGCACGCCGGGCTGGGTGCTGGAGACGATGACATCGACGGACTCGGCTTCGGCCTGCAACGTGGTGGGGCCCAGCCGTTTGGTCCATAGGACAATGGCCGCGAGCGCGACGATCACGAACACGATGATCGGAGTAAAGCTGTAGTTCAGTTCCCGCAGGAGCACGGGTGCGGGCGTCGGAATTTTAGGTTGCTCGTCCATAAATTTTTACCTGCCGGTCAGAACACTGGCCGGACTGGGACGCGGCGAGTGTAGGGTTCCATTCAAGTGACGCAAGCCGTTTGCCGGAAAATTATGGCGTCAGAAAATCAAACACTGCGAGCCGTCCGCCGTCCTCCAGTGACAGCAGCACGCGCAATCCGGGCGTGAGTTCCACCGCGTGGCCGTGGCGGAGGTAGTCGGGCTGATCCACCAGCAACATGTCGGCGTTGCTCTGGTTGACGAGATACCACTTGTTCTGGTGAAAGGTGAAGTAACCGACGGTGTCCCGTTTGGCGTCGAGCGGCGAGACGTTGGAGCGCGCGTGCCAGGGGTAGAGGTATTGGCCGTTCCAGACGGTGAGTGCGTGCTCGTCATCCTTGAAGTCCAGCGTGTCACTGCCGGGACGCTTGATGTGGCGCAAGAACGTCGCTACGGGCACGGGCGCAGTGAGCTTGCGCTTGCTGAACGGGCATTCGAGCGGCAGGCCTTGCGCGACGATGAACCAGTTGTGTCCGTCGGGACTCGGGTGCACCAGGTCGAGCGTCTTCTGCAAACCCTTCTCCCACTCGCTCGCGCTGGCGCGCAGGTGCGGCGCGTGAAGGCCCACGACAAACGTTTTGATGAAGAGCTTCTCCAGATACGGGCCGAGCCGGGACGCGGGGATCTCCGGCGCGGGCTTGAGACGATTGCTTGGGTCATTGGGGTGCTCCACGTAAAGCGCCTGCGCGCCCATGCTCAACAAGTCATCCTCCTCGGGCGAACGCGTGCTGCGCACCTTCGGCCCCATCAGCGGGTGCCGCAGCAGCAGGCTCTCGTAAATCAGCACCGCCAGCGCGTGCAGGTCCGTCTCGATGCTCGGCTGCTTCTTGCCTGCAATCACCTCCGGCGCGATATAGCCCGCCGTGCCCATCACCGTCGGCGGCGCGAGGCCGGGCACCACGAGGGAATCGCAATCAATCACGCACGCATCGCCATGCTTGGGGTCGATGAGCACGTTGTTGTGGGACAAGTCCGAGTGCGCGAGGCCGGCGAAGTGCAGGCGGCGCACGGAGCTGGCCATCACGGAACTGCACTGCAAGTAACGCAGCAGGTTGCCGCGCTCGTCCTCGGGCACGAGCTTGCGCGACTTCACGCCGGTGAACCACCGGCCCTTCTTTTCGCGCGTGTTGCCGGTGCGGTCCTTGAAGAAAAAGTTGCTGCGATACGCCGGCACCACGACGCCGAGCACGGGGCGGTGGAGGTTGTGCCGCTTGATGAAGTCGGCGGGCAGGTTGGGGTCGTTGTCGATGATCCCGACGGGCCAGCAGAAATGCTTGCGCCAGTAATCCGACTGCGCGCCGCCGATGGTCGGGTTGTAGGGGCCGAGGATTTTCTCCAAGCGCCGGCGCCGCTCGCCGGGGTCGTTGACGTGCCCGTAGAAGAACGCGACAACGTGCTGCTTGTCCTTGGTGAAGAAGACAATTTTCTCGCCGCCGGATGCGAGCGGCTCGCTGTCGAACTCCACCGTGCTGCCGTCCGTGAGCTTGGCACGGAGGAACGCCTGGTGCAGCTTGGGCGGCAACGGCGGCGGGGCCGGTGGCGAGGAGGAAGGTTTGGAGAGGAGAGCCACGGAGGTTTATTGGGCCACAGATGAACCCAGATGAAACACAGATGGGGTCAGGAGAGTTCTATAAGGAGAGCAGGAGGGCAGGAGAGGAAGCAAAGAATCACTTGGCCGGCATCCCATTCCTGCCTTCCTGGTCTCCTTCTCAATTTCCTTCCCTCCTATCTGTGTTTCATCTGGGTTCATCTGTGGCTAAAAAGTAATTGTCGTTGGCAGCCGGTGCAGCACGGCCACCGTCCGGTCATCGTTCTCCCCGCGCTTCTCGAACTCCAGCCATTGCGCCAGTCCCCATGCAGCGGACTCCTGTAGGAGCGGCGCGGGCTGCGGTAGTTGCGCTTTGAAATCCTTCAGTGGCTTTTCCACGCCGGCATAATACTGCCGGAAGATGGCCGCCGCCTGCTTTTCGAGCGGGTAGAACGGATCTTCGATGCCGTCGCTGCATATGAGCACGCACTCGATGGGCTCGACGGGCGTGATGCAGTCCACGGCCTTGGCCTTCACGCGCGCGCAGTCGTCGGGGACGAAGCAACTGACCTCGCCGCTGTGCGTGCCGCTGTCGCTCGCGCCGAGGCGGGCGGTGGACTGGTCCTTGCGGAGCAGGCAAATCGCGCCGTCGCCGATTTGGTTCGTGAGGAGCAGTTCGTGTTGCTCGCCGCGATAGTGCAGCGCAGTCAGGAGCGTGCAGCGGAAGTCCTTGGGCGCGCAGCCGGATTTCTTGGCGAGGTCGAGGAGTGCATCGGTGGCGCAGAGCACGGCCTCGGTCACGCGCGCGGAGAGAAATTCCTTCAGCTTGGTCGCGTCGGCGGCGATGGAGGCATCCACCGAGGCGGTCGCAGCCAAAAGAAATTCCACCACGCGGTGCGCGGCGACGTGGCTGCCGATGCGGCTGTGCTGGCAACTGCCCGCGCCGTCGGAGACGCAGAGGACGGTGGCGCGGTCATGGGCATCGAAGGCGAGGGAATCCTCGCGGTGCGTGCCGCCGTTGGCGTGCATGCGTCCGCGACGCGAAGCGCCCGCCGCGCGCCAGCCGGGGAGGACGCGCTCGAAGGCGACGGCGTCGGCAGCCGCGACCTTGCGCAGCTCCGGAGCCTGCGCGGCGATGGCGGGCGGGCACCACGGGTCTTTCGCCGGGAGGTTTTTCCAAGTGGCGGGCTTGGGGGGTGTTGTGGCGGCAGGGGCCGCGCTGGGAGTCCCGCCTTTAGGCGGTGGGGACGCCGTGCCGCCTGAAGGCGGGACTCCATGCGGGGCGTTGGCGGTCGAGCGCGCCCCCTCGCCCTCGGAGGGAGAGGGCTGGGGTGAGGG